>CANQNP010000148.1 GCA_947625235.1 uncultured Atopobiaceae bacterium | reverse complement strand
CTCCTCGAGAAGAACTACCTCTTCTCCGAGGTCGCGCGCCGCGTGGCGCGCTTTCGCGAGGCGCACCCCGAGGCGAAGATCATCCACCTCGGCATCGGCGACGTGACGCTGCCGCTCCCCGAGGTGGTCACGCGCGCGATGGCGGCGGCCGTTGAGGAGATGGCCTCGCGGGAGACCTTCCGCGGCTACGCGCCGGAGGCGGGCTACGACTTCCTCCTCGAGGCGATCCAGCGCCACTACCAGCGCTTCGGCGTGGAGCTCGCCCTCGGCGAGATCTTCTCGTGCGATGGCGCGAAGAGCGACGTCGCGAACCTCACCGAGCTCTTCGGGCAGAACCTCGTGTGCATCCCCGACCCGGTCTATCCCGTCTACGTCGATTCGAACCGCATGCTCGGGCGCGAGATCGCCTTCGTGCCGGCCACGGAGGAAAACGAGTACCTGCCCGGCCCCGCGGAGCTCGAGGACGCCGTCGGCGCTACGCCGGAGGGCGTGATCATCTACCTCTGCTCGCCGAACAACCCCACGGGCGCCGTCTACGATCGCGCCCAGCTCGAGGAGTGGGTGAAGTTCGCGCGGGCCACGGGCTCGCTCATCATCTTCGACTCCGCCTACGAATCCTTCATCGCGGGCGACTTCCCACACTCGATCTTCGAGGTGGAGGGCGCGAAGGAGTGCGCCATCGAGGTGGCGAGCCTCTCGAAGAGCGCGGGCTTCACGGGCACCCGCTGCTCGTGGACCGTCGTGCCGGCGGGCCTCGATGCGGGCGGCATGAACCTGAACGAGATGTGGAGCCGCCGCCAGACGACGAAGTTCAACGGCGTGCCCTACGTGGTGCAACGCGGCGCCGAGGCGGCGCTCTCGCCCGAGGGCGAGGCGGAATGCGAGGCGCTCGTGGCGTACTACCGCGAGAACGCCCAGATCATGGGCGCGGTCTTCGAGGAGCGCGGCGTCGCCTACACGGGCGGCGCGAACTCGCCCTACCTCTGGGTGTCGTGCCCGGGCGGCATGGGCTCCTGGGAGTTCTTCGATCGCCTCCTCGAGGACGTGCACCTCGTGGGTACGCCGGGCGCCGGCTTCGGCTCGTGCGGCGAGGGCCACCTTCGCCTCACGTCCTTCGGCTCCCATGAAGCCACCGCCGAGGCGTGCGAGCGCCTCAGGCACTACCTCTAAGCAGCGAGAATACGCACGAAGGCGGCAACCATGGCAACTTCTGCGCTCCTCTATCCAAACCTCACGCTCGGCGAGGACGGGCACCTCCTCTTCGACGGGCTCGACACGGTGGCGCTCGCCGAGAAGTACGGCACCCCGCTCATCCTCCTCTCCGAGGATCGCGTGCGCGCGCACTGCCGCACCTACCGCGAGGCCATCGAGGCCGCCCTCCCGAGGGGCTCGCGCGCGCTCTACGCCTCGAAGGCGCTCTCGTTTCGCCAGATCTACCCCATCGTGGAGAGCGAGGGCCTGGGGGCGGACGTCGTCTCGCCGGGCGAGCTCGCCACGGCGCTCTCGGCGGGCTTTCCGGCGGAGCGCATCTTCTTCCATGGCAACAACAAGACCGACGCGGACCTCCGCTTCGCCTTAGAGCGGCACGTGGGCACCATCGTGGTGGACAACCAGGAGGAGCTCGCCCGCGTGGACGAGCTCGCGGGCGAGGTGGGCCTCTGCCAGGACATCCTCCTGCGCATCACCCCCGGCATCGACCCGCACACGCACGCGAAGATCAACACGGGGCGCATCGATTCCAAGTTCGGCTCCGCCATCGAGACGGGCGCCGCGGAGGCCATCACCGCCGCCGCGCTCGCGGCACCCCACGTGGACCTGCGCGGCTTCCACTGCCACATCGGCTCGCAGATCTTCGACGCCACGCCCTTCCTCGACGCGGCGGAGATCATGATCTCCTTCATCGCCCGCGTGCGGAGCGAGCATGGCTTCACGGCCGATACGCTGAACCTCGGCGGCGGGTTCGGCGTGCGCTACGTGGCCGAGGACCCCGAGGTGGACATCGCGGCACACGTCCGCGTGCTCGGCGAGGGCATCGCGCGCGCGTGCGAGGCGGCGCGCCTCGAGTGCCCGAGGATCCTCCTCGAGCCCGGCCGAAGCCTCGTGGCCGACGCCGCCATCACGCTCTACACCGTGGGCTCCGTGAAGGAGATCCCCGGCTTCAGGAACTACGTCTCCATCGACGGCGGCATGACGGACAACCCCCGCTACACGCTCTACCAGTCGAAATACACGATGCTCACGGCGAACCGCGCGGCGGATCCCGCGGATTTCACGGCGACGATCGGCGGGCGCTGCTGCGAGAGCGGCGACCTCCTCGGCGAGGGCGTGGCCATCGCGCGGCCCGCGCGCGGCGACCTCCTCGCGGTGCTCACCACCGGGGCCTACACGTACTCCATGGCCTCGAACTACAACCGCGTCTGCCGCCCGCCCATCGTGATCGTCCACGACGGCGAAGACCGCCTCGCCGTCCGCCGCGAGACCTTCGACGACCTCATGGCCTGCGATTTGTAAGGGAACCGCTTCCGCTGTCTTGCGC
>CANQNP010000147.1 GCA_947625235.1 uncultured Atopobiaceae bacterium | reverse complement strand
AACGAGGGATTCGACGGTTGGTATTCTTCGCGAACCAGCATCATTCCCGAGGCGAAGAACAGGATGAGTGCGAACCCGAGGGTCTCGCCAGACGGGTCCGAGGTCGCGTTCCTCTCGAAGCTGAATGAGGGCTCCGAGGAAAACCAAAACATCGAGCTCTTCATCGTCCCCATAGGCGGCGGCGACCCCACCAAAGTGAACACCAACTACGACTTCACGGAAAGCGCCCTCATCGATTGGATGTAGCGGGCAACCAATCGGATCGCGCCGTTTCGAGCGGAGGAAGGGGTTCGGCGTGGAATTCGCCATCATCCTCATCGTCGTGGGCGTCATCGCCGTGGCGGTGGTCTACAGCAGCAAGCGGAACAAGGAGCTCGAGGCGGCTGGCACGATCATCGATCGCCCCATCAGCTTCTGGGAGCGCGAGGAGATCTTCTACACGACGGCCGACTTCAATACGATCGTCGAGCGAGCCAGGTCCGGCGATTTTGCCGATACGCCGGCGGGCGTATCTCTCCGATCCGCCGCGAAGGCCATCGACTTCGACGGCGACAGCTGGAAGGCCACGCTCAAGTACAAGGGGTTCCACGATGGCGAGCACCGCTACACCTTCGGCTTCACGAGCTGGACGCAGCACAAGGGCACGCCGTATGGCGTGGGCTCGATGAACATGACGGAGACGTCCTTGGAGAAGCTCTTCCTGCGCGCCGACCCGATGTGCGCGGTGGAGATGCGCCAGGGCGAGTTCAAGACCAAGACCAACTTCATCTAGGGAGGCCGCCATGGGCCAGAACCCCATGCCCGCCATCATCCTCATCGTCGTGCTGGTGGGCATCTTCCTCGTCATACGCTTCGGCGTGAACGCGGCGGCGAACAAGGCGAACGACGCCATCTCCAACAAGTGGAGCCGCTATAAGAACGCGAAGGAGCCACAAGGCCGCGAGCTCCTCGCCGACCGCTATCGCGGCGTCGCGAACCTCGGGATAGTGCTCCCGCCCCCGGGCACGCCGGCTCCGCTACCGGGCACGAGGGGACGCGCGCAGGCGGTTCGCGCGGCAACGACCACGCCCGCGCAGGCTGCGGCGAGGGCGGTGCCGCAGGCGACCAAGGCCGCTTCGACCACGTCCCGCTCCTCGAACGCACGCGCCGCCGCCACTCCAGCCGGACGAACCGCACCCGCCGCCAACGTCGCATCCGGCGCCCCCGCGGCGTCTCCATCGCCCGCGCCCAAGCGCGCCTTCTGCCCGAAGTGCGGCAAGGAGCTCCCGCCTGACGCCAAGTTCTGCGGGGCCTGCGGCGAAGCGGTCCGAAAGAGGGCCCCGCAGGGCGCGTGATGCTGGGACCGGCAAATGAGGCAAGCCATCTACCAGCTGCCTTCGTCGCACGACGCCACACTGGCGTCTACGATGGATACCCCGCGAGACCGATGGACGTACTGAGGAGGCCGTGAATGTACTGCAGTAATTGTGGAGCGGAAGTCAACGAGGGGGCGAAGTTCTGCCCGCAGTGCGGCAATCGCATTGGGCAGGCGCCAGGGGGATCTGGCGTGCGAAACGCCACTTCGCCATCTGCGCCCTCATCTCCCGCTCCCGCACCCATGCCTCCCGCGCCCGCGACCACATCCGCGGCTCCGGCCGAGGTGCAAACTCCACGGCCCGCGCCCAAGAAGAAGTCGAAGGCCGCCATCGCCATCGTCGCCGTCGTGGTGGCTGTGGTCGCCGTCCTCGTGCTCTTCCTCACCGGCGTTCTGGGCGGTGGTGGCCAGCTCGCGAGCATCCCTGCGGGCACCTACTCGCTTTCATTCGACAACACCCCTGTTTATACGTTGGATTTCGATGATGACGGCACGATGAGCTGGCAATCGGCCTACAGCCCAACGGAGACCTTCGCATTCGAACCGGCGGGCACCGTGGGGGAGGGCACCGTTTTCGAACTCGACTATCTGGACGACGCAACCGGGTCGGGCGATCTGGACTCCACCAGTGACATGCTGCTCCTCGTCCCGAATGGCTTCGCTACGGGCGATCCCGTGGGCGCGTGGGCAATTCAAGCAGTGAGGTCTGATGCTACCTTTACGGAGTTCTTCGTGGTGGGGGACGATGGCACTGCCGTGTACAACGGGGGCTACGGTGATAGCGTCCACGGTCCGTTCGATTCGTTCATCGAGGATCCTCAATGGTGGGAGGAGTTCTTCTCCAACCCAGAAGGAGGAGCGGGTACGTGGCAGCGCGTGGGCGATGGCGTCTACGAAATCATGCTGGACGGCGCGAGCTCCCCGGGAACCATCAGGCTCCCGAGCTAGTACGGTGAATGATCGATGCCGTGTGACACCACGCGCACGCCGCGCGGCACCACGACGCGGAGCGCGGGCGCGCGCGAGGGGAGTGCCGTGGCGAGGCCGCGCAGGCCGAGAAAGAGCGCGGCTCCCCGTACCTGAACTCGCAGGCGGAAGGGCCTACGTGCGTAAAAGCATTGTCTGATGAGGCGAAATCCCCGAGATCCCGTCTTAGTGTGCTGAGAGGAACTCGGCTATTCTTACGCCAGATG
>CANQNP010000146.1 GCA_947625235.1 uncultured Atopobiaceae bacterium | reverse complement strand
CTCGTGTGCATCCACTGGGGAAGCGTCGACGCGCCGGACTGGAACACCTTCAACGGCGACCCCGTGAAGCTCGCCGCAGAGGTGGTGAACCCTGGGCGCGTGCACGCGCTCGCGCCGGGCGCCGCGCTCTCGATATAGCAGGAACGCGCCCTCCATCGGGCGGTTTGGAAAAGAGAAAGCGAGGAGAGGACCTTGATGACCAAAGACGAGTTCCAGGAGACGATCATCTTCCCGATCGGCGAGCCGAACCCCTTCGGCGAGTACTTCGACGGGCAGAGCTACCTTGCGAGGCTCTCGAGCGAGCAAGTGGGCATCGCGAATGTGACCTTCGAGCCGGGCTGCCGCAACCACTGGCACATCCACCATGCCGACGAGGGCGGCGGCCAGATCCTCGTGTGCGTGGGCGGGCGCGGCTACTACCAGGCCGAGGGCGAGGAGCCCATCGAGATGGGCCCGGGCGACGTGGTGAACATCCCGCCCGAGGTGAAGCACTGGCACGGCGCCTCGCCGAATAGCTGGTTCGCGCACCTCTCCGTCGAGGTCCCGGGCGTGAACTTCTCCACCGAGTGGCTCGAGCCCGTCGACGTGGCCTTCTACGAGGCGCTCGCGTAGGGGCTTGGCTCATCCCCTCTCGCGAAGCGCGACTGGCGTGGGGCGCCCCCTTTCGCACGACTGTGGCGTGGGGCGCCCCCTTACTCGCTCATGCGCCGAGGGCATCCAGCACGTCGTTGATGTCGGCGTCGATGCACACGGAGCGCTCGGCGATCTCTTGCGGGCAGAAGGCCTCGCCGAGATTGACGCAGGCGTAGGAGGCGCGCGGATTGCGCGCGGTGAGTTGCCAGAAGGGATACTTGATGATGACGGGGGTGTTCGCGCCCACGCCGAGCTCGAGGTAGAGCACGCGCGACGTCGCATGGGCATCGAGGTAGTCCGCGTAGCGCTTCGCCGCGGCATGCCAGCCCGCGTCCTCGACGAACGTGCTATCAGCCCGGAGGTTCATCGACATGGGACGTCCGCACCGCGGGCAGACGGGCACGAGCTCGGAGGGGATGGCCATATCCCGCTCTTCGGCGACCATGCGCCGCACCTGCGCCTCGTTGTCATACGTTTCCTGATGGCAGGGCAACGAGCACTGCCAAAGGCCGTAGTCGCCTTGCGTGTAGAAGAGGCGATCCTTCTCAAACCCCGCCTTCTGGAAGCAGTGGTCCACGTTCGTGGTGATCACGAAGTGGTCACGGCCATCCACCAACGCGCGCAGCCGCTGATACGTGAGCCCAGGAGGATCGACGTAGCGGTTGTAGAAGATGTGGCGCGCCCACCATGCCCACGTGATTTCCGGCGTCGGGAAGGGATAGAAGCCCCCCGAGTACATGTCGGTGATGCCATAGCGCTCGGCAAAGTCGCCGAAACAGCGCTCGAAGCGCTCGCCCGAGTACGTGAGTCCCGCGGCCGTGGAGAGGCCCGCTCCCGCGCCGATGACCACGGCGTCGGCGTCATCGAGCATCCCCGCGAGCCGCCGAAGGCCGCGCCGGAAATCCGATGTCCGTGAACTAAAGAAGCCGCTCATAGATGGCATAGTCATCATCCTTGAACACATTGAAGACCACGTCGATCGGCTTCGCCGCGTCGCCATGCGCTTGCCGCCACTCCCCTACGGTGGCAATCGCCACCTCGGCGGCCTCCACGTGCGGATAGCCGAACTCGCCGGTGGAGACGCAGCAAAAGGCGATGCTGGCAAGGCCCCTCTCAGCCGCCGCGTCGAGGCAGCTGAGATAGCAGGAAGCGAGGAGCGCGCGATCCGTCGGCGTGGGAGCGCCGCGCACCACGGGCCCCACGGTGTGGATCACGAAGCGGCTGGGCAGGTTGAAGGCCGGCGTGACCTTCGCGTGGCCCGTGGGCTCCTCGTGCCCCTGCTTGGCCATGAGCTCGGCGCACGCGAGGCGCAGCTCCACGCCGGCGAACGTGTGGATCGCGTTATCGATGCAGCCATGGTTGGGATAGAAGCACCCCAACATCTGGCTATTGGCGGCGTTCACGATGGCGTCCACCGCGAGCGTGGTGATGTCGCCTTGCCAGAGGTAGAGATGTGGGGCCCTCGGTTCGAGCTCGCGGTAATCGGCCATGCCCCTCTCGCAGAGGAGATTCTGCAGGTACGCGTCTTGGATGCGCAGGTACTCATCGCTCACGGGCCTCGGCGGCCGCACGTTGGCGAGCGCCCGGTAGAGATGCCACTGCCCCTCGGGATCGTCGGGGATCGCGAGGCCCTGATACCTCGGATCTTCGGCAAGAAGTGCGCGTATGAGCCAAAGGAGCCGCTCCCCTTGGCTTTGCGGCTTCGTGTTCATCGATGATTCCCCACACACTCCTGCGACAGCTCATCAAGCTCGACGCTTTCCAAGTATCCTCACGGCGCACACGGCTGCTCGTAGGTATCTTGCCGAGTTGCCTAGGGTTCGTCGAGCTCGTGCGCGCAGGCGAAGTAGTAGTGCCGGGCGTTGGCGCTCGTCACCTGCTCGGCGCGGCCGCGCAGGGCCATGGCGAGAAGCCGCGTCCGCTCGCGCGTGGGCTTCCA
>CANQNP010000145.1 GCA_947625235.1 uncultured Atopobiaceae bacterium | reverse complement strand
GTGCCGAGCATGATGTGCGTGGCGATGAGCACGCAGAGCTCGCCCGTGAGGCTCATCGGGAGCGTGACCTCGGCGCGGCGCTTGGCGAACTCCGCCACGAGCTCGAGCGTGCGCTTTGAGCGCCGGCACACGGCCTTCAGCGCCTCTTCGTCGATGGTCCTTCCGAACTCGCGCTCGAGCGCGGCGCCGAAGTCGCGCAGCTGCTCGGCCACGTAGGCGATCGATTCCTCGTCGGCCGCCTCGGGGACGTCGATGACCACCTGGCCCACGCCTCCGCGCTTTGCGATGCGGCGGAAGGACACCTGGTTCGCATCGCAGGCGAGCGTGGTATTGGCCACGAGGGCGGGCGCGGGCATCACGCTCGTCTCGTTCATCCCGAGCATCAGCTTGTGGTAGCTGCAGAAACTCTCGGGCACGCCCGAGCACTCGGCCGCCTGGCAAAAGGCCTCGGGGCAGCGGGTGTTCGCCACGTAGACGGAGATGCCCTCGGGAAACATCGGGGTGATCCCGAGCGCGTGGAGGAGCTCGCAGGGGAGGAAGATGTTCACGATCGCCGCGCGCTCGGGGTGGCGAAGCGACTTCACGATCTCGGACGCCACGGCGCCGTTGAATTGCGTGACGGCGCTCGCGATCCCGTCCTTCTTGCTCGCAAGGTGGCCGGACACGTTCACGTACGTGTAGGCGGCCTCGAGGAGGCGCCGCGCGGTCTGCGGCTTGGCCTGGTAGCGCTTCTCCACGAGCTTCCCCACCACGCTCGCAGCGTCCATGCCTCGCCTCCTTCCCCGCAGCAGGGTCCTTCGGCCAGCCGTTGCTTGATTGTGCAACTAAAGAGGGAAGCTTAGCGCGTTGGCGACGGGAATCACGCGCTGATGCGGCGCGGCCTCCTTGGCGTGAAGGCGTCTTTGAGCGCCTCGGAGAACTCCTCGATGAAGGGATTGGCGCGCTGCGCGAGCCATACGCAGGCAAGCTCGGTGGTGATCTGCCCCGCGTCGTCCACGAGCGGCACGCGGCGCGAGATGCCCACGTCGCCCGAGCCGTGGTCCGGCGCCTCCACGACGAGGAGCCCGCGGTTGGCGGCCACCATAAGCCGGCCTTCTTCAAGGCTCCTCGCGAAGAGGAAGCGGCCGTGGAGGCCGAGCTCATAGGCAAAGTAGGCCGTCTCGGGCTCCTCCTGGCGCTTAGAGGCGATGAGGATCACCGGCACATCCTCGAGCTGCATCGGCGAGAGCTCGGGCGCCCAGGCCCAAGGCGACGCCTCGGAGGCCTCGACCCAGAGCTTTGCCTGCGTGAGCGGCAGGCATCCAAGCGCGGGGTTCTCGAAGGAGCGGCGCTCGTCGGTGAAGATCACGTCGAGCGTGCCGCGCTCGAGGCGCTCGAAGAGCAAGTCCGCGGAGCCGGAAACGATCTCGATCGTGAGACGGGGATGGCTCTTCGCGAAGACGGCGAGGCTGCGATTGACCTCGCTTCCCTCCCAGGAGCCGAGGCACCCGATGGCAAGGCTGCTCGGTAGGCCGAGCTCGAGGTCTTTCACCTCGCGTTCCAGCTCGTCAACGCTCGAGAGCACCGCGCGGCCGCGGCGCGCGACGAGGGCTCCCGTGGGCTTTACGGAGAAGCTCCTCCCCTCTCGGTCGAGCAGCTCGACTCCGAGCTCGCGCTCGAGCGCGTGGACCGCTTGGGAGACGGCTGATTGCGAGACGAGGCAGTTCTCCGCGGCGCGCGTGAAGCTGCTCTCCTCGACGACGGCGCAGAAGTACTCAAGTTGGCGCAGCAGCATGCTCTCTCCTCGGTAGCCCTACCAAATCTAGTGGTGCGCGTGCTCCGTTTCCACGAGATGTAGGTGAGCGTTTCAGAACCTCACGCACCCGTGCCGATCGTAACATAAGTATTGCTTATGTATATTGGCATTATTGTCATCTTTCGATAATCGGTTCTTATCTTCCAAGCTCAGCACCAAGGAAACAGAGCCGGTCCTCGCGTTTCGCGCGAGGCCTGGCGATGCTGAATGTGCATCGAGGGAGTCCGCGTATCGCGCAACGCTTCGCATTGCACCGTAAGCGGCTTCCCTCGGTGAAAACGATTCGGAAAGGGCGTTCTGGGCTAAGCTTTCAGCCGTATCGCATGCCGTTGCGTTTCTCGAGGAGGACCCATGAGCTCCGAACCCACCCCTGCCGCCCTTGCGCAGCACCAGCGCATGTTCAACAGCGAGAACTACACGCTCGAGGCCACCGATCCCGAGTTCGTCTCCCTCTTCGCGAGCTTCGCCTTCGACGAGGTGCTCCGCGAGACGAAGCTCGACGACCGCACGCGCTTCCTCGCCATCCTCGCCACCTGCCTCGGTTGCGGTGGCAGGGAGGAGTTCCGCCGCATCCTCGTGGGCGCGCTCGAGGTGGGGCTCGATCCGGTGGCGGTGAAGGAGGTCCTCTACCAGCTCACGGCCTATCTCGGCATCGCGCGCACCTACCCCTTCTTCTTCATCGCGAACGAGATCATGGACGCGCGCGGCATCGCGCTCCCCCTGCCTGGCCAGGGCACGACGACGCCCGAGGATCGCGTGGAGAAGGGCGAGGCCAAGCAGGTCG
>CANQNP010000144.1 GCA_947625235.1 uncultured Atopobiaceae bacterium | reverse complement strand
GCGCTGAAGAAGTATCGGCAGTACCTCAAGTTCCTAGAAGAGCACCATCACGACTGAACCCCAACCCCACCAGAAAATGCAAAGGGGAGGGGCCGCGCCGGATGCATCCCGATGCGGCCCCTCGAAACTCACCGAATGGAGTTATCCCGACCCTCCTTACTCCCAGTGACCCGGCGAGTCCACGACCCACACGTTCTCGTACACAGGCTCGTAGTAGCCGCCCCCAATCTGCTCGAACTTGGGCATCGCATAGTAGTTCGTCGCCTCTGAGTGAGTACCGTTGCGATAGTCTTTGCAAGCCTTAATCTGGTGTTCTCCGATGGCATCTTCTGATTCAGTGGAGAAACCGCATCCCGCGCAGGTGTACAGGGTGTACTCGCGGTACTGCTCGGGCACCCAGTTTTGTCCGGTCTGCTTCTGCTCCCAGTGGCCAACCTCGTCTACCCACGTCTTCTGCTTGGCAGGTGCGCTCGGAGCGCTGCTGGAAGAGCTACCGCTGCTGCCATTCCCGCCGCTCGAAGCACTGGAGGAGCCTTCAGTTGGCTTGCTGCCCGACGTGCTACCGCTGTTGTTTCCGCTGGACGAGTCCTTGGAGGAAGAGCTGTCCGAAGAGTCGCCCTTGGAGCCACTGGTAGTGGGGGTATCCGACTTGGAATCCTCCTGCTTGGCCGTCTGCTCGGGTTCCGGTGCGGCCTCGTCCACCTTCACGTCGCTGCCATCGGGAAGCGTCGGGGGAGTTCCCTTGGTGGCCTCTGCCTCGGGAGCTTCCTTCTTGGCGGCATCGAGGCATTCGTCGTTCATGGTGTAACCGTCCGACTCCCCAAGGGCATCGGAGAGGCTTCCGTCCGCACTCGCCTCGGGAGGCTGGGTGAGGGCGATGTCCACGTTGCCGTCAGGCCCCTCGACCACCCACGTGACCCCGGTCGGATCCTCGTCCTCTACGGTCTTGGTGCCAATGGCAGCTGAGAGAGCAGCCGATCCCTTGGCGCAGGTGGCGACCTCTTTCGCCGGATCGGCCTCCGTCACCTTCTGCGTCACCCACGTGTGGCCGTCCTTGGCCACGACGGAAGTCTCGCCATCCACGGCGATGGTGGATCCGCCGTATTCGAGCGTATCCAAGAGGCCCTTCACGTCCTCGACCTCAAGGGTTCCCTCGTCCTCGATCTGGGCGGACGCGGTTGTCTCCGCCACGGCGGTCGCGGGTGCGGCCACTGGGTTCGCGAAGGCGAATCCGATTCCCAAGGCGATTCCGACGGCTGCTACGGCTGATGCGCCGATGACCAAGTTCTTGCGGGTCTTCTTGCTGGCGTTCTGGATGATGTTCTTCATTTTCGTTTCCCCTCTTAGATACCTGCTATCCGCCTATTTCCCCGATGGGACTCGCGTTTCGTTCGCAAGAGCCGTTCGCGAAGCGCATGGCCCCATCTCTATGGCTGTCGAGCGGCGCGTGGAAATACCCAGTTGAACCGACAGTTCTCTGGCTTCTCATCACCGCCCGCTGGACATCCGCCTCCTCTCGAATGGGAGTGTGCTTTGCTTATGCCCATATCATAGCAGTTAACTGTATCACTGTAAATATGTATCTCTGTATTTGTGGAGGAACTGTGATGCCATCCGTCACCATTGACTTTCGCCGCTAGGCTATGCGTGCCTTTCGCTTCTGCCCGAAGTCAGGCTCGATGATCTTGGTCTTGTCTTCGACCGTCTCATCGTCCTCCTTCTTAGGCTCGCCTTCTCCGCATTCCATTGCCCACATCTCGGCAATCTGCGGGTCTTTATCGCAAAGTTCCTTCATCTTCTCGGCGTTCTCGGCGTAGGCGCTCTCACCCGGCCATGGGTCGTTTGCGGCGGCGTATAGATCGTCGCGCCGTGAGGCCATGTCCTCGTACCTTCGCACGATCTTCTCCCTATCGGCGAACTTCGATACGACCTTCCCGACTTGCCCGAGGGCGCTCGTCGCCCCTCTGTCGCGTCTGTTCACCGGATACTCGCTGAAGCAGCAGTTACCGTCCGGCAAGGCGATTCCGGCGTACACGATCTCTTCGCCCGTTGTGCGGTCACGCCTTCGCTCCAGCGCGAGGCCGAGGCCCATGTAGCTTCCGATCACCTCGGCCTTCCCTAGATCGATCTTGTAGAGTCCTTCATGGATGGCCTTGTTCGCGTCCTCCATGCTGGTGTACTCCGTCTCGCCGATGGTGCAGCGCCACTGGCGCTCGCCCTCCTCAAGGTGGGTGCCGCTCACGTAATCCCTCACGCCCATCACCTTGCGGGCTTTGATCTTCTCGTTGAGCAGCTTGTTGTCGTGCTCCGTTGCCTCGTTGATCCTGCGCTCCGCGCTCTCCAGAAGCTCATGGTTCTCGGTGGCGATCTTCCGCTCCTTCTCGAATCGCGGCATCGTCTCGGACATGAAGAAGTCGAGCTTTCGCTTTCGAGCCTCCCTGTTCTTCTCGTATGCCTCGCGCTGCATCTCTAGGCTCTGACGCTCCTGACGAAGCCCGAAGTAATCGACGATGTGCTGGTTGCCCGTGCTCGCCGCAAGCATCTCCTCATAGGAGAGCGTGTTCGAGTCGCGGTCAGCGTACTCGCGTGATGGGTTCTGCGAGCTGAGGATCTGCTGCACGAACCC
>CANQNP010000143.1 GCA_947625235.1 uncultured Atopobiaceae bacterium | reverse complement strand
ATCCAGCGCAAGGGCAACGTCTTCCAGATGTGCTTCACCGACCCCAACCAGGGTTCCGCGTCCGCGAAGTACATCGAGGACAACATGAGCGGCTCCAAGGTCGGCATCATCTACAACAACTCCGACGCCTATTCCACCGGCATCTACAACAAGTTCCAGCAGGAGGCCGAGACCCTCGGGCTCGAGATTGTCTGCGTGCAGACCTTCACCGACGACAACGCCACCGACTTCTCCGTGCAGGTGAACGCCTGCCGTGACGCCGCCGCCAACGTCGTCTTCCTCCCGATCTACTACACCCCCGCCTCGCTCATCCTCACCTACGCGAACCAGATCGGCTACAAGCCCGTCTTCTTCGGCGTGGACGGCATGGACGGCATCCTCACGCTCGAGGGCTTCGACACGAAGCTCGCCGAGGGCGTCATGCTCCTCACCCCCTTCTCCGCCGACTCCGCCGACGAGAAGGTCAAGAACTTCGTCGACGCGTACGAGAAGGAGTTCGGCGACACCCCGAACCAGTTCGCGGCCGACGCCTACGACTGCGTCTACGCGGTGAAGGCGGCCCTCGAGAAGGCCGAGTGCACGCCCGAGATGAGCGCCTCTGAGATCTGCGACAAGCTCGTCTCCGTCTTCAGCGATCCGACCTTCGAGTTCAGCGGCCTCACCGGCGAGACCATGACCTGGCAGGACACCGGCGAGGTCACCAAGGACCCGCGTGCCGTCATCATCCAGGACGGCGCCTACGTGTCGCCTGAGAACGCCACCACCACGACGTCCGCGAGCGAGTAGCCAAGGAGTTCGGCTCTGAGCGCACGCCGCTTCGAGCGCCATGGCACAATCCGGTGACGGCTGTCCGATAAGGCGGGCAGCCGTCACCGCTACCTACGTACATCCCGAACGAGGCAGGAGGAGTCCATGGGGTTTTTGGAAAACCTCATCAACGGCGTGAGCCTCGGAAGCGTCTACGCGATCATCGCGCTCGGCTACACCATGGTCTACGGCATCGCGCGCATGCTGAACTTCGCGCACGGCGACGTCATCATGGTCGGCGGCTACGTGAGCTTCATCATCGCGAGCTCGATGGGCCTGAACCCGCTCTTCGGCATCCTCGCCGCCGTCATCGTGTGCACGCTCCTCGGCATCACCATCGAGAAGGTGGCCTATAAGCCGCTCCGCCAGTCGGCGAGCCTCACCGTGCTCATCACGGCAATCGGCGTCTCCTACCTGCTGCAGAACCTCGCGCTTCTCATCTGGGGCGCGAACCCGAAGGTCTACACCTCCGTGGTGGCGGGGTGGCCGAAGCTCACGCTCTTCGACGGCCAGCTCATCATCAGCGCCGAGACCATCGTGACCATCTGCGCCTGCGCCGTGATCATGGTCTGCATGGTGCTCTTCATCCACAAGACCAAGATCGGCAAGGCCATGCGCGCCGTCTCCGAGGACCCGGGCGCCGCGCGGCTCATGGGCATCAACGTGGACAGCACGATCTCCACGACGTTTGCCATCGGAAGCGGCCTCGCCGCCATCGCGGGCGTGCTCCTGTGCTCGAGCTACCCCACGCTCATGCCCACCACGGGCGCCATGCCGGGCATCAAGGCCTTCACCGCCGCGGTCTTCGGCGGCATCGGCTCCATCCCGGGCGCGGTGCTCGGCGGCATCCTCCTCGGCATCATCGAGATCTTCGCGAAGGCCTACATCGGCACGCAGTTCTCCGACGCCATCGTCTTCGCCGTGCTCATCATCGTGCTGCTCATCAAGCCCTCCGGGCTCCTCGGCAAATACGTGCCGGAGAAGGTGTAGGAGGGCGCCATGGCTAAGAACTTCAGCTTCTCCAAGCTCTGGAAGGGCCCCTTCGGCACCTACCTCATCGTGATCGTGGCCTATGTGGTCTTCCAGGTCCTCGCCTCCACGGGCAACCTCCCGAGCGTGATCGTGGGGCTCCTTCCCACCATCTGCGCCTACATCGCGGCGGCGGTGTCGCTGAACCTCGTCGTGGGCATCTCCGGCGAGCTCTCGCTCGGCCACGCCGCGTTCATGAGCGTCGGCTGCTACACGGGCGTCGTCGCGGCCACGTGCTATTCGGCGATGTTCGACATCCCGTGGCTCGTGTTCTTCCTCTCGATGTTCACGGGCGCCGCCTTCGCCGCCCTCGCGGGCTTCGTCGTCGGCGTGCCGGTGCTTCGCCTCTCGGGCGACTACCTCGCCATCGTCACCTTGGCCTTCGGCGAGATCATCAAGAACATCATGAACAACCTCTACGTGGGCCTCGACGCCTCCGGGCTCCACTTCTCGCTCACGAGCTCGGCCGACCTCCACATGACCAACGGCAACATCATCATCAACGGCCCGCAGGGCGCCGTGGGCATCGAGCAGCTCTCGACCTTCTTCTTCGGGTTCGTGCTCGTGATGCTCACGCTCGCCGTCGTGCTGAACCTCGTGCGCAGCCGAAGCGGCCGCGCCATCATGGCCGTGCGCGACAACGCGATCGCCGCGGAGAGCGTGGGCATCAACACCATGAAGTACCGCCTCATGGCCTTCGTGGTGGCGGCCGCGCTCGCCGGCATGGCGGGCGTGCTCTACGCGATGAACTACAACGCGGTCGTGCCCGTGCGCTTCGACTACAACGCGTCGATCCTCATCCTCGTCTACGT
>CANQNP010000142.1 GCA_947625235.1 uncultured Atopobiaceae bacterium | reverse complement strand
GAGCTCGTGGGGATGCACACGAAGTAGGCCTTCTTGCCCATGTCGGGGTAGGTGTAGATGCGCTTGCGGATGTCCATGAAGTCCATGGCCATGTCCTCGAACCTGGCCTCGGGATACTCGTACATCACCCACATGATCTTCGCCGCGTCCATGGCGGAGCCGCCGCCCATGGCGATGATCACATCGGGCTCGAAGGCGCGGAGCTGCCTCACGCCCTCCTGGGCGCACTGCAGTGTCGGGTCGGGCGCCACGTCCCAGAAGCACGAGTGGACGATGCCGAGCTCGTCGAGCTTGTCCTCCACGGGCTTCGTGTAGCCGTTCTTGTAGAGGAACTGGTCGGTGACGATGAAGCAGCGCTTCTTGTCCATCACCTGGCCGAGCTCGGCGAGCGCCACGGGCATGCAGCCGCGCTTGAAGTAGATCTTCTCCGGAGTCCTGAACCAGAGCATGTTCTCTTGGCGCATGGCCACCACCTTGGTGTTCAAAAGATGCTTCACGCCCACGTTTTCCGAGGTAGAGTTGCCACCCCACGTGCCGCAGCCGAGCGTCATCGAGGGCGCCATCTTGAAGTTGTAGAGGTCGCCGATGCCGCCTTGGGCGCTCGGGGTGTTCACGAGGATGCGCCCCGTCATCATCACGCTCTTGAACTTGTCGATGATGTCCGTGCGCGTGGGGTGCACGTAGAGCGAGCAGGTGTGGCCGAAGCCGCCGTCCGCCACGAGGCGCTTGGCCTTCTCGAGGGCCTCGTCGAAGTCCTTCGCGTGGTACATCGCGAGCACCGGCGAGAGCTTCTCGTGCGCGAACTCCTCGGAGGGGTCGACGCTCTCCACCTCGCCGATGAGGATCTTCGTCTTCGGCGGCACCTCCACGCCGGCCATCTCGGCGATGATCGCGGCGCTCTGGCCGACGATCTTCGCGTTCACGGAGCCGTTGATGATGACGGTCCTGCGGACGCGGTCGAGCTCGTCGCCCTTCAGGAAGTAGCAGCCACGACGCGCGAACTCGGCCTTCACGTCGTCGTAGATGTCGTCCAAGGCGGTCACGCTCTGCTCGGAGGCGCAGATCATGCCGTTGTCGAAGGTCTTCGAGTGGATGATCGAGTTCACGGCCACCTTCACGTCGGCCGAGGAGTGGATGATCACGGGCACGTTGCCCGGGCCGACGCCGAGGGCGGGCTTGCCGGAGGAATAGGCGGCCTTCACCATGCCGGGGCCGCCGGTGGCGAGGATGATGTCCGCGTCGCGCATGAGCTCGTTCGTCATCTCGAGCGTGGGCACGCTGATCCAGCGGATGAGGCCCTTGGGCGCGCCCGCGGCCTCGGCGGCCTCGCGCACGAGCTCAGCCGCGGCGGCGGTGCACTTCGCGGCCCTCGGGTGCGGCGAGATGATGATGGCGTTTCTCGTCTTGAGGCTGATGAGGCACTTGAAGATCGCCGTGGACGTGGGGTTCGTGGTGGGGATGATGCCCGCCACGATGCCCATGGGCTCGGCCACCACCTGGTAGCCGTAGGCGGGATCCTCCTCGATGACGCCGCAGGTCTTCGTGCGCTTGTACTTGTTGTAGATGTACTCGGAGGCGTAGTGGTTCTTGATGACCTTGTCCTCCACGACGCCCATGCCCGTCTCCTCGACGGCCATCTTGGCGAGCGGGATGCGCGCCTTGTTCGCGGCCATCGCCGCCTCGTAGAAGATCGTGTCCACCTGCTCCTGGGAGAAGGTGGCGAAGACGGCCTGCGCCTCGCGCATCTCGGCCATCGCGGCGTTCAGGCTCTCGACGCTGTCGATGATCTCGGTGAGCTTCTTTTTGGAAGTGGATGTGGGCATGCGGGAGACCTCCCCCTCTCCGCCGTGACGCTTGATCGTCAAATGGTAGCGAATGGCGCGGCCTTTATGGCCTTGAGCAGCGGGGAAATGGGGTCTGCGGCAGCTTTATGGAGACTTGGCGAGCGCCGCCTCGATGGCCTCGATGAGCGCGAACGCGTCGGACGACGCCACGCGCAGCCAATGGAGGGAGCCGTCCTCGAGCGCGAAGGCGATATGTGGCCCGAACCCGGAGACGAGGCTCGTCGACGCCTCGCGAAACGCGGGGTCCGCAGGCAAGCCCGGGTAGCGCACCCACGCGAGGCGGGGATGGCACGCGAGGTAGCGCGCGACGATGGCCGCGGCGTCGCTCTCCGCGCGCCACGCGCGCGCGGGCGCGAGACGCATGCGGGCCGCCGCCTCCTCCATGAGGCAGCGGCCCGCGACGCTATAGGCGTGCGTGCCCATCGTCCGAGCTAGACTTGGGCCTTCTCGATGATCTCGCCGAAGTCGGAGAGCGCCATGGTGCCGAGGTCGCCTTGCGCGCGCTCGCGCACGGCCACCGTGCCCTCCTCGGCCTCGCGGTCGCCCACGATGAGCATGTAGGGGATCTTCTGCTCCTGCGCCTTCGCGATCTTCGCCTTCATCGGCTCGGACTGGTCGGCGATCTCCACGCGACCGCCCACCTCCTCGAGCTTCTCGGCCACGGAGCGCGCGTAGTCGAGGTGGCGATCGGCGATGGGAATGACCTCCACCTGCACCGGCGCGAGCCAGAGCGGAAGCGCCCCCGCGTAGTTCTCGATGAGGATGCCGAGGAAGCGCTCGATCGAGCCGAAGATGGCGCGGTGGAGCATCCACGGGCGCTTGTC
>CANQNP010000141.1 GCA_947625235.1 uncultured Atopobiaceae bacterium | reverse complement strand
CTGCGCACCGACCGCTACCGCTACGAGGTCTAGCGCACGGGTCTATCGCAGGTAGGACGTGTAAGTCTCACCCTCAGTGTTTCCGTCAGACTCTAATTGGATGAATCATCGGCCAAGAAATCCCTGATTCGTCACTAGGAATTCCCCGAAAAAACGAAGACAGATAGATAAGGGACGCGCCCTTGGAAAAGGGCACGCCAAGACCTGTCGCGCACCTACCCTCGTAACCAGTGCTGGCAACACGGAGACGACGAGGGAAGTGGGGAAAGGATGCTCAGCATGCCCGACATCGATGCTATACGAAGAATGGACAGGGAAGGCGCCAGCGTGGCCGAGATCAGCCGCAGAACCGGCCACGATCCCAAGACCGTCCGCAAGTACGTGGACATGGACGACTTCTCTCCGGATCCACCCGAGAGGCGAAGCCGCCCCTCCATACTCGACCCCTACAAACCCTTTATCGACGAGATCCTGCGGGAGGACGCCAAGGTCTGGAGGAAGCAGCGCCACAGCACCCAGCTCATCTTCGAGCGGCTGCAAAAAGAGCGCGGCTACAAGGGCGGCCTCACGACCGTGGGCACCTACGTGGCCAAGAGGAGGAGCGAGATCGCCCAGGGAGCTGGCGCCTTCCTCGACCTCGAGTGGGCGCCCGGCACCTGCCAGGGCGACTTCGGCGACTGCGACGTCATGTGGAGGGGCGAGATCGTGCGCATGCACGCGCTCGTCGCCAGCCTGCCCGCCTCCAACGCCGGCTGGCCCCAGCTCTTCGCAGGCCAGAGCGCCGAGTGCGTCTGCCAGGGGCTCTGGAACGTCTTTCGCCACATCGGGGGCGTCCCGCCCCTCGTCATCCTCGACAACGCCACCGGCGCCGGCAGGAGGGGAAGGGGCGGCACCGTCACCGAGACCGAGCTCTTCACCCAATTCAGGCTCCACTGCCGCTTCGAGGTGCGCTTCTGCAACCCGGGCTCCGGCCACGAGAAGGGAAACGTCGAGCGCCAGGTGGCCTACATGCGAGACCACACCATGGTGCCCGTCCCCGAGGTCTCAGACCTCGCGGCGTTCAACGAGGAGCTGCTCGCGCGCGCCGACGCCATCAACGCCAAGAGGGACCACTACCGCAAGGGCAAGGGCGTGGCCGAGCTCCTCGAGCGCGACCTCGCGGCGCTCCTGCCGCTGCCCAAGAAGCCCTTCATCGCGAGGAGGTGGGTCGAGGTCTCCTGCGACAAGTGGGGCGAGGCAACCCTCGAGGGTGCCCACACCTACGACGTCTCGCCCGAGTGGGCCAGAAGGAGGGCGAGGGTCGAGATCGACGCCTACCGCGTCACCTTCCAAGACCCCGACACCGGCGACGCCATCTGCTCCTACGTGCGGGAGTTCGGGGAGGGTCCCACCCACGCGAGGGACCCCTTCGCCCAGCTGAGGCTCCTCGCGAAGAGGCCCGGCGGCTACAGGGAATCCTCGTTCCGCTCGGCCATACCAAAGGAACTCAAGGAGCGCCTGGACGGCCTCGAGCGCGCGGAGCTCGCCTCCGAGCTCTCGGCCATCCAGAAGGCCGCGGCGAGGTCGGGGGCCAGATCCGCGGTGGACGCGGCCGCACGCCTCGCGGGGAGTGGGCGCTCGCTTGCCGCGAGCGACGTCTACGCGCTCGCGAGGAGGATCGCCGCCGGCGACGAGGCCACCGACGTCGGCATCGACCTCGCAGTCTACGACCGCGCACTTCTCGAGGGCAGGAGGTGAGGGAGGTGGCAACCTACGCCAGGCTCAAGCTCTCCGCCCAGCAGATCCTCGCCATCTCCGACGCAGACGAGCGCCTCGCGGCCGAGATGCGCTGCCTGCTCTTCACCAACTCCACCTTGCAGCGGGTGCTCACCTCGGCAGACCCCGACCAGAAGGGCTTTCTCGACGAGACGCTCTCCTTCGAGCTTGCCGAGCGCGAGGCCAACCGGGCCGCCCGCCTCATCAGGCGCGCCCGCTTCCCGGTCGTGAAGTCGCTCGAGGGCTACGAGTGGGGCCACATAAGCTTCCCGGCCGCCCTCACGAAGGCCGACCTCGTCTCGCTCGCCTTCATGAACAGGGCCGAGAACCTCGTGTGCCTGGGGCCCGTCGGCACGGGCAAGACCCACCTCATGGTCGCCCTCGGCATCAAGGCGTGCTCGCTCGGGCGCGAGGTGCGCTACTTCACGGTGACCTCGCTCATCGACCAGCTCGCGGAGGCCAAGGACGCGGGCACCCTCAGGCAGCTCATGAAGCAGCTCTCGAGGGCGGACGCGCTGCTCTTAGACGAGTTTGGCTACGTGCCCGTGGACCAGCGGGGTGCGCGCCTTCTCTACCAGGTGGTATCGGAGGCCTACGAGCGGCAGAGCCTCATCATCACCACCAACCTCGACTTCTCGAGGTGGGGCTCGATGCTGGCCGACGACCAGCTGGCATCGGCCTTCATCGACCGCATCGCCCACCACGGCCACCTCCTCGTCTTCGAGGGGGAGTCCTACAGGCTCGCCCACGCGCTCATGCGGCGCTAGGCATAGATCTGCGCCGTCGCTGCCAGGCGCCGGCGACGACTTCACGGAATCGGGGAATTCCCGTCCGACGAAACAGGGATTTCTCTTCGAGGATTGGAGGAATTCGTCATTGACAAAAACAACCCTCAGCTTGAATCAGAGGTAAAACCCTCGACCAAGCTCGGCGTCGCGCAGGGTAGGTTGAGGCTAGTACACGTC
>CANQNP010000140.1 GCA_947625235.1 uncultured Atopobiaceae bacterium | reverse complement strand
GCAACGGGCAACCAGTCGCTCTGCGATCTCATCGACTCTGGGGACACGAGCCTCATCAACAGCTTCTCCAGCAAGCTCGTGCCGCTTCTTCGCCAGTACTACTACGTGGGAGGCATGCCCGAAGCGCTGAATTCGTTTTTGGATCGTGGTCTTCTTGAGGATGCTCGAGGGGTGCAACAGGAGATCCTTCGGGGCTACGAGCGAGACATCTCGAAGCACCTCAGCAGAACCGAGACCGAGTATGTGCTTGCGGCGTGGAGGTCGATCCCCGCGCATCTCGGTCGCGAGAACAAGAAGTTCGTGTTCAGCCATATCGCAACGGGTGCGCGGGCGAAGAACTATCGAGCGGGAATCACCTGGCTCTGCCAGGCGGGAGTCGCAATGCGTGTCCCCCGGATCTCCAAGCCCGGAATTCCCTTGAGCGCGTATGCCGATGATGCTGCGTTCAAGCTCTTCATGGTCGACGTCGGGCTCCTCGCAGCGATGGCGCAGCTGGACAAGGAGACCGTCCTCGCGGGCAACGGGATCTTCCAGGAGTTCAAGGGCGCTCTCACGGAGCAATACGTGTGCCAGCAGCTCGTTTCCGATTGCGGGCTTACTCCCTACTACTGGTCTGCAGAGAACTCGAGGGGCGAGATTGACTTCCTCGTTCAGGATTCCAACCGCACCTACGCCATAGAGGCAAAGGCCGAGGAAAACCTGCGAGCCAAGAGCCTTCGCGCATTCAAAGGCTCCCACCCTGACATCCGATCGCTGCGCTTCAGCCTTTCGGGCTATCGCGAGCAAAACTGGATGCGAAACGTCCCGCTCTACGCCATGTCGAACACCGCGCTCTGGGGGTAGCGCGCGACGCCGCTCTTCGCGCAACGTCGGCCGCTTGTATGGGGAAATAGTGAGAGGGCCGAACGGAGCGCGCGAGAGGAGCGGGGCCATGGCGAACTTCTTCGACTATCTCGACTGGTATGGCGACCTCACCTTCGAGCAGGTGCCGTTCAACGAGGTGGACGCCCTCCTGCTCGCGAACCTCTCCTACGTGCGGCTCGCGGGCGTGGTGCCGGGGCCGGGCGAGGCGAGCGTCACCGTCGCCGAGGCCGCGCCGGCGTACCAGGCGCGCTACGGCAAACTCACGCTCTACGCCACGCCCTCCTTCACCGACCCCATCGTCGAGCTCCTGCCCCAGAAGATGGCCTCCGGGCGGCGCTTCGCGGGCGCGCGGCTCGCGAACCACGTGGACACGCTCGATCCCGCCACGGCCGAGCAGTTCGGCGCGCTCTCCGTCGCGCTCGACGACGGCACCACCTACCTCTCCTTTCGCGGCACCGACGACACGCTCGTGGGATGGCACGAGAACTTCGACATGTCCTACGAGATCACGCCCGCGCAGGTGGACGCGCGGCGCTACCTCGACGACGTCGCCTCGCGCGTCGACGGGCCGATCATGCTCGGCGGCCACTCCAAGGGCGGAAACCTCGCCGTCTTCGCCGCGGCGCACGCGAGCGACGCCGCCCGCGCGAAGGTCGTGCGCATCTGGGACATGGACGGCCCCGGCTTCGCCCAGCAGGTGATCGCGCGCACGCCCTACGCCAACGTGCAGGACCGCGTGCGCCTCTACGTGCCGCACTTCGACATCGTGGGCCAGCTCCTCTGCCGCCAACAGCCGACGAAGATCGTCGCCTCCTCCGCCAAGGGGATGCTCCAGCACTCGGCGACGAGCTGGGAGGTCATGGGGGACCACCTCGTGGCCGTCGAGCCGCAGGAGATCGACCCGATCGCGCTCTCCTACTCGAAGGACTTCAACGACTGGTTCCACGACGCGGATAACGCCACGCGAAAGCGCGTCTTCGACGAGTTCTTCTCCGCCGCCGCGGCCGCGCGCATCGAGACGCTCACCGAGCTCTGCTCGGGCAATCCCCGCATGCTCATGCGGCTCCTCGGCCAGATCCTCAAGCTCGACCACGACGCCCAGCGCTACGTGGGCTCGCTCGTCATCGCGCTCGCGGGAAGCTACGTGAGCGAGGCGCGCACGGACCTCGGCGAGGACGTGCGGGCCTTCATCGGCCACCTCCGCCGAGCGGGCACGCGCGCGATCGATCCCGATACGCCGCTTTCTGAGGCGGAGCTCCACGAGTTTCGCCGGCACCAGGCGTCGCGCCAGACGATGGACGATCTCCTCGCCATCCTCGGCGACACGCGCGCCGAGCGCCTGCACGCCCTCGCGGTGCTCGCCGCCCTCGGCATCGGCATCGCCGCGCTCGGCGCCCTCCTCGGGCGTCGCGGCAGGATGTAGGCCACCGCGCGTCTCTGTAGACTCCTCTGCGTGGCCATGAGTCCGGTGCGAGGGGATGCGATGACGAGGCGCGGACGCATTGCAATCGTGGTGTGTCTGGCGCTCGCAGCGGCGGCGCCCGCGCTCTTCGTGCTCGTGCCCTACCAGCGCACTTCCGCAGCGAGGCCCACTGACGCCTATGCGGGCGAAATTCCCCAGCTCACGAGCCCGCTCGACGCGGATGGCGATGGCATCGACGACCAGACGGACATCCTCCAAGGCGCGCTCGGCTACGTGGCCACGCAGCCGAAGTACGAAAGCCGCTATTACGCGGACGGCTACCCCGACGACGGCTATGGCGTGTGCACGGATGTGGTGGCGTTTGCGTGCAAAGGCGCGGGCTACGACCTCATGGAGCTCGTCGCGGCCGACGTTGCCGCGAACCCCGAGGCCTACGCCATCGAAGCGCCCGATCCGGCAATCGATTTTCGAAGGGTGAAGAAC
>CANQNP010000139.1 GCA_947625235.1 uncultured Atopobiaceae bacterium | reverse complement strand
TTGCGCACGCTCGTGCAGAGGCAGGTGCGCTCGGGGTCGGTGCAGTGGTGCTCGACGGGCACCCAGAACCTCTCGGGATATGCGCGGCTCACGTTGAAGAACCCGCCGAGGTCGAGGAAGTCGATGGGCAGGCCGTCCTCGTAGAACTGCGGGATGTAGTCGAGGTAGATCTGGTACATCTCGTCCATCGTGAGCGTGCCGTCGTCTGTGTGCTCCTCCCACTCGCCCTCGGTGGCCACGGGATTCGTCTTGATGGACTGCACGCCGAGCTCGCCGAGCTCGCGCACGGTCTCGCGAAGGACGTCCTTGTTCTTCTCGAAGACCACCATCGAGGCGGCGGTGGGGAAGCCGTGCGCGCGGCAGCGCTCGAAGGCCTTGCGCGCCATGGCCTCGGCCCCGGGGATCCCGCGCATCCAGTCGTGCCAGCCCACGCCGTCGAAGCTCAAGGTGAAGGCGCAGCGCACGCCGCGCGCCTCGAGGTCGTCGAGGAGCTTATCCGTGACGAGCGCGCCGTTCGTGTAGATGTTGGAGATGACGATGCCCTTGGCGCAGAGCGCGTCCACGAGCTCCATGAAGTCGCTTCGGATGAGGGGCTCGCCACCGGTGAGCTCCACCTGGTAGATGCCGCACTCGGCGAGCTGGTCGATCACGTCGAGCGCCTGCTCGTGGCTGATCTCGCCGAACTTCGCGTCGGGCGCGCTCATGAAGCAGTGCTTGCAGCGGAAGTTGCACTTGCCCGTGATGGACCAGTGCGCGCACTGGATGAAGCGGTTGTCGTAGAAGCGGTACTCCTGCTCGGAGTCGCGCGCGCCCTCGCCGCGCTCGCAGGGCTCGAGCACGCCGTACGTCTCGAGCTCGCGCGCTGCCTCGCGCACCTCCGGCGAGATGAGGGGAAGGTCGAAGTCGATCGTGCCCGTGGCGAGCTTGATCGCGTCGTAGTGGCGCTTGTAGACGAAGGAGGCTTGCCCCGTCTCCCTGTCCACGAGGCCATAGGGCAGCCGCTGCCAGCCTCGAAGGAGGTAGCGGGGGTTCAGTCGATAAAACATGGTGTTCCTATCTTGTTATTTGCTGGGCATCGCGCCCGCGAGCATGCAGCCGGGCGACCCATACTTCTCTTGGTCCTTGCCTTGGCCGTAGAAGAAGCACCCACAGCCATTCGCGGCGCCGATGACCGGGCAGATGCAATCGATCGCGCCGCCGGCCACGGCCATGAGCTCATCTTCGGAGAGCTCGTGCTCGCTCCTGGCCGCGTTGTCTGCCATGAGGAGGTCGTCGGCCACGAGGTCGAACCCGTGCTCCTGCGCGAACGCCGCGAGCGCGTTCGCCATGTTGCGGCGCGACACCGCCTCGTCGCGACTGAGTTCGACGGCGCCGATCACCTCGTTGAGCTCCTCCTGCAGCGCGAGATCGCCCGAGACGAGCTCGTAGAAAACGGTCACCCTTGCGTTCATCGCCCATCCCTTCGCCAAACCGTGTGAACCATGTGCTGAGGGAGATTATCTTCGGCCGAGCGGCGGGAAAGTCCCAAAGCCGCAAGTGGGGGAAACCTCCATACATTCATGCGTCCTTGCCAGACTTTCATGCAAGAAGGTGAGGGGTGGGGACGAGCCAACCGTGAGCGAGGCATCCAGCCGCAGCGTCAACTCAAGAAGGCCGCGGATTGCTCCGCGGCCTTCCGATGTTGGCTGGTCGGGTTGACTGGATTTGAACCAGCGACCTCTCGGTCCCGAACCGAGCGCTCTACCAAGCTGAGCCACAACCCGTCTCGCATGGCGATTGGGGCCTTGACCCTCGCCAACGCCCCCATCATACAACACGTCGCGCAACCAAACGGATCAGCGAGGCGCTCGCATCGATCCTTCTCCCAACAAGCGGCGAGTCAGGTACGAGCAAAACGTCAGCGAGGCGCTCGCATCAATCCTTCTCCCAACAAGCGATGAGTCAGGTACGAGCAAAACGTCAGCGAGGTCTTTCAGAGTGCCCGAGAAAGGCCCGATCGCGGAGACGCGGCGTACTGAGGTACGTAAGTCTCCGGGATCGGGCCTAGATCGGGTGCTATGGAAGACCGCAGCGTCGGCCTAGAGGTCGAACGTGTGCTGCTCTTGATTCTTGTACTCGAGGTTCTCCTCGGTCTCCTTGGAGAAGAGGTGCACGACGGCGCCGGAGAAGGTGAACTTCACCGTCTTGCCCACGTCGAGCGCGCCCTTCGCGAACGTGAAGTTCACGTCGGTGGTGGGCACGATGACGATGACGTCCTGACCGTCGACGTTCAGGTGCAGGTGCACCTCGGAGCCCATCATCTCGGACACGTCGACCACGCCGGAGAGCATGTGCGATTGATCGCCCTTGCCGTCGTCGATGGAGACGTGCTCGGGGCGCGCGCCGAGGGTGATCGGCTGGGCCTCGACGTTATTCTCGCGCAGGCGCTGCTGCTTGTCCTCGGGGAGCTCGATGGTCACGCCCTCGACGAGCACGCTGTAGGTGTCGCCGTCCTTCTTGAGATCGGCGTTGAAGTAGTTCATCTGCGGGACGCCGATGAAGCCGGAGACGAAGATGTTCGCCGGGTGGTCGTAGACGTCCTGCGGCGTGCCGATCTGCTGGACGATGCCGTCCTTCATGATGACAATGCGATCGCCGAGGGTCATGGCCTCAGTCTGGTCGTGCGTCACGTACATGAAGGTGGTCTTGATGCGCTGGCGGAGCTTGATGATCTCGGCGCGCATCTGGTTGCGGAGCTTGGCGTCGAGGTTCGACAGCGGCTCGTCCATGAGGAGCACCTT
>CANQNP010000138.1 GCA_947625235.1 uncultured Atopobiaceae bacterium | reverse complement strand
CAAGGAATTAGAAAGGGCATTCTTGCTTAGTCCACCCACTCGCGATCGCCGTGCTTGGCTTGGATGGAGAGCAGGAAGAGGCCGATGACGAGGGATATCCCGCCGCACACGAGCACCATGATCCCGTTTTCCCGGAGGTCCTGGCCGCCCTTGATGAAGATCGAGAGGATGGCGATGTTCGCGAGGGCGGCGGCGCCGAAGGACGTGCACACGTTCAGCATCTTCAGGCAGCGCAGCACGTACTGGCCGGCGGTCTGGCAGTTGAACACGCCCTTCAAGGCGAGGAAGATCTCGCCGATGGCGATGGCCGTCATGCCGAGGCCGGTGAGCGTGGAGTACTCGACGCCCGCGCCGAAGTCCTTGTTCAGGATGCCGGCGCCGAACCACATGTAGACGCAGCTCACGATCACGCAGAGCGCGCCCGCAATCTGGCATCGGTAGAGCTCCTGGTGCTTCACGGAGAAGTTGCGCCCGTAGCGCTCGGCCTTCACGTAGCCGTCGACGATGTAGTTCTTCGACCACGCCATGGTCACGGAGAAGATGGCGTTCACGAGGAGGAAGCCCGAGCTATCGAGCGCGCCCACGAAGAGCTTCACGAGCGTGAAGAGGATGGTCCAGCTCGAGGCGAGCTTCGTGATGATCACCCAGTTGCGGATCGTCGTCATGCGAAGCTCGCGGCGCTTCGCGTTCTCGCCGTTCGGGTCGAAGCGCTTCTGGAAGCCGCGGAGGATCGCCTGGACGCGCTGGTAGTCGAGGCCGAGGAGCTTGATGTCGGTGCCGCGGTCGGTCTGGCGCTGGATCGTGACGTCGTGCGCCTCGCCCTCGAAGGCGCCGTCGTCCCAGTCCGCCTTGGCGTAGTCGTCCGTGGTGTAGGTCCCGAACTGGGACATGTCCACCGACCACTCGCTCGCCTGATCGATGTCGATGCCAAGCCTGTTGGCGATCTTTGACTTCTTGAGTGCAGGCACGGTGCGCGCTCCCACCGATTGGATCGATCTTTCCGTTTGAGTATATCGTTTCGCCTCCGGAAGGCCCGAGCGCATGGAGAAGCGGCAGTTGGGCCCCTCCGCCCGGCTGGCGGACGACGTCCTTGGGCGGGCGCGCGGGTACATACCTCGCGTGTGCGGCGGACGAGGCGCGAGGGAGCGTGGCTGAGATGAACATGCTGATGATGACGTTCATGCCCGGCGCGGACCCCGAAGTGGCCGCGAAGCGCGAGATCGCGGGCATCAAGCGCCGCCTCGTCATCTCGATCGTCTTCGCCGTTCCCCTCTGCTACCTCGGCTTCGGCGCGCAGTTCGGCTGGCCGCTTCCCGAGGCGCTCCAGCCGTGGAAGGGGGCGATCGCGCTTGGCCTCACGCAGTTCCTGCTGCTCCTTCCCATCCTCGTCGTCAACCGCGCGATCTTCGCAAACGGCCTCCGCTCCCTCTTCCATCCGCCGGCGAACATGGACGCCCTCGTGGCGCTCGGCGCGGGGTCGGCGACGGTCTTCGGCGTGTGGTGCCTCTACGCCATGGGAGGCGCGCTCGCCGGCTCGGAGCCCGATGGCGTGCGCGCGTGGGTGGGCCAGCTCTCGTTCGAGAGCGCGGGCATGATCCTCACCCTCATCTGCGTGGGCAAGCTCTTCGAGGCGAAGGCGCGCGGCCGCACCACGAGCGCCCTCTCGAAGCTCTACAAGCTGCGCCCCGCGAAGGCGACGAAGCTCGTCGACGGCAAGGAAGTCGTGGTGGACGCGACAGACGTCGTCGTGGGCGACACCCTCGTGGTGAAGGCCGGCGAGGCGGTGCCGGTGGACGGCGTCGTGGCCTCGGGCTCGGGCGAGGTGGACGAGAGCGCGATCACCGGCGAATCGCTTCCCGTCGCGAAGGACGCGGGCGCCGAGGTCACCGGCGGAAGCGTGGTCGAGGATGGCTACTTCACCATGCGCGCCACGCGCGTGGGCAAGGACACCACCCTCTCCGGCATCATCCACCTCGTGGAAGAGGCGCAGATGTCCACGGCGCCCGCGCAGGCGCTCGCCGACCGCGTGAGCGCCGTCTTCATCCCCTGCACGATCGCGGTGGCCGTGATCGCGCTCATCGTGTGGCTCTGCCTCGGCGCGGGCTGGAGCTTCGCGCTCACGCGCGCCATCTCGGTGCTCATCATCACCTGCCCCTGCGCGCTCGGGCTCGCCACGCCCACGGCCATCATGGTGGCCACCGGGCAAGGCGCCAAGCAGGGCATCCTCATCAAGAGCGGAAGCGCGCTCGAGGGTGCGGGCTCGCTCGGCGTGGTGGCGCTCGACAAGACCGGCACCATCACCACCGGCGTGGCCGAGGTCTCCGGCGTGGCCGAGGCGCCGGGCGTCTCGGCGGGCGAGCTCCTCACGCTCGCCCTCGGGCTCGAGGCGAAGAGCGACCATCCGCTCGCGAAGGCCGTCGTGGCCTACGGCAAGACCGCGTCTCCCGGGGTTGCGCCCCTCGAGGTGAGCGGCCTCGCCACCGTGCCGGGCGGGGGGCTCTCGGCAAAGGACGCCGAGGGCGCGGAGTGCCTCGCGGGCAACGCGCGCCTCATGGGCGAGCGCGGCGTCGACGTCTCGCCGCTCGAGGGGGCCGTCGCGGGCTTCGCCAAGGACGCGAAGACGGTCGACTACTTCGCGCGCGACGGGAAGCTCCTCGGCGCGCTCGCGTTCTCCGACACCGTGCGGCCCACGAGCAGGCAGGCCGTGCGCGAACTCGAGGACCTCGGCATGAAGACCGTGATGATCACCGGCGACGCGAAGGCCACCGCCGATGCCGTGGCGCAAGAGGTGGGCGTGGACGAGGTGATCGCCGGCGTGCTGCCCGCGGGCAAGGAGGACGAGATCCGCAAGCTCCAGTGGGCGGGCAAGCCGCCAAAGAAGGACGC
>CANQNP010000137.1 GCA_947625235.1 uncultured Atopobiaceae bacterium | reverse complement strand
TCCTCAAGCTCCTGGATGCGCTGCATGATGGCGTCCATGCACTCGTAGGACACGAGCCAGGCGACGTTGTGGTCGCGATCGTAGATTTCCATCACGCCGCATTCGATGAGCTCGGGGCGCCACTTGCGCCCGTGCGTGAATTCCGAGATGCCGATGCGGTGGCTCTGCTTCGACTGCGCCCATGCCGTTTCCACGCGTTCTGCCAGCTCAGGTGCCATGTGTTGCTCCTCATTCGCGAATGTACGAAGACTTCATGCGCAGTAATATGCGCAACTTTTTGCGCAAGTATAGCACGTTGATGAGCGCGCGGGACGGCGAGATGAAGTTCCCGTATGCGCGCTCGCCGCCACCTCGCTACGCTTTCTCCGGAGAGAAAGGGAGCGCTTCGGGCGCGCCGGGCACCCGCGCGAGGGCGCGTTCGATTTGAGAGGAGATCCGCATGGCGAAAGTGCCGATGACCACGCCGCTCGTGGAGATGGACGGCGACGAGATGACGCGCATCATCTGGGCGCTCATCAAGGAGAAGCTGCTCGAGCCCTTCGTCGACCTCAAGACCGAGTACTTTGACCTCGGCCTCGAGCACCGCGACGAGACGGACGACGCCGTCACCGTCGAGGCGGCCGAGGCCATCAAGCGCCTCGGCGTGGGCGTGAAGTGCGCCACCATCACCCCGAACGCCCAGCGCGTGGAGGAGTACGGCCTGAAGGAGATGTGGCGGAGCCCGAACGGCACGATCCGCGCCATCCTCGACGGCACCGTCTTTCGCACGCCCATCACCGTGGCCGGCATCGAGCCCACGGTGCGCTGCTGGAAGCGCCCCATCACCATCGCGCGCCACGCCTACGGCGACGTCTACCGCAACGCCGAGCTGCGCGTGGACGAGCCCGGCACGGTGGAGCTCGTCTACAAGAAGGCGAGCGGCGCGGAGGAGCGCGTGACGATCTTCGAGTTCGCCGGCCCGGGCGTGGTGCAGGGCATGCACAACCTCGACGCCTCCATCGAGAGCTTCGCGCGGAGCTGCTTCACCTACGCGCTCGATCTCAAGCAGGACCTCTGGTTCGCCACGAAGGACACCATCTCCAAGACCTACGACCACCGCTTCAAGGACATCTTCCAGGCGATCTTCGACGCCGAGTTCGCCGAGCGTTTCGAGGAGGCGGGCATCGAGTACTTCTACACGCTCATCGACGACGCGGTCGCGCGCGTGATGCGCGCCGAGGGCGGCTTCATCTGGGCCTGCAAGAACTACGACGGCGACGTGATGAGCGACATGGTGAGCTCGGCGGCGGGCTCGCTCGCGATGATGACGAGCGTGCTCGTCTCGCCGGACGGCTACTTCGAGTACGAGGCCGCGCACGGCACGGTCCAGCGCCACTACTACAAGCACCTCGCGGGCGAGGAGACGTCCACGAACTCCGTGGCCACGATCTTCGCGTGGTCGGGCGCCCTCAGGAAGCGCGGCGAGCTCGACGGCAACGAGGAGCTCCAAACGTTTGCGAACGCCCTCGAGCGCGCGACGCTCGCCACGATCGAGGACGGCGAGATGACGGGCGACCTCGCCCGCATCACCACCCTCCCCGACCCGGTGACCCTCTCCACCTCGGCCTTCATCGACGCCGTGGCCGAGCGGCTTGCGAAGGCGCTCGCGTAGCGACAACATTTCCGCACGCGAAGGGGACGCTTCTTCGGAGGCGCCCCCCTTCGCGTGCTTCCCTCAAGACACTAGGGACGGACCCTTTTGTCTTGCGACGGCTCTTCTCCCAACAAGGCATTAAGGATGGCTCCTTTGTCTTGAGACAGCTCTTCTATCTGCACCTTTTCCAAGACAAGAGATCCGTCCCCATTACCCCACAGCCGCCTTTCCAATCGCGTAGCCCCCTCAGCCGCCTTTCCAACCGCGTAGCCGCCTCAGCCGCCTTTCCAACCGCGTAGCCCCCTCAGCCGCCTTTCCAACCGCGTAGCCGCCTCAGCCGCCCGGCTTTCGTGGCGCCGATGGGCTTCCGCCGCACGACGCGGGTCACATAGGCCTCTCGGCCGCATTCTTGGGCGGCTGAGAAGCCTCCATGCCGCATTTCTGGCTCATCGCAGGGCGGCCGAGACCTTTACGCGGTTGAAAAGGCGGCAGAAGCCCCTCCATGGCAAACCGCAGGCGGCCGAGGAGCCTCGACGATATCGCGCGCGAAGAAGGCAGCATCTCGTACGGAAACACGCGAAAAATCAAAAGTGATAAATGGGTGATAAATGAAACCGGGCGGGGCGGTTCGAGGAACCGCTGGTAGGCGGGGTGTGACCTTCGCCAGAAAATAGAAAGTGTCTTTCTGCGGCAAATGAAAAAGGAAGGGCCTCGCCGGGCGCGGTGAGGCGCGGGGGCGAGGTCCTTCTCGCTAGGTTGTGTCCTCAATGAGCGTGAGGACCGGAACCCGATGATGGGGGCCTAGGGCCGCGTGCTTGCGGGTGCGCGCGGGTTCGCGTGCGTGCGGGTACGCGCGGGTGTGCGCGGGTGCGCCTTGGGCGCGTAGGTGCGTGCGCCGTGAGCGCGATGGGCCCTAGGAGGCGGGGAGCCGTCGCTCCCCGCCTTGTACGTACTCCGTCCGGGCATGGCTGGCTGCTAGGGAAGCCTTTTCTCCGGACGGTCGATCGACTCGGACAGTTCGGGATGGCGGGGGCTCGGCGCCCCCGCCGGGGAAGAGCTTGGTGCTACGTGCTCGGTGCCGCTACTCGGCCGTCACGTCCTCGGGAAGCGAGGCCGCGTACCAAACGGGGTTCTCACCCACCCAGCCGAGCTTCTCCTGCTCGTCGTACTCCTCGACGTTGGCGGTCCAGAGGTGGGTGCCAGTCGTCACGTAGGGGTTGAAGAGCTGGTAGACGGGGATGTTGGAGAGGGTGGAGCCGTAGAAGACGGGGTC
>CANQNP010000136.1 GCA_947625235.1 uncultured Atopobiaceae bacterium | reverse complement strand
GCGCCTGAGCCTCCGGTCGAGGTCGATGTCGTCGCCGAGGTGTCCGAGCATCTCTGCCCGAATTGCGGCGCGCCCATCGCCGAGGACGATCTCTTCTGCATGAACTGCGGCCAGCGCCTGGATCCGCCTGCGCCCGAGCCCGCCGCGCCCGCGCCGAAGTTCTGCCAGAACTGCGGCGCGCCGATCGAAGAGGGCTTCAAGTTCTGCGGGAACTGCGGCGCGCCCGTCGCCTAGCCTTCGGCGCGAAAGAGAGAGCCTGGGAGGGGACGCTGATGGAGCGCGTCTTTTGCACGAACTGCGGGGCGGAGAACGATTCGAGCAGGAAGTTCTGCACGAATTGCGGCGCCCCGCTGGACAAGTCGTTTCTCGAGGAAGACGCGGCTCCCGAGGAACCCTCCACGCCCTTCGACGAGGCGCCGATCGATGCGGCGGACGAGATCGGCTCGGACGCCGGCTTCTTCGTGGGCGAGGAGGCGCCGCACGACGACGCCACGCGATACATGCCCCCGAGCCCCTCGGTGCCCGAGGAGCCCGTGGCGCCCGCGCCGCGGGAGAAGCGGCCGAGCACGGGCACGGTCGTGGGCATCGTGCTCGGCGTGGTGGCCGCGGTGGCCGTCGTGGGCTTCGCGCTCTTCTACTTCCTAAACCCGCTCGGCCTCACGACGGGGATCTTCGAGAACTCCGCCGCCGCTCAGGCCGCGGCCGCCGAGGAGGCGCAGGAGCAAGCCGCTCAGGCGCAAGCCGAGGCCGACGCCACGCAGACCGAGCTCGAGAAGGCCCAGGAAGCGGCCCAGCAGAAGGAGAAGGAGCTCCAGGAGGCCCAGAAGGCCCAGAAGGAAGCCGAGGAGGCGCAGAAGGAGGCCGAGGAGGCCGCCAAGCGCGCCGAGGAGAAGTCGGTGTCGAACTCGAATAGCCCAAGCGGCGTCCACGTGGGCTCGAACGGCATCGAGTACACCCACCACATGAAGACGGGCAATTCGAGCGACTTCATCCTGCCCGAGAGCGATTCGAGGACCTACTCGAACTCCGAGCTCGAGGCGCTCAGCAACTACGAGCTCTACCTCGCGCGCAACGAGATCTTCGCGCGCTACGGCCGCAAGTACTCCGAGGAGAGCCTCAGCACCTACCTGAACGGCACGGATTGGTACCAGCCGCTCTACGACGGGGCGGAGTTCGACGAGGAGCCGATCGAGAACTACATGAACGAGTTCGAGTACAAGAACGCCATCCAGATGCTCGACATCGAGCGAGCGCGCGAATCGGAGTACCTCTCGTACTAGCCGCTCGTTCGGCGATAAAGCCGCGCATCGCGGATGGCATTGCGCGGGCGTTGGGGTTTAATGAACGCGCAGATGTCAGACCATGCAGGATCGACCATGGAGGAGAGCCATGTATTGTCCGAAGTGTGGAAGCGAAGTGGCGGACGGCGCGAAGTTCTGTCCGTCCTGCGGCATGCCCATCGCGACCGCGCCGCAACCCCCGCAATCCCCGCAAGCTCCGCAACCCCCGCAGCCCACGCAGGCGCCGTCGGGCACCTACGGTGCGCCCCAGCCTCCCTATAGTGCGCCCCAGCCGAGCGTTCCGCCCGTGGCGAACCCGCAGTACCGCACGATGGGCGGCTGGTTCCTCTTCTTCCTCATCTGCTACGTGATCGACGCCATCTACTACGTGATCAACGGCTTCCAGAGCTTCGGCTATGCGAACCAGCTCGGCTACCTCGCGAGCCTCGTGGGCATGGGCTGGGTCCCGACGATCCTCTACATCGTGGCCGTCGTCATGATCCTCTGCGGCGTGCTCATCTTCTACTTCTGCTATCTCGCGTTCTCCAAGCAGCCGGGGTTCCTGAAGATCTACCAGACCACCTGCATCATCCTCATCGTCACGCAGGTCGTCCTGGCCATCGTGTACGGCACGATGCAGCTTCCCTCCGCCGAGCTCTGGGGCGGTGCCGTCGGGAGCGTCATCGGCATGCTCCTCATGACCTACTACTACTGCAAGTCCGTCCGCGTGCAAACGTACATGGGCACCAACGACTACAAGCGCCAGGCCATCTTCACCCTCGGCAACTGAGCCACGCGACAACTGAACCTTGGGGAGCTGCCTCGCATGGCGCGGGGCAGCTCCCTTTCCGTCGTGGCCCGTAAGCCGTTGGAAACACGTACGCCATCAACCGGTGCCCGCGAGGGGCTAAGGTGCAGCGTTGGAAAAACGACGTTTCGCGATCGGTGAGGTGGGAGACGCATGACGAGCATGAATGCCCGCGCACGCACCACGGCTGCGCCCGCGCTCTGGCGGCCGGACTTCGAGCACGACGCCTGCGGCATCGGCGCCCTCGCGCACCTGAAGGGCCGCCGCTCGCACCAGATGGTGGACGACGCGCTCTCCGTGCTCGTGAACCTCGAGCACAGGGGCGGTGCCGGCCTCGAGCGCAACTCCGGCGACGGCTCCGGCATCCTCATCCAGATTCCGCACCGCTTCTTTCGCAAGGAGGCGCAGAAGGAGGGGCGCCTCCTTCCCGACGAAGGCGATTACGGGGTCGCGATGCTCTTCCTCCCGCGCGACGAGGCGGGCGTGGCCTCGGCGATGCGGCTCTTCGAGGAGGGCTGCGCCGCGTCGGGGCTCCCGCTCCTCTTCTGGCGCAAGGTCCCGGTGGACCCGCACGACCTCGGGCAGACGGCGCGCTCCACGATGCCGCGCATCTACCAGGCCTTCGTGGGGCGCCCGGCCGACGTGGCGCGCGGCCAGGCGTTCGAGCGGCGCCTCTACGTGTGCCGGCGCACGATCGAGCGTGCGGCCGACGCGGACCCCGCGCTCGATGGGCGCATCTTCTACGTGTGCTCCATGAGCGCGCGCACGGTGGTCTACAAGGGCATGCTCGTGGCCACGCAGATGCGCCGCTTCTACCCCGACCTCGA
>CANQNP010000135.1 GCA_947625235.1 uncultured Atopobiaceae bacterium | reverse complement strand
CCGGTGGCGACGGTGCCACGACCGGAGATGGTCATGACGTCCTCGACGGCCATGAGGAACGGCTTCTCGTTGTCGCGGGCCGGGGTGGGGATGTAGTTGTCCACCTCGGTCATGAGGGCGCGCACGGAGTTCTCCCACTTCTCGTCACCCTCGAGGGCGCCGAGTGCGGAACCGCGGATCACGGGGAGGTCGTCGCCGGGGAAGTCGTACTCGGAGAGGAGGTCGCGGGTCTCCATCTCCACGAGGTCGATGAGCTCCTCGTCGTCGACCATGTCGCACTTGTTGAGGTACACGACGATGTAGGGCACGCCCACCTGACGGGCGAGGAGGATGTGCTCGCGGGTCTGGGCCATCGGGCCGTCGGTGGCGGCGATGACGAGGATGGCGCCGTCCATCTGGGCCGCACCGGAGATCATGTTCTTGATGTAGTCGGCGTGGCCGGGGCAGTCGACGTGCGCGTAGTGGCGCGCCTCGGTCTCGTATTCCACGTGGGCGACGGAGATGGTGATGCCGCGCTCGCGCTCTTCGGGAGCCTTGTCGATCTCCTCGAAGGCGGTGAAGTTGGCCTTGCAACCCGGGGTCTCGGAGAGAACCTTGGTGATAGCGGCCGTGAGGGTCGTCTTGCCATGGTCGACGTGACCGATGGTGCCGATATTCACGTGCGGCTTCGTGCGTTCGAACTTCTCTTTGGCCATGGACCAAAACCTCCTTTGGGCCTTTCGGGCCGTTTGCTATCGATGCGGCCCCCTGAGGGGGCCGCGCGTTGCCTGGTAGCGGTGACTGGACTCGAACCAGTGACGCCGCGGGTATGAGCCGCGTGCTCTGACCAACTGAGCTACACCGCCGGTCGTGCCCTCGCCTCCTCGCGGAGCGAGTGCGGAAGCTTGAATGGAGCCCGCGACCGGACTTGAACCGGTGACCTCCTCGTTACCAACGAGGTGCTCTACCGACTGAGCTACACGGGCACGGAATGGTGGGAGCGCTAGGATTCGAACCTAGGTAGGCAAAGCCAACGGGTTTACAGCCCGTCCCATTTAGCCGCTCTGGCACACTCCCATGTGTTCCGTTTTCAAGCTCTGCGCATGCGGGCGAACCGGCAGGTTCCACCCCACGCGCAAGGGGTCATATTAGTGAGCGGCTCCCCTCGAGTCAACGAAAACCACTGAGCCGGGCGTATCCTTCTGTGGAGAAGCGATGTGAGGCGCGGCCCGCGCTCAGCCGATGACGATGCCGGAAGGCGTGACGGTGAGGAAGTAGAGCGGCATGAGCACCACGTAGGCGCCCATGAACGCGAAGAAGAAGGCGTCGACGGCCGTCTGGTTCGCCTTCTTGAGGAGCCCCGCCACCCAGGGATAGAGCACCCACACCACGAAGGTGGCGATCACCGAGTACACGAGCGTGTTCTGCAGCACGATCTGCCCCATGAAGTTGAACGGCAGCGCGCGGTAGTCCCAGAGGTGGTAGTCGGCGTTGAAGAGGATGCCGGCGCAAAAGTCGATGGTCGCGCAGACGGCCATCGTCGCGAGGAAGCTCACGACGAGCGTGGGCAGGATGCGGCCGCCGAAGCGCCTCGCGAGCCACTGCTTGAGGGGATAGAGGACGACGACGCAGAGCACGGCCGCGATGCCCTCCGCGGGGTAGGGGTAGAGCCACCAGCTCCAGAGCTGGTCGTGCGAGAAGTCGTAGGAGCCCTGGAAGACGCCGAGGACGATGAGCCAGCAAAAGCAGATCTCGCCCCAGTGGCCGATGAGCGAGCTCGCCGCGTAGTAGATGCCGAGGTTTCGCCACCAGTGCCACGAGAGCGGGCGTTCGAAGTAATAGCCCTCGGAGCCGGGATCGGCCTTGACGCTCCCCCGCCCGAGCACCTGCGCGCACACGGCGCGCACGCGGCTGGAAAGGGCGAGGTAGAGCATCACGGCGAGGGTCGCCGAGGCGAAGGCGGCCGCGCCTAGGAGCGCGGCGGGCCCCGTGAGGAGCGTGCTCTCGCCGCCCACCCCCTCGCCGATCCAGAGGTCGATGGCGAGGAGGGCGAGCAGGCACGCGCCGGAGACGACGCCGTAGCGCGGGAAGATCGCCGCTCGGCGCCAAAGGAGCCAGAGCCCCACCGTGGCGATGGCGCTCTGGGCGAGCACGCGCACGAGCGTGACGTCGTACTCGAAGTCGTCCGCCGTGGCGAGGAACGCGAGCGCGAGCACGGACGCGATGCTCGCCACGTAGTAGGCCGCGCAGAGGGCGAGGCCGAGGCCGAGCGGAGCCCGCGCCGCACGCGCGTGCGCAGGCGCCCCTCCCCTCTCGCGCGCCTCGACTGCCACGTCGCGCCCGCTAGGCCTTCGAGAGCTTCGCGTCATCCGCCTTCGCGTCGGTGCGTGCCGAGGAATCGACGTTCATCGTCATGCTCTGGAAGCGGTTCTGCATGAACTCGTTGTCGAAGTGCTCGGCGCAGAACGTCTCCACCACGCCCTGCACGGGCACGTGGTCCTCGCGCAGGTACCAGCAGTCGAGCGTGACGGTGGTCATGATGCCGTCGAAGATCACGAGCACGGCGAAGATGGCCGTGAGCGTGTACTTCCACCTCCACGGGATCTTCTTCATGAAGTAGAGCATGATCGGCAGGAGGAGCCGCACCCACACGCAGCCGAGGATGCCCCAGAAGCACATGAACATGAAGTTCGTGCGGCCGTCGATGTTGAGGAACGTGCCCGAGTAGTCCCAGGCCGTGACGCCGAAGGCGTACTGCAAATACCAGCTCGTGAAGTACTCGAACGCGCCGCCCACGATGGCCGAGACGATGAACGTCACCCAGATGGGCTTGTCGTGCAGGCGGTTCAGGAAGATCGTCATGAGGCCGCCGCCGAAGCCGTAGATCGGCGAGAGCGGGCCCCAGAGCATGCCGGCGCGGTCTTGGTAGACGCCCGG
>CANQNP010000134.1 GCA_947625235.1 uncultured Atopobiaceae bacterium | reverse complement strand
ATTCGCCCAGACTTCGAGGTTAAGATCGCCGTCCTTGCCCGAGACGGCGTTCACCGCAAGCACGCCGTCCGGCGCCACGCACGCCCTCACGCGCGCAAGCGCCTTAGGACTCGCCATCTCAGGCTCCGCATCCATGCCGCGATACACGTCGAGGACGCAGGCGTCGTAGGTGGAGGGGCATTCCTCGAGGTAGCGCACCCCGTCTTCGATGATCACATGGAGAAGTGGCCTTCCGTCCTCGCCGCAAAGCGCCTCCGCATCCGCAAGCCCGAAGAACTCGCGCGCGACCTCCACCACGGCGGGATCGATCTCCACCGCGTCCACGACCACGCTGCGCCTCGCGAGCGAAACGGGATAGGAGAACCCTCCCCCGCCAATCGCGAGCACGCGCTCGGGCGCCCTGGGCCCCGAGAAGATGGCGTCGAACGCGCGCACGTAGGGAAACACCAGCTCGCCAGGATCGTCGAGATCCATCCCCGACTGCCAGCCATGGTGTACGGAGAGCACGCGCACGCGCCTTCCCGCGAAGCGTCGCGTGGTGAAGATCGTCGCGGGCCCTGCGCCGGTGCGGCGGAGATGGAGGCCGCACCGCCAGAGGAGCGCGATCGCGAGCGCGGCGACGACGGCGAGGGGCCAGACCATGAAACGTTGAGCTCGGCCCTAGAGTCCGAACGGCTTCTTGAAGGAGATGACGATCCAGCTCACGAGCGCGATGATGAGCGCGATGATGAGGCAGATCACGGTCGGGTTCAGATTCAAAACCATGCCCAAAGCCCTTCGCCCTGCTCGACGTGCGTCCCGCGCGTCATCCGGCTGCACTACCGCTTCCACCATAGCGGAAACGCGGGGGTATTGAGGGGCGTCCGCAGGGGAATCCCATAGGATGTGCAAGCCTTGCGACCCGGAATGAGGGCCCTATGAAAACACGGCATGCGGCGCTCGTCGCCGCGATCCTCGCCTGCGGCAGCCTCGCGGGATGCGGTGCTCCTCCCGAAGAGGCGCTCACGCCGGGACCCGACGCGTCCACGGTAGACGTGGCGAGCGTCTCCGACCCCGCGCCCTACTACGACCTCGGCCTCGGCCTTCTCCAAAACGTCGAGGCAGAGGACGGCAACTCGCTCGTCTCCCCCGTCTCGCTCGCGCGCCCGCTCGCGGTGCTCGCCACGGGCGCGGAGGGCGCCACGCGCACGCAGATCGAGGACGTGCTCGGCGTGGCCGTCGACGCCGCGCTCGAAACCGAGCTCAAGGGCCTCGCGGACGGCTGGAGCGCAGATGGCGACACGTTCTCGCTCGCCGACTCGCTCTGGGTGAACGAGACCTTCGAGCCGGCCGAGCAGTTCATCGCGAACGCGCAGAACGACTTCGGCGCCGAAGTCTACGACCGCGCCTTCGACGACGCCACGCTGGGGGAGATCAACGGCTGGGTGGACGAGCGCACCCACGGCATGATCGATTCCATCCTCGAGAGGATCGACCCTTCCTACGCGCTCTACGTGATCGACGCCTGCGCCTTCGAGGGCGGCTGGGAGACGCCCTACGAGGAGGGCGCCGTCGAGGAGGCGACCTTCACCTCCGAGGATGGCGCCGAGGCCCGCGTGGACATGATGTACGAGCAGGAAGCCTCGGGCTACCTCGAGAACGCCCAGTGCACGGGCTTCATGAAGCCCTACGCGGGCGGGCGCTACGCCTTCGTCGCCTTGCTCCCGAAGGAGGGCACGAGCGTCTCCGAGCTCCTCGCCGAGACGAGCGGCTCAGAGCTCGCCGAGCTCGTGCGCATGGGCAGCCAGGGCACCGTCAACACGGGCCTTCCCAAGTTCGACGGCGAATACGACATGGACCTCTCGGGCACGCTCCAGCGCCTCGGCATGACGGACGCCTTCGATCCGCAGCTCGCGAACTTCTCCGGCATCAGCCCTGAAAAGCTCTGCGTCGGCGAGGCGGTGCAGAAGACCTTCATCGAAGTGAACGAGGAGGGCACGAAGGCGAGCGCGGCCACGGAGGTGGGCATCGAGGAAACGAGCATGGCGCCCGACCTCGAGGAGCCCCACGAGGTCGTTCTCGATCGCCCCTTCGCCTACCTCATCGTCGACGTCACCGCGAACGTCCCCCTCTTCATGGGCACCGTGGGATCGATCGATTGACGCTTTAGCCCGGCTTTAGGAGGGCTCGGCAGACTTCCCTGCCAACGGCGGAGATAGGGCTCCGCCCGCAGGAAGGAGTCTTCCATGTTCAATCGCATGGCCATGGGCGTGCCCGGCGGTGGCAACGTCCTCCTCGGCATCTTCGGCCTCGTCTTCACGGCGGCCCTCGTCGCGGCCACCATCATCGCGATCGTGATGCTCATCGACGCGGCGCGCGAGAGGGGCATCGAGGTGAAGGGCGCGAAGCTCGCCGGCTTCTGGATCGTCGGCCTCGTGCTCACCCCCATCACGCTCGGCCTCTACGTGCTCTGCCTGAAGCCGCGCGAGGCGCGCGAGCAGGTCGCGGCCCTCGAGGCCGTGCCGAGCGAGCCCGCTCCGTTTGATCCCGAGGGTGCCGCGCCCACGCAGCAGATCCCCTCGGATCCCACCGTCAGCGACGGCGCGATGGCGTAGCGCCGCGTCGCGTCACCCCCACCCACCCTCGCACCCGAAAGGCAGCACATGCACATCCTTCTCGCCCTCTTCGCGTCGCTCGCGCTCCTCATCCCCGGCACCGGCATCGTGGCGGCCAACATGCTCGAGCGCGACAACGCCTCCAGCGTCCAGGCTCCGCAGGGCTTCGACGGCGATATCGACGACCTCGACGATCGCTTCGACTTCGAGGAGCGCGACTTCGACGAGCAGTTCGACTTCGATTCCCCCTATCGCCAGGACGTCGAGGTGGACCTCGAGGACCTCATCGAGCAACGCGTCCAGCGCCAGTTCATGAACGGCCAGCGCGGCACCGGCCAAAACCAGCAGACGCAGCA
>CANQNP010000133.1 GCA_947625235.1 uncultured Atopobiaceae bacterium | reverse complement strand
TTCGCCTTCACGGGCAACAAGTTCGAGTTCCGCATGTGCGGCAGCCGCCAGAACCTCTCCGACCCCAACGTCGTGCTCAACACCGCCATGGCCGAGATGCTCGCCGAGTACGCGGACGCCATGGAGGACGTGGGCGAGGACGAGTTCGTGGGCCAGACGCTCCACTGGATCCGCAAGACCCTTCGCGCGCACAACCGCATCATCTTCAACGGCAACGGCTACTCCGAGGAGTGGCCCGTCGAGGCCGAGAAGCGCGGGCTCCTGAACCTCCGCACCACCGCGGACGCGCTCCCCTACCTCGTGAAGCCCGAGAACGTCGAGTTCTTCAAGCGCTTCGGCGTGCTCGACGAGGACGAGATCCGCGCGCGCTACATCGCGAAGGCCGAGCAGTACGCGAAGCTCCTGCACATCGAGGCGAACACCATGGTGTGCATGGCGAACCACCGCTATCTTCCGGCGCTCATGTCCTACGGCACGGAGCTCGCCGCGAGCATCGCCGCCAAGGCCGACCTCGGCGTGGAGAGCCCGGCCGAGAAGGCGCGCCTCGAGGCGCTGAATGCCGGCATCCAGAGGATCGTCGTCGCCGCGGACGACCTTCGGGAGACGAACGACGCCGCCGACGCCATGGACGACCCCGTTGCCGAGTGCCGCGTCTACGCCGACGACGTGATCCCGAAGATGGACGTGCTCCGCGCGGCCGTGGACGAGATGGAGCCCCTCTGCGGCGTCGACTGGTGGCCCGTGCCGACGTACAACGACATCTTGTTCTACATCTAGACGTTCCCTTTCGGCGAAGGGGCCGTGTCAAAAATGCGGCAGCTCAAGGCATGCGCCTTGAGCTGCTTTTTTACTCGCCGGATGGACGGCGGTTCGGACGCGCGCAAAGACCGCGCGCATCCGAGACCTGGCCATCCGGCACAACGTATTTGACGCGAGCCTGTATTGATCTTTTGCCCCGCCTGATCGTGTACTGGGATGCGGCCGCGGTCTTCGGCCGCGTCCCATACGCGCTCATGCGGGAGAGCGAAGACCCATCTGCCCTCGCGCTGCGCGAGGGCAGATGGCCGTTTTGATACGGCCCCCTCCTTGCGTCCTTCTACCTGCGGATGGCAACTGGTGGTTGCGGCTGGCGCGCACCGGGAAGCGAGAAAGCACCCTGTGGTTGGTGGAGGGAGGAGGCCGCTATCCTAGGGTTTGGGTTGCACTGACCCTCAGCGATTGGAGCACCCGTGAGCTTCCAGGAAAACTTCCTGTGCCTGCGCGCGGCAAGCGGCTATACCCAAGAGGACGTGGCGCATCGGATCGGCGTGAGCCGGCAGTCCGTGGCCAAATGGGAAGCCGGCAAATCCACCCCCGACCTCGAGAAACTCATCGCCCTCGCCGAGCTCTTCGACGTGTCGCTCGATGAGCTGGTGCGCGGGCGGATCGAGGTCTCCCAGGGGGAACCTCTCGCAGAACCACCCGCCGCTGAGGAAGACTTGCAAGCCGAAGCCGAGGATGGTGGCCCTATGGTCGATCCCGCGCGAGGCCACGCGCGAGCGAGCACCCACGATAAGGACGCCTATCTCGCACACGCGAGACATTGGGGACGGACCTTCTGTCTTGGTAAAGCCGCAGGTAGCGAGCTTGCCGCAAGACGAAAGCTCCGTCCCCAATGTCTCGTCTCAATCATGTAGGGGCCCGCCTCCCCGGGTCGAGGAGGCGGGCCCCTACATGCGTGGGAAATGAAGCGGACGCGTACGCCGCGCCCAGCGCGTGGCTTAGAGCTGGACGCCTGCGATGATCTCGGTGACGCCGTCGAAGACGAGCGCGACGCCGGCGAAGATCATCACGAATTCCGCGAAGAGCCACGGCGAGCTGAACACAAGCACGCCGAAGATGAGCGTGAGGATGCCGATGGCGAGCCAGAGACCCCACATGCTGCCTTTCTCATGCGGCATGGAGATGGCCTCGACGATGTCGAAGATGCCCGTGATGAAGATGATGCAGCCGATCATGATGAAGATGTAGAGCGCGAAGGACCCCGGCCAGATGAGGATGAGGATGCCGAGGATGACCTCGAGGACGCCGAGGACGATGTCCGCCGTCGTGCGATCGCCGGACTTGTTCGCGATGTAGGTGATGATGGTGACGATGCCGCCGATGAGGAACGCCCACCCGATGCAGAGCGTGACGAAGATCGTCGCGCTGATGGGGTTCACGAAGAACGCGAGGCCAAGGAGCGTGAGCAGGATGCCCAGGATGATGCACGACGCCTTGGTGCGCGTCACAAGTCCGTTCATAGAACCTCCCAAGTCAGTCTCATTTCACCGGGCATTACGTACCCAAGCTCGCGAATTATAGTACGGCACGCTTTCAACGTGTCCTTGCATCTCGCGTTTGCGCTGCTCTGCGGCACATTCACGCCCTTGGGCGTTAGCTGAAGAAGGCGCGGATGCCGATGAGCACCAGCACGACGCCGCCCACGATCTCCGCCTTGTCGCCGAGCGCGTTGCCGAGTCGGCGCCCGAGCGCCGCAGGGACGCAGCAAACGAGGAAGGTGACGATTCCGATGATGGAGACGGCCGTGAGGAGGTCGGCCTCCATCGCCCGGAGCGAGACGCCCACCGCGAAGGCGTCGATGGCGGTGGCGACGGATTGCACGAGGATGATGCCGACGGAGAGCTTGGGCGAGCTTGGCGGCTCATCCTCGGTGGCCCGCGCCCGCGTGATGCCTGCGCCCTCGCGGATCATGTTGCCGCCGATGGCCGCAAGCACGACGAAGGCCACGATGCCGGCGTAGTTTTCGATGAGTTCTGCCGCGAGTCCCGAGAGCACATAGCCCAAAAACGGCATGAAGCCCTGGAAGAAGCCGAACGCCACGGGGAGGACGAGGAGCTTCCTCGGCGATTCGTCGGGGTAGGCCACCGCGTCCGAGAGCGTGACCGCAAAGGCGTCCATGGCGAGCCCGATGGCGAT
>CANQNP010000132.1 GCA_947625235.1 uncultured Atopobiaceae bacterium | reverse complement strand
GGCACGTTCAAGCATCTCGTCGATCCCCAGTACGTGGGGGCCGCAAAGTACCTCACCGTCTCGGGCTCGAGTGCCCGAGATCGCCTGTACACCTACTCCGCATCCCCGCTTCCTGACCTCGCTGGCTATTGCGTGGAGCTCGACCACTCGTCCGCAGCAACGGGCGTGATCATGTTCTCCGCTGGTTTCAAGGCGAGCGTTAGTGAGGCGAGTGACAAGATCTCAACGCAGCTCACAGGGCTCATGCCTGGCGAGAAACTGCCTACCCTGCCCACCAGGGGCGACGTCTTTTGGATGGTCTTCTATGGGCCAGAGGGCACGTATTCGGCGAACATCTCCAAGGGTGGCGAAGCCATCTGGTCAAGCACGCAGAACGTGACGGTTGGCAAGGATGGCGAGCCCGGCTTTGGCCTCATCTGGTACTCCCTCGATGAGGCGAGTAAAACGAGCGATCTCGCCGTTGACACCTATTCAATTCAGCTCAATGGGCAAAACGGCACGACCGCTTCGAAGAGCATCCCCCTCTCGAGCGTGACCTACCAAATCGACGACGGCACGATGTCCAACATGCCGGGCACGACGTACTACCAAGCGGGCGATGTCGTGAAACCCACGGGCGAAATCCCCGTGAGCGCCAAGGGCTATACGTTCGCCAACGCGTGGGAGCTTGATGGCGGCTACGACTACGTAATCCCCGACACGCCGACGGCCATGACCATGAAACCCGTGTGGACGCAAAGCACGCCCGAGATCAGTCTCAGCGCAACTGGCGATCTCTCCGACATCGAGGCGGGCACCGTCCAGCAATTGAGCGCCACCGTGGCCAACACCGTTGCGGACAGCCATACGGGCACGCTCACCGTGAAGTTCACGCTTCCCGGCAATATCTCTCTTGAAAAAGGCGCCCTGTCCGTGAAGACCTCGGGCGCTCGGGATGGCGTGGTGGACGTGTCCGACGAGGGCTTTACCGTGACCTTCGGCGATCTCGCAGGCAATGAAGCAGTAACCGTCACCTACGACGTCCTTATTGCGCGGGAAGCAGAGACCAGTTCGTACACCGTGGGCGTCTCCGCGGATCCCGCGACGGGCGAGGATAAGACGGCGCAGACGACAATTAGCGTCTACGCGCTTCCCAAGCTCGCCCTCACGATGAACCCGAGTTCAGTCGACTCCATCTACGCGGGGGAGAGTCTTCCCATCACGCTCACCGTGGAAAACACGGCTGCCGGGAGCCACGAAACCTCTGCCACGATCAACGTCACGCTCCCTGCGAACCTGAGCGTGGACGGTGGCAACGGAGGTGTTGAGGTTAAGAAGGACGGCGCCGCAGTAGAAGATGCGAATGCTGCTACCTCGGGCGATGGCTTCAGCGTCTCACTTCCGAGCATCGCGCATGGCGAGAAGTTCACCATTGCGTTCACTGCGAAGATCGACAAAGCCGCGCCAACGGGCGATGTCAAGCTCTTGGCGACCGCGACCCCCAATACGGGCTTTGCGGCAAGCATAGATCCCACGATTCACGTAATCGGCCTGCCCGTGCTTGAGGTCGCCGAGGCATCGGACACCCTGCTCATGGGCGAGGCCCAGGAGCTCACGACGACGATCACCAATATCACGCCCGAGAGCTCCACCGATCAGGCGACGGTCACGGTGGTGCTTCCGGACGACATCAAGCTCGACGGCGAGGCGACGAGCGCTGTGAAGACACCGGATGTGTCGACTCAATCGGTGTCCTCAACGGGCAATGGGTTTACGTTGACGGTTGACGATGTCGCCAATGGGAAGCCGCTCGTTATCAACTACCGAGTGAAAGGCGATACGGGTGTGGAAGACGGCGACCGAGATATCCATATCTCTGTGACAGTCGCGAGGGGCACCGGTATTTCGGAAGCCGTCCACAATGTCTTCCTCGCAAAGGGTCCTCGACTGGTCCTCGAGGCAGACCCCGTCATATATGCGCAAATAGGAAAAGAGAACGTACTGCATTACACCATCCGAAACGTAGTCCCTAAGAGTAATACAGGCGCAGTCTCATTTCTCATTAAATTCCCGGCTTTCACGGTGGATGGTAAAAGTGGGACGGGCTGGAATATCACATTCGATGACATGAAAGCTACCTGCGGAAACCAAACAGTAACAGTGACAAGTCCTGCCAGCCAATGTGTTCAGGTAAAGGTGACTGAGGGGATTACACAGGAGGATCCTCTTGAAATCTCTTTCAAATTGAACCTTCCTGAGGGCCTCACGTCCGTTGATCAAATTAAGGTCAATGGAAAACAGGCTGATCGAGTTAACTCTACCATCACGAAATCAGGTGGCCTTGGTGATGCGTGGTCCACGACCGAGGGGACGATTCCCCTGGTGTTTGTCGACAAGCCCGTACTCACTACCAATACCATTGGCACCACTCCCGTCCTCCAGGGCTCCGAAGCTTCGTTCACTGCAACGATAAAGAACACCGTCGAGCACAGCACGACGGGCAAAACCAACATCGTCTTCACCGTGCCAAACGGCCTCACGCTCAGCGCGGATGAAGCCGAGGGCGTGAAGGTGAGTGCCGAGGCGGATACCACGACCGTGACGGTCGACGATATCGCGAGCAATGATCCCTTGAACCTCAACCTTCGCGTGTCGGCCAATAAAGACGCAGAGGCGGGCGAGAAAAGCATCAACTACACCGCCACGCCCACCTACGGCTCAGTGGTCACTGGGTCGGCCACCGTCAACGTCGAGCGTCTCGCAAGCCTTGAAATTGTGCCTGCAGAAATGACCTCCATCCAGCAGGGAACCGAAGCAACTATCACCACGACGATCAAGAACGCGACGGTTCCCGATACCCCGTCGGGGAAGGCCGAGATCAGCTTCAAGCTCCCTCAGGGGGTCACCCTCGCTGGTGAGGGCGTCTCAAAGGTGGAATGCTCGAACGGTGAGGCCACGCAAACGAATGACGGCTTCGAGGTCAGTGCGGAAT
>CANQNP010000131.1 GCA_947625235.1 uncultured Atopobiaceae bacterium | reverse complement strand
CATGGCCAGCGGCAAGCCCAACCCCGCTCGCAAGCCCGAGGGCACGGAAGACCTCTACGGCGCCTCGATGCGCGCTTGGGTGCGCATGCAGGAGGTGGCCGGGCGCGTCTTCGGCGCCTGGGGCTACGACCCCGTGGAGACGCCCGCCATGGAGCAGCTCGACGTCTTCGTGCACGGCCTCGGCCAGACGACCGACGTCGTGCGCAAGGAGATGTTCAGGGCCATCACCTCGACGAACCTCCAAACCATCATCGCCTCGGGCGGGGAGGGCTCGCTCAAGGCGAGCCGACGCCTCGCGCTTCGCCCGGAGGGCACGGCCGGTTTCGTGCGCGCGGCCATCGAGCACACCTTCGTGCCGCAGGGCGCGAGCTGCGTGAAGGCCTGGTACGCGGGGGCGATGTTTCGCGGCGAGCGCGTGCAGAAGGGGCGCCTTCGCCAGTTCCACCAGATCGGCGCGGAGTGCCTTGGCTCGGACGATCCGGCCCTCGACGCCGAGCTCATCATCATGCTCATGGACTTCTACCGCGAGCTCGGCTTTCCCGAGGACGCGCTTCGCCTTCGGCTGAACTCCATGGGCGACGCCGCGTGCCGCCCCGCGTATCGCGAGCTCGTGCGCGGCTATCTCCTCGAGCACGCGGACGAGCTCTGCGAGGAGTGCGTGGCGCGGGCGAGCACGAACCCGCTTCGCGCCTTCGACTGCAAGAACGAGGGCTGCAAGGCCGTGATGGCGAGCGCGCCGACCTCGGCGGAGCACCTCTGCGACGACTGCGCCGCGCACTACGCGAAGGTGAGGGCGCTCCTCGACGAGGCGGGCATCGCCTACGAGGAGGATCCGACGCTCGTGCGCGGGCTCGACTACTACACGCGCACGGTCTTCGAGGTGGAGGCGCGTTGCGGCATGGGCTCGCAGGCCGCGATCGGCGGAGGCGGGCGCTACGACGGGCTCGTGGAGCTCGAGGGCGGCAAGCCCACGCCGGGCCTCGGCTTCGCCGTGGGCTTCGAGCGGATCCTCATCGCCCTCGAGGCGCTCGGCGTGGAACTCGGCGGCGAGGAGCCGCCCTGCGTCTACGTGGCCTCCGCGGGCCACGAGGCGGCGCTCGAGGACGCCGTCTTCCGCGCGTGCCTCGCGCTTCGCCGCGCGGGCGTGCGCACCGAGCGCGACTACCAGGGCCGCTCGCTCAAATCCCAGTTCAAGCAGGCCGACAAGGCCCACGCGGCGCTCTGTGTGGTGGTGGGGCCGGACGAGCTCGCCCGAGGCGAGGCGACGCTTCGCAACATGGCCACCCACGAGCAGGCGCCGGTGGCCCTCGACGCGCTCGCGGCCGAGGTGAGGGCGCGCTTCGGGTCCGCCGTCTGCGCTGCCCGCGGGCCGAAGGGGCGCGACGCGTGATCTTCCACGAGATAGGAAACCCCGTGGGTCCCATGGTCCTCCTGCTCGGCCCCGAGATGGCGGGCTGGTGGTCGATGGCGCCGCTCTCGAAGCGCCTCACGAGCGACTTTCTCTGCGTGCTCGCGGGCCACGACGGCTACGGCGAGGCCTACACGACCCCGTTTACCTCGGTGGAGGCGGAGGGGCGCGAGCTTAGCGAGTGGATCTCCGCGCACGCCGCGGGCGGCCGGGTGGATGCCATCGTGGGCGTGGGGCTCGGGGGCCAGGTGGCGGTCGAGGCGCTCTGCGAGGATTCGAAGATCGCGAGGAAGGCCGTCCTCGGCGACGTGCTCTGCGTGGAGAGCCCCGGCTCGAAGGGTTCCGCGTGGATGAACGGCGCCTTCTGGCGCTTCATCTCCACGCGCAAGAACTACGCAAAGGGCCAGATGGACGCCTATGGCATCCCGCGCGCGATGCTCGACGTCTTCATGCGCGACGCCAAGGCTACGCCGAAGGAGACCGTGCGGGCCCAGACGCTCGCGGTGGAAGGGTGGCGCGTGCCCGAGGACATCCGCGCCATCACGTGCCCCGTGCGCGTGACCTGCGCGGCGCTCCAGTCCGGCCCCAGGCGCGAGAGCGGCGAGGTCCTCGCCCGCGCCATCCCCGGCGCCACCCTCGACGTCCAGCGCGACCTCGAGCGCAATCAGCTCTACCTGCAGTATCCGGATCGAGCCGCGGAGACGCTGATCCCCTGGCTGACGCGCGCCTAAGCGTTGCAATTCTTGCGAGGTTCGCGCCCTATACTCGAGGAGCAGGGCTTCATCGAGCGCAAGGGGGCGGCCATGGCGGACATGCGCGGGATCTACACGAACCTCACGGCTATTCGCCGTCGCGTGTTTGCCGAGGTGGCGCGGCTTGCCTACACGGTGGAGCCGGGCAACTTCGGCTGGATCGACGAGATCCCCTATGAGATCATCCCCGGCGACGTGGCCACGTACCGCGAGAGCGTGTTCCTCGAGCGCGCGATCGTCTCCGAGCGCGTGCGCCTCGCCATGGGCCTGCCGCTCTCGCCGGTCGATCGCCCGAGCCGCATCTCCGACGGCATCGCCGAGGCGCTGAAGCCCGAGACCTACTACGAGCCCCCGCTCGTGAACATCATCAAGTTCGCCTGCAACGCCTGCGCCGAGCACTCCTACAAGGTGTCGAACCAGTGCCAGGGCTGCCTCGCGCACCCCTGTCGCGAGATCTGCCCCACCGGCGCCATCACGTTCGTCGAGCACAAGGCCCACATCGACCAGGAGAAATGCATCAAGTGCGGGCGCTGCAAGGACGTGTGCCCCTACACGGCGATCATCCACCGCGAGCGTCCGTGCGCCGAGGCGTGCGGCATGCACTGCATCGGCTCAGATGACCAAGGACGCGCTGACATCGATTACGATCGATGTGTGTCGTGCGGCCAGTGCCTCGTGAACTGCCCGTTTGGCGCCATCTCCGACAAATCCCAGCTCTTCCAGGTGATCGCCGCCATCAGGAGCGGCGTCGAGGTCATCGCCTGCGTGGCGCCCGCGTTCGTGGGCCAGTACGGCGGCCGCGGCGAGGTGGGCAAGCTCCGCGCCGCGTTCAAGATGCTCGGCTTCTCCGGCATGACGGAGGTGGCCATCGGCGCCGACCTCTGCGCGCTCCAGGAGAGCGAGGA
>CANQNP010000130.1 GCA_947625235.1 uncultured Atopobiaceae bacterium | reverse complement strand
TTCCTCGCCGACGCCGGCCAGGGCTATTGGCAGATCCTCCCGGTGAACCCCACCGACGCCTTCGGCTCGCCCTACGCGGGCTCCTCGGCCTTCGCGGGCAACGAGAAGCTCATCGACACCGGCGGAAGGTCGCTCGCCGAGCTCGTGGCGAGCTTCGAGCCCACGGCCGACTTCGTGCGCTTCTGCGAGCGAGAGGCGCACTGGCTCGAGCCCTACGCCGCCTTCGAGGCCATCCGCGAGGTCGTTTCTGCCGGTATGGCCATGGAGGCCACCGGTCCCGCGCGCGAGGTGGAGGGTCCCGCCTGCGAATGGGCGAGGTGGCCGGAGCAATACCGCCACTGGAGCCGCGAGCTCCTTCGCCGCCCGGAGCTCACGCAGAGGATCCGCGCAAAGCAGATCGCGCAGTACCTCTTCCACGTGCAGTGGGAGGAGCTCCACGCCTACGCCAAGGAGCGCGGCGTGCAGATCGTGGGCGACATGCCGTTCTACGTGTCCGGCGATTCCGCGGACACCTGGGCGCACCCCGAGATCTTCACCCTCGACGACGGAAGGATCACCGAGGTGGGCGGCTGCCCGCCTGATGGCGAGACCCCTAAGGGCCAGCTCTGGGGGAGTCCCACGTACGACTGGGCGGAGCTCAAGCGCCAGCACTACCAGTGGTGGCTCGAGCGGCTCGGTCGCGCGCTCGCGCTCTACGACTGCGTGCGCCTCGACCACTTCATCGGCTTCTCGCGCTTCTGGAGCGTGCCGGCGGGGCAGACGGCCGACCACGGGCGCTGGCTCCACGGGCCGGGCACCGCGCTCTTCGAGGCCGCCTACAAGCAATTCGGCCCGCTTCCGATCATCGCCGAGGACCTCGGCTACCTCACGCCCGCCATCCGCGCGCTCGTGAAGCTCACCGGCTTCCTCGGCCAGCACAACGTGATCTTCGCGGACACCGACGTGCGCGAGGCCTACGTGCCGCCGGCAAACGCTGTGGCCTATACCTCGACGCACGACACGACGACCCTCGTGGGCTGGGTGGAGGAGCGCTTCTTCCCCGAGGCGAACCTCTCGAGCCACGAGCGGGCGCGCCACATTCGCGAGGAGAACGCCGCTGAGGCGAAGGCGGCAGCCGCAGGCGAGGCGGCGGGCGAGGCCGCGCGCGACACCGTGCTCGACGAGCCGCTCGACATCCTCGGCGGCAAGGAGCAGAACGCCCAGGACAAGGCGGCCGCGCGCGAGCTCGCGTCCGAGATCGCGAACCGCGTGCTCCAAACCGACGCCCCCCTCACCATCCAGCAGCTCCAGGACGTGCTCCTGCTCGACGGCTCGGCGCGCATGAACACGCCGGGCACGGCCGAGGGCAACTGGCGCTGGCAGGCGCGCTGGGAGGACATCGACGCCTCGGCCGCGCGGCTCCTCGCCATGACGGCGCGCGCCGGGCGCCTGCCCGAGGGCTTCGACGCCGCGGCGCACCACGTGGGGCTCGACGTGCCCGAGAGCGGCCCCGGCGCGCCGGGTGCGCCCGAGGCTCCGGGCGAGAGCGAGTAGCCGGGTGCTTGCCGATCGCATCGCCCGGCCGCTCCTGCGCGCGGAGGCGCTCGCCGGCGCTCGCGCGCGCCTCGCCGAGGGCGAGGACGCGGGCATCGCCGTCGCGCCGTCGGGGCGCGCGCTCGCGCTCGTGGCGCTCTTTGCCGCGGAGCCCAAGCCCACCCTCTGCGTGGTGGCGAACGAGGAGGAGGGGGATCGCCTCTCGATCGCCCTCACCTCGTGGCTGGGCGCCGAGCACGTGCTGCGCTACCGCGAGCGCCCGGACCTCCCCTGGCAGGACAAGGCCGCGGACCTCGGCATCGTGGGGGAGCGCTGCCAGGCGGTGGAGGCGCTCGCCGAGGGCGCGCAGGTGGTCGTGGTGGCCCCCGCGCCCTCGCTCCTTCGCAAGGTGCCGCCCAAGGGAAACGCGTACTTTCGCGAGGTGGCCTTCAGCGTGGGCGACGAGATCGCTCCCGCCGCGGCGGCCGAGGCGCTGCTCTCGGCGGGCTACGTGGCCACGGGCGACGCGGAGGCGCCGGGCACCTTCGGCCTTCGCGGCGACATCCTCGACGTCTTCCCCGCGCAGGCGGCGCACCCCGCGCGCATCGAGTTCTTCGGCGACGAGATCGACCGCGTGCGCGAGATGGTGGCCGCCACCGGGCAGACCATCGCGGACGCCCTCGAGGTGCGCTGCGCGCCCGCGCGCGAGTACGCCCTCACGGATGCCACGATCGAGCGCGCCGAGCGCGCCCTCAAGCGCGCCGCGCAGGATTCCACCGACGTGGCGGCCGCGCTCGAATCCATCCGCGCGCGCATCCCCACGCCCACGACCGACCTCTACCTCGAGGCCCTCTACGGCGGCGCCGGCGCCATGACCGACCACATCGCCCCCGAGACGCTCGTCGTCCTCTTCGAGCCCCGCGCGCTCTTCGACGACTGCCTGCGCGCCTCCGAGGAGCTCGCGCAGAAGGCGCGCGAGAAGGGCGCCGAGTATGAGGGGACCTTCCTCGGCCCCCGCGCCCTGGACTTCGGCGGATGTCGCCAGCTCTCCCTCTCGAGCATCGAGGTGGGCGCCCGGCGCCAGGCGACGCCCGAGCTCCAGAGCCGCCAGCCGCAGGTCTCCGGCGCCGACCAGCGCCTTCTGAACAGCGTCCGCGCCTTCACGAGCCGAGGCTACGAGTGCCTCTTCTGCGTGCCGGATCGCACGGCGCGCGAGCACCTCATGCTCACCCTCACCGATAACGCCATCCCCATCGCGAGCTCGCTCCTCGGCGAGGCGGCGAACGCGAGTCCGCTCGGCGAACGCGGGCTCGATCCCGTGCCCGCGCTCGATGCCGGCGTCGTCACCTTCACCGACCTCGACATCCCGCAGGGTGCGATATTTCCCGAGGTGGGGCTCGCCGTCCTCTCCGTGGCCGACCTCACGCGCCGCCACGCGAAGGGCCGCCGCGCCGCGGGCGTGGACCCCACGCAGGTGACCTTCCCCTTCAAGCCGGGAGACTTCGTGGTGCACGAGACCTTCGGCATCGCGAAGTTCGCCGAGATCGAGCGCCTCGAGGTGGACGGCAAGGAGCGCGACT
>CANQNP010000129.1 GCA_947625235.1 uncultured Atopobiaceae bacterium | reverse complement strand
TCCTACATCGCCGGAGGCGGGCAGGGCGATGTGTATAAGGTGACGTATCAAGGTAAGCCGATGGCCCTGAAGTGGTACAAGCCCAGCGCGCTGCAGGATCCCGACGCGTTCTACGACAACCTGCAGAAAAACGTCGCCAAGGGCTCTCCCGACAAGGCCTTCCTCTGGCCGGTGGCCGTGACTGAGAGGGCAAACGGATCGTTCGGCTACGTGATGGAGTTGCGCCCCGATGGCTACGAGGAGCTCACGAGCATTCTCTTTTCCCCGGATGGCAACCACTTCACCTCCTTCAAGGCCGTGGTCGAAGCCGCAATCGAGGTCGTCTCCGCCTTCCGCAACATCCACAAGTACGGCTACAGCTATCAAGACATGAATTCCGGCAACTTCTTCATCAACGCGAGGACGGGCTCGGTGCTCATCTGCGACAACGACAACGTCGCCCCCGATGGCACGAACACGGGGATCATCGGAACGCCCCAATACATGGCGCCGGAGATCGTCCTCGGCAAGGCCAAGCCAAACTGGAGGACCGACGAGTTCTCTTTGGCGGTGGTGCTCTTCATGCTCCTCTGTGCGAACCATCCGCTGGAGGGGGAGCACTGGGCAGTTCCCTGCCTCACGCCGGAGATGGAGAAAAAGCTCTATGGGAGCGATGCGACCTTTATCTTCGATCCGCAGGATGCGTCGAACCGGCCCATCAAAGGCGTGCACAACAACGTGCTCAGGCGCTGGAGCTACCTGCCCGACTACATAAGGGACGCCTTCCTGAAGGCGTTTTCCAAAGAGGCGATCAACGATCCCAACCGGCGCGTGCTCGACATGGATTGGCTCAAGGTCCTTACGCGCTTCCAAAGCGATATCGTTCGCTGCCCGCACTGCGACAATGAGATATTCATCAAGGATGTCTCCGACACCGAATGCGACCGATGCCACCGGGTCTACAAGGTAGAACATAGCCTCAAGCTCCATGATTACGCGGTAACGGCCGCAAGGAACACCCGGGTCTATCGCTGCCAGCTTGGCATTTGCAAGGCAGACGAGGCACTAGATCCAGTGGCCCTGGTGATAGAGAAGAACCACGATCCCCACAATCTCGGCCTCAAGAACATGACGAAGAATGTGCTCCTCGGCATCACGCCGAGCGGGAAGCGCAACCAAGTGCAGCCGGGGCAAGGGGTGCCCTTGCGAACCGGTATAGTCATTAAGGCCTACGACGGCGAGATCGACATCCAGTAGCTAAGGAGGCTGCCATGCCAGACGTGAGGGAACAGGAAGCGCCGGCGCGCAAACTCCTTCCGATCATCTATGTCATCGATACCTCGGGGAGCATGATCGGCGACCGCATCGCATCGGTGAACCTCGCCATGAACGAGACGATCAACGTCTTGCGTGAGGTGTCGAACGACAACCCGACGGCTGAGCTGAAAATCGGCGTACTCAAATTCTCGAGCGGAGCGAAGTGGATCACCGACGCGGGCTTCGTCTATGTTGATGACTTCTACTGGAACGATCTCACCGCAGGCGGTTTGACCGACTACGGTAGCGCGTTGACTGAACTGAACAACAAGCTCTCCCGTTCGGAGTTCCTCGATAGCGAAGTGGGCTACAAAGCGCCGGCCATCATCTTCATGAGCGACGGCGAGCCAACGGACGATTACGAGTCGGCTATCAAGAAGATCGAGGATACCAATCGCTGGTATCGAGTGGCGACCAAGATCGCCATCGCCATCGGAGATGATCCGAACATCGCGGTGCTCCAGAAAATAACCGGCAACAACGAAGCGGTCATTCGGGTTGATGACCTCACTGAGCTCAAGGAGCTCATCCGCGTCGTTTCCGTCTCGGCATCCCAAATCGGCAGCATGAGCCGCACCAGCTCCGACATCACGAGCGAGGTTATGCAGCGTGTGAAGGAAGAGCTTGTCGATGACGGCCAGTCGTCTACGACCATCCTCATCCCAGACGCGAACTCGTCTTCGATCAGTGCGGCCGCCACTTCGAATGCTCACGATGCCGCGAGCTCTGATGACGGAGTGAGCGATTGGGGCGACGTAGACTGGGACTAGGCCTGGGGGAGCATGGATGTTTGAGACGGTTCTCGCCCGGACGCGAGGTGCCAGCCATAGTAAGCATCAAATCCCTTGCGAAGATGCAGGTGTCGCCGTTCATGCGGACGGGTGCGTGGTGTTCGCGGTGGCAGACGGCCATGGGGATTCGAGCTGCCCGAGGAGTGCGCTCGGATCGAAGATCGCCTGCGATGTCGTTTTGTCGGAGCTCGCTGAATTCCACAAGGGTATCGACGAAAACCAGTGGGAATCGAGAGTGCTTTCCGGGGGTGCCATAACCGATGCATTGATGAGGCAGCTCACCTCGAGCATCTTGGCAAAATGGGTCAAGGGCGTGAACGAGGATCTCAGCGAGAATCCGCTCACGGAGGATGAGCGTGCCGCCTGCAGCACCTATTTGCCTCGCTACGATAGAGGTGAGCGACTCGAGCACATCTATGGATCAACGCTCATTGCCGGACTTTTGAGCGAGTCGTATCTCCTGCTCATCCAACAGGGAGATGGCCGTTGCGTCGTCTTTGACGCCGACGGGAATCCTTCGCAGCCTATCCCTTGGGATGATCGCTGCTTCGCAAATGTGACAACCTCGCTTTGCGATGAAGACGCGGTACGGGGATTTCGCTCTTGCGTTATCGATGTGACCCACGAGCCCATCATCGCCTGCTTCTTGGGGACTGATGGGGTGGAGGACTCGTTCCAGACGATGGATCTCATGCACTCCTATTATCGCGACCTGCTGATTGATGCCTGCGATAACGGTGTGGCGGAACTCGCCGCGCATCTCGACGAGTCATTGCCTTCCCTAAGCGAGAGGGGGAGCGGGGATGACATCACTATCGCCGGCATCATCGATCGGCCATTGCTCGAGCCTTTGCGGCAGAAACTCGTATCAGAGAACGAAGCCGTCATCCTCGAAAGCAAGATTCGCACTATTCAGGATCGTCTGAGGTCGCTGAATGGCATGGGCCGTCTCGATGCGCTCATGAAGCAGTGGGAAACGGCTCATAAGGAGTTGGAGCAAGCCGAGAGGGCGAAG
>CANQNP010000128.1 GCA_947625235.1 uncultured Atopobiaceae bacterium | reverse complement strand
CGAACAGCCACGAGACGCTCATCTGGGCCACGAAGTCCAAGGATTCGAAGTACACCTTCAACTACAAGACCGCGCGCGAGCTCAACACCGACACTGTGAGTTCCGAGGACTATGCCGCCGGCGTGCGCAAGCAGATGGGCTCCATTTGGACGTTTCCCGTGTGTTCGGGAAGCGAGCGCCTGAAGGACGCCTCCGGCAAGAAGCTCCACAGCACGCAAAAGCCCCTCGCGCTGCTCATGCGCGTGGTGGCCATCTCCTCGCACTACGGAGACCTCGTGCTCGACCCCTTTGGTGGCACGATGACGACGGGCGTGGCGGCGAAGATCCTCGGGCGCCACTACCTCATGATCGAACAGGATGAGGCGTACTGCGATGCGGGTATCGCACGTCTCGCCTTGACGGCGCCTGAGGACGGGCCCATTGCGCGCGCTACCTTCGACGAGCGCCCGCCTAGGGCGCGGATGGCTGACATGATCGAGCAGGGGTACTTTACGGCGGGCGAGGGGTTCTACCTGCGGGACGGTCGCAAGATTGCCACGCTTCGCAAAGACGGGAAGCTTGACTTCGAAGGCGAGATTCTCGACATGCACACCCTCGCCGCGAGGGCACGAGGTGCGAAGGCAACACGCCTAAATGGCTTCGAGGTATGGCAAGTGAAGCGCGAAGGAGAGCTTGTGCCCATCAAGGCCATCCGAGCCGACTTTAGGAAAGGCCTTACCGTGCTATCCGACTAGCCACGTAAGGAAGATCGAGTATTCGCTTTAGACCATATATCCCGCATTTTGTGCGGCGCGACGAAGATTGCTCCTTTCGGGAAAGATCTCGTTTACGAGCTCTACGTAGTCGTTCTTCACGTCGAAGAATGCCGCCCCCACCATGGAGCGGAATACCCTCGGACTGAGTTCGCTTATCCTCACGAGTTGTTTGTAGATGTCCTTGTCATGGTCAAAATCGGGTATCTCCGCCACTGGAGCGGAGAGGCGTAGGCGCCGATATTCGCGCAGTCCTTCGCACATCTCCTCCCACGCCTCGGGGTAGTCGATGAAATTGGTGAAGAGCGTGCCACCATAGTAGACGCCCATCTCCGCGTCTATTTCGTCTTCCAAATCTGCGAGGTAGTTCGCGTAGTAGCGGTGATTTTTACGCTCTGCGGGATCTATGAACCACATTGCGGCGCGCAATGGCGTGTCGGGATAGACATATCCGAGCGAGGCGATCTTCTTGATGAAATTCGCCACCTGACCGCGCTTCTTCGTGGAATCGTGGTCGTCTCGCACCTTTTGTTCGATGAGGTAGACAACACCGTCATCGTCGAAGAACACCTGGTCGGCCTCAAGAATATCACCGTCGACGTCTCGACCGAGGTGTTTGGATTCGTTGTGATAGCGCGGAGAACGCTCCAGATATTCGGTAAAGATGTTCTCGAGGAAGTAGCCGAACTTGATCTCTCGGCTCTGCGAATTGTGCTGGACAATCTTCTCTTTGAAGGTCGTCGTGCGAAAGATCCCACAGTAGCGATGGCGGTTCTTGATGATTCCCTCTAGCATCATGCCGTTGTCTGAGTGATCCCCGATCGTGCGTTGCAACTCGGCGATGAACTTATCGATGGAGATGATGGCCATTCCGTCTCCCTACGCGAATCGATCCGTGTTCGTCTTTGCTTCAGGGGTATGCGTGTTCTCGGAATTATGCGTCATACGGGACGTCTTGCAGCATGAACGAAGAGTGGAACCTATCGTCTCTCCCCTTCAGGATTATTTGCCAGTAGCTCGAGGCTTTGCCCTGAGCTGTTTCTTAATTCCCCTGCATGGATTTCGATCCAGACAGCCGATGATTAGGGCCATCTGGAACCTTGCAATGTGATCCGAATTCTGGGAAGTTCGGATATCTCAAGTAAATCACCTTGGCTCGCGCTGCGCGGGCCAAGGTGGCTGTTTTACAGCTCCGCGCCCGGCACGGTGAGTTCGCCGCGGAGGGAGCGCTGCATGGCGCGCGCTACGTCGGCGGGCGAGAGGCCCTGGCCGAGGAGGTACATGAGCTTGGTGACGGCGGCCTCGCACGTGAGGTCGTAGCCGGAGACCGCGCCGGCCTCGGCGAGGGCGTCGCCCGTGTCGTAGCGCGTCTCCTCCACGCCGCCGTCCGGGCACTGCGTGACGTTCACGATGATGCGCCCCTCGCGCACCGCGTCGGCGATGGCCGAGATGAACCAGGGCGTGGTGGGGGCGTTGCCCGCGCCGTAGGTGCGCAGGACGAAGGCCTTGATGCCCGGTTCCGCGAGCTGCGCGCGAAGCGAGCCCTCCGTGATGCCGGGATGCAGGAAGACGACCGAGACGGCCGGGTCGAGCGCCGTGTGCGTGGCGAAGGCGCCCGTCGCGCGCGGTCGCCAGAGCAGCTCCTCGCGGAAGCGAATGTGCAGGTTCATGGTGGCGAGCGCGGGATAGTTGAACGAGCGGAACGCGCCGAACTCCGTGGAGCTCGCCTTCGTGGCGCGGTTGCCGCGCACGAGCGTGTCGCCGAAGGAGATGGCCACCTCGCGCACCATCGGCTTGCCGTCCTCGTCCTTCGCCGCCGCGATCTGGAGCGCGGTGATGAGGTTCGTCGTGCCGTCCTCGCGAATGTCGGAGATCGGCAGCTGCGAGCCGGTGACGATCACGGGCTTCTCGAGGTTCTCGAGCATGAACGAGAGCGCCGAGGCGGTGTAGGCCATCGTGTCCGTGCCGTGGAGCACCACGAAGCCGTCGTAGCTCGCGTAGCTCGCTTCGATGGCATGTGCGATGGCCGCCCAGTGCGCGGGGCTCATGTTCGAGCTGTCGATGGCGGGGTGGAACTGCACGCGCCCGAGCGAATAGCCCAGGCGCGCGAGGCGCGGCACGTTGTCGACGAGGTGGTCGAAGTCGAAGGGCGCGAGCGCGCCGGTCTTCGGATCGCGCACCATGCCGATGGTGCCGCCGGTGTAGATGATGAGCAGGCGCGGCGCACCCGAGCCCCCGGGTAGGCTGGCCTTGCGGGGGCTCGTGGCGCCTGCTTGCGAGGTATGTACGCTGCTAGAAGGCATCGCCGGGGCGCATGCCGCTCTTCACGCGGCCGGAGCAGAACATGAGGACCGCGGCGGCGATGACGCTGATGATCGAGCCGATCACGTTCGGCACGAGGTTCACCATCGT
>CANQNP010000127.1 GCA_947625235.1 uncultured Atopobiaceae bacterium | reverse complement strand
AATTCGTGCGAAAGAAGGCCCCATGCGGATTCAAATGCGAAAGAATGGCTTGCAAGGCTCAGCTCGCAAGCGCGAGCACGATCGAAGACGCTTGCAAGGCTCAGCTCGCAAGCGCGAGCGCGATCGTAGACTCCAAACGATGGTCGGTTTAATCCACCTGCGCGCCGATCTGTCGTGAGAAGATGGTCGGGTGTCGTGGGGGTGATGCGACATCGAGGGATTCTCGATTTGGCGAGGCGAAAGGACGGGCGCCATGTATTGCGCGAAATGCGGCTCGGAGATCAACGAGGGTGCGAAGTTCTGCCCGAAGTGCGGCGCTCCCGTTGCGCAGGATGACGCGACCCCTGCCGAGGGGGGAGGCGACTCCACGTCTGGCGCGCCGGCGCCAGAGCCCGCGCCCGCGCCTGAACCCGCGCCCGCGCCCGCGCCCTATTCCTTGCCGGATGCCGCTCCCGCGCGCCACATCAACCTCGCCATCCCGCTCGCGGGCGGTGCGGCGATCCTCGTGGTGGTGGCCGTGCTCGTGTGGATCTTCCTGCTCTCGCCCTATGCCATCGACGAGGCGACCTTCCCCGACACCGCCGTGCGCACCGTCGTGGCGAGCACCCTCGACGCCGATGGCAACGGCGAGCTCTCGCGCGACGAGGCCGCCCAGGCCACGGAGTTCACGGTCGACGGCGCGGCGAATCTCGAGGGCCTTCGCCTCTTCCCGAACCTCACGAGCGTCACGGTGAAGGGCTCGTCTCTGAGCTCAGCCGATCTCGGCTCCCTCGCCGCGCTCGAGCACTTCGAGGCGCCCGATTCCGCGCTCGCCACGCTCGACGTCTCCCAGAACCACAACTTGAAGACGCTCGTCGTGCCCGATTCCACGGAGGTCACGGGCGTCGAGGCCACGCCGCTCAAGGAGATGTGGTATTCCGACGAGCTCGTCGTGAGCTCTCAGGGCTCAACCGAATCCGAGATGAGCCGCGACTTCTCGTACGAGGTGACGCGCACGTCGGACGGCTCGCTCGCATCCATCACCCAGAGCTACTACAACGAGTACGGCTCGGTGTCGTCGACGAACGAGACGGTCTACGGCTACGACGATGCCGGGCGCATCGCCTCGTCCACCACCACCTACACGTATTCCTCCTCGGATCCCTCCGTCACGAATCGCACCTACGGCTACAACGACGCGGGCCAGCTTGCCACGGCCACCCAAGAGGGCGGCTCGGGCACGACGGAGACCTTCGCCTACGACGACACGGGCAAGCTCACGTCCGTCACGCGCACCTATTCCGGCGCGACATCCGAGCCCTACGTGATGCAGGTCGCCTATGACGACCAAGGGCGCGCGACCTCGGTGTTCAACGAGGGGTCCGAGGGTCGCTCGACGTATGCCACGTGGTCCTACGACGATGCCGGCGCCCTCTCAGCCTACGGGACCACCTACGGCGATTCCTTCAACCTCGAGAACCACGCCCTCACCTACGACGAGGCGGGCCGCGTGGCCTCGGTGAAGATGTCCGTCGGCGACTACATCAACCCGAGCTATAGCCAGTACGGAAGCGTCTACGGCTACACCGGAGACGCCACCTACACCTTCGACGAGAACGGCCGCATCACGGGCGGGCAGTGCCAGATGTCGTGGGATGGCGCCTCCAGCACGGAGGAGGACACCGCCACGTGCACCTACGACAACGCGGGGCGCCTCTCGAGCGTGGAGCGCACGCAGAGGAACTCCTACGAAGGCTCCACCTCCACGTACGCCACGCGCTACGAGCTCACCTACCACCGCGCGTTCATCTCGAAGGACGACGAGGAGGACAAGAACTACCTCTACGTGCTGCCGTCCTACTCGGAGGCCCTCTTCATCTATGGCACGGTGAACCCGGTCTCGCCCTATGTGCCGGACCTTCCCGCGGACTTTCTCGCCTGCGAGTACATGACGAGCTACGTCTAGCGTCGCCCGCGGGGCAGCGCTCCGTGGGGCGCGACGCCTTGCGCACGGCACGCGAGAGTAGGATTGACGCACCAGCTATTTCGATGACGGAGGGACCATGGGCTTCAAAGACGACTTCTCCTCGATGGTGAACCGCGGCACCGCGGCGGCGAGCAGGAAGGCCAAGCAGGTGAGCCTCGGCTCGAGGGCAAACGAGCTTCGTCGCCAGCGCCAGACGCTCGTCGCGCAGCTCGGTGCGAGCCTCTACGAGGAGGTGCGCGCCACGCCGTCGCTTCGCGCAGGGCGCGAGGAGCTCATCGCGCAGATCGAGGCCGTGGACGCGCAGCGCCGCGAGATCGAGGAGGAGCAGCGCCGCATCCAGATGGAAGCCGAGACCGCGCAGGGCCGCGCGGCGGTCTACCACTGCGCCGTCTGCGGCGCGCCGATTCGCGCGACCGACCAGTTCTGCAGCACGTGCGGTGCGCCCGCCGACCAGGCGATCCCCAACGTAGGCGCCGTGGCTCCCGTAGCTGCGCCGATGGCCGTGCCCACCGTCGCACCGAGCGGTCCCACGTGCCCAGCCTGCGGTGCGCCCTTGGCGGAAGGCGACGTCTTCTGCATGAACTGCGGCACGAGGGTGGAGGCGGTGGCGGTGCCCGAGCCGGAGCCTGAGCCCGCGCCGGAGCCCGCGTTCACGCCCGCGCCGGAGCCGGAACCGGAACCGGAACCGGAACCCGCTCCGACCTTCACGCCGGAGCCGCTCGCCGCCGTCTCCGAGTGGAGCGAGGTGCAACCCGCGGCGCCCGCGGACGTGCCGCCCGCGGTTCCCGAGTCTGAAGTCGAGGTCGCGATTGCCGAGGCCATCGCCGAGGCCGGGGAGCTCTCCGCCGTGGACGACTGGCAGGAGGACGAGTTCGCCGCGAGCTCCATCGAAGTCCCCGCTCCCGAGCCCGAGCCCGCGTTCGTCCCCGAGCCGCCCGTCACCAACGCACAGCTCGAATCCGAGGTGGAGAGCGCCATCGCCGAGGAGCTGCAGATCGAGGATATGGTCGAGGAGATCAAGGACGAAATCGAGGCGCCCGCACCCGCTCCCGCGGTCGAGCCCGAGGCCGAGCCCGCGGTCGAGGTCGACGTCGTCGCCGAAGCGCCCGCGCTCGCCTGCCCGAATTGCGGTGAGCCCATCTCCGAGGGCGATCTCTTCTGCATGAGCTGCGGCGCGAAGATCGAGCTTCCGGTGGCGCCCGAGCCCGCGCCTGTCCCCGC
>CANQNP010000126.1 GCA_947625235.1 uncultured Atopobiaceae bacterium | reverse complement strand
CACATGACGGGCATCATCCAGAGCTGCCCGAAGCCGTAGAGCGCGCCCGCCGAGCTGTAGGTGGCGATGCCGCCCGCGTCCGTGCCGGCGAGCGCCGTCACGAGCCCGGGGCCCATGGCGGCGAGGACGGTGCCGATCCTCAAGCTCCGCGCAGAGCCCACGCGCTCGGGCTTCTCGCGGAGCTCGTCCGCGCGCGCTGTCCGCTTGCCCCGCATCGGCTATCCCATGAAGAGGAACGGCACGAGGGCGATGAGGTAGCACGCGATGGCCACGCAAAACGCCACCACGCGAAGCGCGATGCGCCGCGAATCCTTGCCCTTAGCGTCGCGACGCCGGAGCGCCCGCACGTAGAGGGGCGCGCTCGCGAAGCTCACGAGCATGGAGGCGAGCGACGGGACGAGCCCGAAGAGAAGGAGCAGCGAGATCGAGGCGCTGAAGCTCTCCTGCAGGAAGAGAGCCACCACGAGCCCGGTGAGGAGCGCGACGAGGATGGCGTAGACGATCCCCATCCCGAGCCCGCGCGCGAAGAAGAGCGGAAGCGAGGGCGCGTCCTCGTCGTCGGCGTCGAACTCGATGAAGAAGCCCACCGCGTAGTCCACCGCCGAATCGGCCGCGAGGAGGGCGATGGGCATGAACGCGCAGCTCGCCACCCAGAGGAGCGCGGAGCTCGTGGCGAGCGAGAGTGCGGTCACCGCCGCCACGCCGGCAAGCCAGAAGAAGAACCAGAGCTGGCTCGAGAGGAGCCAGCCGAGCGTGTGGCTCGTCTCGTCCGCGCCCGCCTCGCGGCCCCCCGCGAGCATGAGGTCCTCCTCGTGCTCTTCCTGGAGGACCTCGAGCGCGTCGTCCACGGTGATGATGCCGAGCAGGCGCCGATCCTCGTCCACGACGGGAAGCGCGAGCAGGTTGTATTTGGAGATGGCGTCAGCCACGTCCTCCTGGTCGTCGTCGGGCTCGCAGGTGACGAGGTCGGTCTCCATGAGCTGGCCGAGGCGCGTGGTGGCCTCGGCGAGGAGGAGATCCTTCAGGGGAAGCACGCCCTGCAGGCGACGATCGTCGTCGGTGACGTAGAGGTAGTTCACCGTCTCCACGTCGTCGGCGTCGGCCTGGCGCACGACGCGGATGGCCTCCTCCACCGTCATGTCGGGGGTGAACGAGGCGAAAGCCGAGGTCATGATGCGCCCGGCGGTGTCCTCGCGATAGCCGAGGAGCTGCCGGATGGCGCGGGCCTCCTTCACGCCCATCAAGCGAAGGAGCGTCTCGGCCTTCTCGTAGTCGAGCTCGCCCACGAGATCGGCGGCATCGTCCGGATCCATCTCGCCGAGCATCGCCGAGGCGGTGCGCGCGTCCATGTCGTCCACGATCTCGGCTGCCTGGTCTTCGTCGAGCTCTGCCATGGCGTCGGCCGCGCGCTCGGCGTCGAGCTGCGCGAACACGCGCCCGCGCATGCGCGGGTCGAGCTGCTCGAGGATGTCGGCAATGTCGGCCGGGTGGAGCTCGTCGAGCGTCTTGTGGGTGACCGAGAGCTTCACGTCCTTGAGCTCGCGGTCGATGAGATCCATGTAGCTCCAGGCGATGAGGCGCTCGTGGATGGGATGGCCGAGCGTCTCCGCCACGCGGCTCACCGCCCGCTCGAGGCGAGGCGAGAGCGAGCGCAGGAGCCCGCGCGCCCCCACCTCGGCGCCGATCAGGCGCAGCTGCGCGGCGTCGCCGCCTGCGGCCTCGCCGAGCTTGCTCGGGCCGCCGGTGTCGGAGAGCTTGAGGTCGTTCACGCGCACGACGCGCATGCCCTTCGTGTCCACGATCTGCTTGTTCAAAAGATCGCGCGCGATGAGCAGCTCCTCCGGCTGGAGGTAGGAGAAGCGGATGTCGGTCGCGGGCACCTTCAGGCGCACCTCGTCGTCGGTGAAGCCCGCGACGTATTTGCGCCAGGAGATCATGAACGGCGTCTTGCCCGGCCCCACGAAGGCGAGCGACGTCACACGCGGGAACACCTCGCCCGTGGCGATCCCGAGGTCATGGACGGTTCCGATCTCGGCGCCCGTGGCGTCCACGACCGGAATGCCCAGCATGCTGGAAAGGTAGATCATGCGTGCTCCTTGCGTGGCACCCCTCGGGGCGCATGGGCACGCCTCAAGGGGTCACCGACTGTGAGGTCGGGGTTTCATAAAGCCCGCCACATCCCTTCGTGAATTCGGTGACCTTGCGCTCGGGCGAACCATGGCCCGAAGCACGTGCATTGTACACGCTCGAGCTGGGTAGAAAGGGGACGTGTTTGCTCGGACGGGGAGGTTCCATGGCGGAAAACGCGGCATACGTGTCGGCCGCCGACGGCGCGCTCGATGCCGTGCCCGGAGCCTCGAGCGACCCCAATCGCATCTCCAAGCCCACGCTCATCATGCTCATCGCGCTCATCAGCTGCACCTTCAGCGGCTCCTTCACGCAGGTGATGATGAACATCGCGCTCCCGGACGTCTCGCATCGCTTCGCCATCGACCTCACGACCGCCAACTGGGTGGTCATCGGCTACAACGTCATGGCCGGCACGGCCATCTGCGCGGCGGCGCCGCTCCTTCGGCGGATCGGCTTTCGCGGGGTCTGCCGCCTCGGCGCGGGGTGCCTCGTGGCGGGGAGCGTCGTCGGCGTCTTCGCCATGGACTTCTGGATGCTCGTGGGCGCGCGCCTCGCGCAGGCCATCGCCGGCGGGCTCTTCTTCCCGCTCGTCACCACCGCGATCGAGGCCATCGTGCCGAAGCGCCACCAAGGCACGCTCTTCGCCGTGAACTCCGGGTGCATCGGCATCGGGCAGGCCGTGGGGCCGCTCGTGACGGGCGCCATCCTCACGACGATCGGCCTCAACTGGACCTTCCTCTGCCCGCTCGCGCTCGGCGTCTACCTCCTCGTGGCGAGCTTCACCATGATCGTGGACGTGGAGGCGCTCCAGCGCGCGCCCATCGACGTGCCCTCGCTCTTCATCGCCTTCGTGGGGCTCGCGGTGCTCATGTACGGGTTCTCCGAGATCACGCACTACGTGGCGCCGGCGCTCGCGTGCGTCGGGTGCGGCGTGGCGGTGCTCGCCGTCTTCGCGTGGCGCCAGCTTCGCGGCCTGCCTCGCCGGGGCAAGCGGGCGCTCCTCGACGTGAGCGTGCTCGGCATCGGCACCTACACGGTGGGGCTCCTGCTCATCATGCT
>CANQNP010000125.1 GCA_947625235.1 uncultured Atopobiaceae bacterium | reverse complement strand
ACGACCTCCTTGTTGAGCAAGCCGGTTACGGTCTTCTTGTCGCCGTCGCTCCACTTGCCGCCGTTCGCGTCGTACGTGAGGGTGTACTTGTCCCTTTCGTCGACGTCGGCCGTGCCGTCGCCATCTGTGTCGGTGCCCCAGACGGCGTAGAGCGTGACGTCCTCATCATCCATCGTGAGCGTCGCGTTCTCGAGCTTTGGCTTCGACCCTGCCTTCGTCACGATCGCCGGGCTCGTTTCCTTCGTCCACCCGAGGAACACGGTGGGGAGATTACCAGACTTGGGCCCGGCGAGCGCAGCGTCCACCTGCTCTTTCGTGCGCAGCGTGACGGTTTCGCCCCTCACATAGCGCGCGCTATCGACGAGGCCCCCAGAACCTTTCCCAGTACCGCGATTTGCGTTATAGGACACGCTGTGCGTTTTGACGGTCACTTGGAATGTTTGCTCCGCCGGCTCGATATCGTCGTTGCCCTCAAACGAGACTTTTACCGTCGCCGGGTTGTTCGTTGGCCGCTCCCCCCACTTCGGTCGCGTTATGAGATTGAATCCTCTGTCGCTAGATTGGTAGCTGAGGGTAAGCTCAAGATTGCTATTTTCGACGACCTCGCAGCCTTTGACTTCCACCGCTTTCACATCGCCGTCTTTGAACGTAGCAGTAACACGTTGCGCAGGTGTTAAGCTGATCCTGACACTTCGCGAGTGTGACGCTCCGGCCTCGAATGTTAAGTCAGTGAGGCGATTCAGCGTCGCCTTCGCCTTCGCGATGGTGAAAGTGAGGGCCTTGTCGCCGGTCGTGCCGTCGTGCCAGCGGGCGCCGGATGCGGCGTTCTTGAGCTTTGCCGTGACGGTGTAGGTGCCCGCGTGCGTGGCCTTCACTGTCGCGCCGTCGATCTTGGCGTCCTTCAGATCCTTGCCATTGTTGCGCTTGAGATCGGTCAGCACGACCTCGTCAGCGTCGTAGTCGCCCGGCACGCAAGCGAAGGTTTGCTCCGCACCGTTGTACGTCGACTCCGCAGGGTTTTGTGCCCACACGTCCTTCACGACGATTTTCGGGTGCTCTGTCGAGAGATTGAAGTCGCCCATCGCCTGGGCACTATGGCCGAATTCTACGTCTAGAGTTCCCGTGCCCTTCGCCTGTGGCGTTACCTTCGTCGCGTAGTTGCCGTCAGAGCTCTTCTCAAGCTCGCCAACCTGCGCAACGCCGGTGACGCCGTAGACACGCGGACCGTCCTCGTCTCTCACCTCATCGGGTAGTGACGTGTCATCCTTAAACGTCACCTTGAAGGCGAGATCCTTGCCAGTCGCATCGCCCACGTAGAGCGTGAGCGCATCGCCACCGGCGGGGCTCGTTACCTCGATCTTCGCATCGGCCTTCTTGATGGAGAACTCGATGACGCGCGTATCGCTGGCATAGCCATCGCTCCACTTGTATCCAGACTGGAGCTTCGCCGTCACCTTGTATCCGCCGGCCGTCGTCGCATAGGCATCGCCAGACTCGTCGATGCCGTGCGTGTCATCGCGCCCACTGCCCATAACTAGCCTTACGTTGCTAAGGGAGTATCCCTCACCCGCCTCAACGCCCGTTTGCTTCTTGCCGTTGTAGACCGGATCAAGGGCTACGGGAACGTCGATGGCCGTCGTGACCGAGATGGTCGTCGACCATTTGGCGGTCTCGAAATCCTTGTTCGTATCCCTATCGTTGAACTTGACGGTGAGGGTGTGCGCCCCGTTGCTCTCGGCGGTGACGTCGAACGAATAGGTCTCCCCCGACGCACTCTGTTTGGTTACGTTCAGACCCGAGCCTGGAGTGACGGTGAAGTCCCCGGTCGTTAGCGGATCGATCTTCGCCTCGCCGCTGGCGCCAGCGTAGGTCACCGTAACCTGAATGGTCTTAGAAACCCCTTTGTCGAGCGTCAGGCCAGTGTTCGTGATGTCCGTGCCGTCGCACGTCACCTTGATGGTGGGCTTGGCCTTCGCGATCGAGAACGGAACGTAGTATTCGGAGTTCGCCACGCTCTGGCCCACGAAGCCGATCTTGCCCTCCAGCGCGGTCGGCACGCCACCCGTATTGTCGAAGTTGATCTTGGCCTTCACCGTGTAGTTGCCCGCGTGCGTGGCGTAGGCCTTTTCGTCCTCGCACTTCGCTCCGTCCAGCTTCCCGGGATTCTCGGAGCCGAGGGCGACGGGGCCTTCGAGCGTGTAGAACTTGGTCGCGCCGTCAGCCAACGTGGCGCTCTCGCTCTTGTTCAGGCCCTTTTCGTCCCATGACCAGCTCGGCACGCACACCTGCTCGGAGCCGTTATACGTGCGCTCGAAGGGCTGCACGCGAATGGCATTCGTGAAGTACCCCGTCTCGGGGTTGCACCATTCGCTGCCGTACTCTTTATTATCCTTGTTGCTCTTCAAGCTCGATTGCGAGCTCAGCTTCGTGCTGTTGGCGAAGGTGTTATTGCCGCTTAGGGCATCCCAATCGTTCTTGCAGTAGATCGTCTTGAGATTTGTGCAGCCGTTGAACGTTATTGTCACGCTCGCATTGGCGGCCGGCTTCCAATCCCATATGTTCAGGTATTCGAGGCTCGTGCAGACTTGAAACGCGCTATCCATGTTGTTGACTTGAGACACGTCCCACGCACTTATGGGAGCGCAATCCTTGAGCTTCGAGCACCCGTAGAAAAGATAACTCATATTCGTGAGTTTGTTTTCGCCGCTGAACCAGGAGCCGATCGGCTCGATGTCCTGAAGCACCTTGCAGTTGCAGAAGCAGCACCTCGCATTGACGACATCGGACATATCCCAGCACGCGAGACCAGAGGCATCTCGAAGTTGCTTACACATGGCGAAGAGGAAATCCGCATAGCCGGGCTGAGTGTTCGAACCGACCTTCAGCAGCTTTGCGCCCGATGACGCGGAGGGATCGTAACCACTGGTTTCGATTGCGAAAATGCCAGCAGCGTACTTCTTCCACGGTACCCCATCGGTATTCTCGATCTCCTTGGCAGTGTCCCACGTGCCGCTGGCGATTCTCTTTTCAAGCTGGTAGTCGCCAACGCTCTCGTAGTCATCCGCAGTCGGCCCCCCTGCGCTGAACACGAGCAGATAGGGATCCTCTCCCCCGAAGAACGTCGTCGTATTGGCCTTTATCTGGTACACGGCCCAGTCGTAGATAGTCGCAGACGTGATGCTGGTCGTTAGAGAC
>CANQNP010000124.1 GCA_947625235.1 uncultured Atopobiaceae bacterium | reverse complement strand
GTGGTGCCGAAGGCCGCGTACTGGCCGTCGAGGTAGGGCGCGTCCGCGTGCATGATGAAGAACTGCGAGCTCGCGGAATTGGGATCCTGGGCGCGCGCCATGGAGATGACGCCGCGGGTGTGCGAGAGGTTGTTCTCGATGCCGTTCGCGGCGAACTCGCCCTCGATGTTCGTGCCGGAACCGCCGGTGCCGTTGCCCTTCGGGTCGCCGCCTTGGATCATGAAGCCGTCGATGATGCGATGGAACGTGAGCCCGTCGTAGAAGCCCTCGCGCGCGAGCTTCACGAAGTTCGCGACGGTCTTCGGCGCGACCTCCGGCAGGAGCTCGACCTCGATGGTGCCGTAGCCCTCGACGTTGATGGTGGCGTAGTACACCTCGCCCTTCTCAGCAGCATTCATAACTTCCTCCGTTGTGTCCGCGGCCTCGGCCGCATCGCCTCCCTGCCCCTCATCGGCGCTCGTCGCCTGGTCGCCGCAGCCGGTGAGCGCAAACCCCGCGCAGCACACGCCGAGCACGCCCGCGAGCAGCACGAGCGCGAGCTTGAAGGGCCCCATTTTCTTCTTCGCCATATCGCTCCAAGATCTCCGCGTTCAAAACCCCCTAAGGATAGCCGTACTCGCGCACCACGGGAAAAGCGCTGATGGCGCCTCCACGGATGCCACAAAGACGTGCCCCGCGGGGAAGCGGGCGCCCCTGGCGAAAGGGACCCGGGAGGCCTACGTGGGCGAGAGGCGCTTCGCCTTGAGCTTCAAGAGGAGCACGACGCCCGCGGCCACGGCCATGAGGCAGGCGATGCCGCAAAAGACGATCACGTAGGAGCCCGTGAGGTGGATGACGGTGCCCCAGATGAAGCCCGTCACGAGGTTCCCGGCGCAGGCGGCCATGGAGATGCGCGAGTAGATGTGGGCATAGTGCGCGCGGCCGAACGCGAATTCCGAGAACTCGGGGAGCATCACGTTCGTCGTGCCGTGGAAGATGCCGTAGAGCCCGGCGCCGAGGAAGACGAACCCGGCCGCCCCCGGCCCGAGGAAGCAGAGGGTGAGCACGCCCGTCGCGCCGATGGCGATGCAGCAGATGGTGCCGAGGTAGGGCACCTTGCTCGAGAGCGCGCCCATGCCGAGCTTCGAGGCGATCTGCGCGCCCATCGCGCACGACGCCGCCATGGCGCCGAGCATCGGCCACGCGGCGCCCACGGCAAGCGAATCCACGTAGCTCGGGATGATGTAGTACGTGTACATGCAGAAGTTCATGAGGAACGCGAGCGCCATGATGAGCGGGAAGGCGAGCGTGCGATAGGCCTGCTTCGCGGTGATGCCCTCGTCCTCGCAGCTCTTCGCGCCGCCCGTGCCCTTCCCCGCCGCGCCCTCGGCGGCCTCGAGCTCCTCCAAGCCGTAGGGCTCGAGGCCCTTGTCCTTGGGGTAGCTCCGGATGCAGAACCAGCAGATGGGCACCGTCGCCGCGCAAATGGCGGCGAAGATGCGATACGTCGCCTGCCAGCCCACCTGCAGGATGAGCCAGCCGCCGAGCGTGGAGAACACGAGGCCGCCCACGCCCGCGAACGCCATCACGAGCCCCACGAAGAAGCCCGCGCGCTCCACGAACCAGCGGTTGATGATGGTCGAGGGCGCCATGAGGTTGAGCATCACCACGCCGAACCCCATCACGAAGGCGCCGAGGAAGTACGCCCAGAGCTCCGTCGCGAAGGAGAGCCAGATAAAGTCGAGCGTGATGACGAGGCACGCACCCGCCACGCACACGCGCGAATCCACGTGGTCGAGCATCTTGCCCATGAAGGGCAGCGCGATGAGGCCCGCGCCCCAGAGAAACGACGTGTAGTAGCTCGCGACGCCGCTCGAGACGTGGAGCGTCTTGGCGATGGGGGTGTAGAAGATGCCGGCGGCGTCGAGGGCGATCGCCATGGGCATGCCGATGGCGCAGATGAGGGCGAAGACCACGAGGTAGCCGAAGAAGACTCCCTGCTTGCCATTCGAGCTTCCGGACCGCGCCTCCACGTCCGCCTCCCTTCCCCGCCATATCCATCTTCTTACCCAACGAGCGGGTTCCCCTCGGCCGCGCGCGGTCGTGTTCGAAGCGCACGGGGCGCAGCGGTGAGGGCGCCGGATGCGAGCGAGAGCGCCCCGCCTCGCAAAATGCGAGACGGGGCGTCTTCTGGCCGTCAGGCGTGGTGAGCTGGGGGATTACGCGCTGGACGGCCCTCTTTCGCAAGGCTCACGCCACGCGCACGTGCGCGCGTCCTTCCCCGTGCTAGCGCTTGTCCTCGTGGCGCTTCTCGTAGAAGGCGGCGAGCTCGGGCGCGATCTGCTCGAGCGCGTCGAGGTCGGTGTAGGCCATGTGGCCGTTCGAGTGCAGGTGGTACTCGAGGCGATCCTTCAGCGCGTCGGGCAGGAAGAGCTTGCCGACGGCGTGCTTCACGTTCCACCACGGGGTGGCGGCGTCGTGGATGCCACCGAGGAAGCACACGCGGCACTTCGGGTTCCTGCGGAGCGCGGTCGCCATGTCGTAGGCCACGTTCGGGCACTGCGGGCTGCCCATGGTGCCGGGCGCCGTGTGCATGAAGTTCCAGTCCATGTTCACCGTGAAGGAGAGGCCCACGTAGTTCGGCGAGCCCTGGTAGCCGGTCTCCTCCACGAGCTTCATCCACGCGGTGGTGTAGGGCGAGTTGATGGCGTCCATCGAGGGATCCTCGCCGGCGAAGAACTCGTTGTCGCCCTGCACGCGCATGTAGGCGGGCTCGGTGTAGCGCACGTCGTAGCGGCCGGTGAAGAGGCCCTCGCTGCGCATCACGTGCTTGCGCCAGCTGTCGAGCTCGATGCGAAGGTGCTGGCGCAGGATGAACTTCTTCTTGAGGCCGATGAGCTCGGAGAGCTCGCCCGCCACCTTGTCCTCCTCCTCGGGCGTGATGGTGTCGGCCTTGATGAGCGCGGGGCCGTAGGTGTTCTCCACGAAGTCGCACGCCTTGTCGAACCACTCGTACTGGTCGACGCCGACGCCGGCCTTGCCGAAGTAGTTCGCGCCGGCGGCGTAGACGGGCACCATGCCCATGTAGTAGAGGTCGTTTCCGGCGAGCGTGTAGGCGTAGTCGAGGATCGTGGACTGCTCGATGACGCCCGTGACGCCGATGCCCTTCTCGCCGAGCACGCGCATGAGGACGGCGTTGCGGAAGGTGCCGTAGCTCTCGCCGTAGATGTAGAGCGGGGTGTTCCA
>CANQNP010000123.1 GCA_947625235.1 uncultured Atopobiaceae bacterium | reverse complement strand
TGGACCCACATCTCTTGAATTCCACCGACATGCCCTCGCCACGGGCAAGATCAAGCGCAAAGGACTCCGGGGCCACGCGTGCACCTCCGCCTCGTCGGGTGCTCGGATGTCGGAATCGACGACACCATTGTCGTTCGCATTCCGACGAATGATGCAAATATACCCCATCTACCAGCAACTACGACAGGGCGACACCAAAGTGCGACATGGCTGTCGCTTCGCGTGTCGCCCTTTTCCGCACTCGCTGGATAGACAGATATCGCGGCTCAAGGCTCGCACCTTGAGCCGCTTTTCAGCCCTCAGCATCATGCCTCGGTAGCAGGGTGGCCATGGCCTCCAGGGGAAATGGCGGCAACCCCGATCTCTCGTAAGGCGACGGGAGACGCATCTCCATCAGAAGAGGTAGCCGACTACGAGCCCGAGTGGCCTCGCTGCGATTCTCGCAATCGCTTCGAACGCACTCGGCATCGCCGAGGTGCCGGCGCGATGGGTTCGAGCATCGGGGACCCGCGATCGGAAGACGAAGAGAGGGCGGTAGCTGCAGCTACTCGCCCTCTTATCTCACCGTGTCGCCCGCTAACCCCCCCTGAGCACATCGGGGCGGGTGTCGCCGCCTCCTCTGCTGCTACGCAATTGCGCCAGCGCGCACCTATTAACTAGCAGCGCCGAAGACGAAGCAGATGCAGCCACCCTTACCACCGCCGGCAATGGGGCAGCCGCAGCCTTTGCCGCCGCCACCGATGATGCAATACGTCATGCCGCCGCCGACAGCCGCAAGCTCTTCCTCGGACAGCTCGCCAGAGGTCACGGCTTCCTGGGCCTCGAGGATGTCAGCGACGGCGAGGTCGAGGTCGTGGGCGGCTGCGAACTCGGCGACGGCCTCGGCCATCGCTTGAAGGGCCTCCTCCTCGGAGAGGCCGTCGAGGTCGACGCCCTCGGTCACGGCGACCAGCTCCTCCTGGAGCGCTCCATCTGCGGACACTACCTCGTAGAACTTCAGCACGTTCTCGTTCATCGTCCTGTCCTTCCATTGATAGCGAGTGCTAGGGCTGATTATTGCCCGCGAGCCCATCCTCAACCCGAGGAACCGCACGCGGCGAAGACCGATCGTTCGCTCGTGCGCCGTCACCGAGCATTCGCGCTCGCGCATCGCCGAACGCGAAGGGCGAAGGTCGCGAGACAGGGATGCCGCGCACATACTCGGTCCCCGTCTTGGCCATGTCCACGAGAGCCTGCTGATAGCGCTGCATGAAGTGGGCGCTCTTGCCATCCATCATGGCGAACATGCGGGCGAGGGAGGTCGCCGGCCTCCGACCAGTTCGGGGCCACGGCCACGAGGTCGCGGACGACGAGCCAGATGCAGACGAAGGGGCCGAACGAGAGGAGCATGCTCAGGGCCGAGAGACCACAACCCGGATAGGCCTCATGCCAAAGATCATATCAAGCGTGACGGCGGTCTGCCCCATGAACATCTGCACCCAAGGCTTTGCCAAGAGGAGGGGTGTCGTGCCCCTGGACCGCGCCGCCTTCAGCTGGCGGGGCGAGAATGTCCCTTGGGCGAGGCTAAGGTTCTCCAAGGCTGCCATCGTCCGGGACAGCCTGCGCGAGAGGGGAGTGTGCCTGCGCTCCTGCTATGAGGAGGCGGTGCTCCACGCGCCGGAGGAGGCGCGAATAGCGGTGGAGAGGATCGCGGGTCCCGTGCTCATGCTCCATCCGGAGCGCGACGCCATGTGGCCGTCGGAGATCTCGGCCGAGATGATCGAGCGGCGGCTGGATGACAAGGGGTTTTCCTATCCGGTGGAGCGCTTCAGCTACCACTATGCCAGTCACCTGCTCATCCCGGTGAAATCCCGCTCGACGGCGATGTTCAGGGTGGAGCGAAAGCATCCTGAGCAGTGCTGGGAGAGCGACATGGACGCCTTCGAGAGGACCCTCGCATTCTGGAGAGATGCCTGGTGAGAAACGAGGTGCGGCGGTAGGCACCGTAGGATTAAGTAGCGCCGTGACACCACCAAGATGCGTTCCGGCGCCGAGCAAGCGCCCCCTCGTCCCACGGGCGAGAGGGCGCTTCGATACGTCCGTGTTCCCGGCTCAGCCGCTCGTCTTGCCAACCCAGGCGAGGAAGTCGTTCAGCGACTGCTGGACGACGCCGAGGACGTAGTCGTAGTAGCTGCCCTGGGCATAGACGCCCTCCTCGCTGGGCTCGAGTGTGAGCGGCTCGCCATCGGCCGTGAAGCCCTGTTCGTTCACGTAGAGGGCGTAGGCCTCGGCAAGGTCCTCTGAGAGGAGCTCAGTCCAGGTGCCCTCAGCGCGGGTGCCGCTGTCCGTGTACTGGCCCATCATCCAGGCTATCCGGCGAGGTCGGGAGCGATGTAGCGCTCGTAGACCTCCATGAGGGCCGCGTCCTCGCACTCGCTTTCGAGGACGTTCGGCACCTGGTCCGCGATGGTGTCCGAGACGTTCGCCACGACGAGGCCGAGGTTGGGACCGACGAGCATCCCCAGGATGTAGTCGGCGATCCTCTGCTCCGCGTCCGTGAGGTTATCCGCATAGACAAGTTGCTCGACGATCGTGGCCGCCCCCCTATCACATGACGCGGTGCCCCTGGGAGATTGTCCCACTGCGACCTCGAAGTGCCTTCGTCAGATGGTCGACGAAGCGCCTTTGAAACCAAACACCCGCCTTCCCCAAGGACATGAACACGGGGAAGACGGGTGCCACCGATATGCCTGTGCAAGCACACTACTTGATGAGCTTCATGGGAGCTCCCTTCCTTCACAGATTCACACCATATGCACCTTTTGTCATAGGCTCAGGGCACGTCGCGCCTTTCCGCGCGGGCGGCACGGAATCCGCAGGGCGATCATCCTGGGGATGGAGGGGCCGACGGGTCGCGTACCGGCCGCTACGAGCTATGGCTCCAAGGGGTGCTCGATGGGCTCGCGGTGGCGGAACGTCTCGAAGGTCTCGAAGCCGAGCGCCGCGAGCTTCTTCTGGGCGAGGCGGACGTAGGCGCCGAGGTGGGCGAACTCGTGGGAGTCCGAGCCGATGGTGAGGCGCGTGCCGCCGAGGTCGCGGTAGAGGCGAAGAATCTCGTCGGCGGGCTGGAACTCCTTCAGGCCGTAGCGGATGCCCGAGGTGTTCACCTCGATGGCCTTGCCCTTGGCGATGGCCTTCTCGAGGACTGCGGCCACCTGGTCGCGGATCTTCTCGAAGGGGTAGTCGCCGTAGGGGTCG
>CANQNP010000122.1 GCA_947625235.1 uncultured Atopobiaceae bacterium | reverse complement strand
GAGATGCGGGGGATTTTTCGGCCGTAGCGTACTAAACGCTACGTAAGGCCGCGAAATCGCGCGAAGATCGGGTGCACCAGAGCTCCGCAAAGTCCAAAACCCCGCAAAACCCGCGAGGCGCGTTGGGGTGCCCGAGATGCGGGGGATTTTTCGGCCGTAGCGTACTAAATGCTACGTAAGGCCGAAAAATCGCGCGCAGATCGGGTGCACCAGCGCGCCGCAGCTAGCGGCTTACGAAGACCATGCCTAGCGCCTCGGGGCCGTTGTGGCAGCCGATGACGGGGCCCACCTGCAGGCGATCGGTGGCGTGGATGCCGGCGCGCACGAGGTGGCTGTGAAGCCGCTCGGTGTTCGCCTCGCCATAAGTGTAGATCTCGTAGCTCGTGTAGTCCTCGTCCACGCCGCGATCCTTGATGAGGCGGAAGACCTGGCTCACGGCCTTGCCGATGCCGAGCGACTTGCCGAGCACCTCGACCGCGCCCTTCGAGGAGAAGGTGATCACGGGCTTGATGTGCGCGATGTCGCCCACCACGGCGAGCGGGTTCGAGATGCGCCCGCTCCGGGCGAGGTAGGAGAGCGTATCGAGCCCGGCGATGATGCGCACGCGCGGGCGAAGGTGCAGGATGCGATGCTCGATCTCGTCCGCGGTGCAGCCCTCGGCGATGAGGCGCTCGGCGTAGTCCGCCATGATGCGGATGGCGTGCGTGGAGTGGCGCGTATCGATCACGTGGATGGCATCGGAACCCACGATCTCCTTCGCCATGAGCGCGTTTTGGTAGGTGCCCGAGAGGCCCGAGGAGAGGATGAGGCAGACGAGCTCGTCGCCCGCGTCCACGGCGTCTTGGAAGGGGCCCACGAAGCCCTGCGGCGTCACCTGCGAGGTCACGGGGAAGCCCGATGAGTGGATGAGCGCCTCGTAGAACTCGTCGTAGGGGCGGTTGCCGTAATCCACGCCGTCGAGGTCGACGAGGATAGGCACGCGCACGATGTTGCGTTCGGCGCACTCCTCTTCGGAGAGGTCCGCCGCGCCATCGACAAGGATCCTGATCATCGCAGCCTCTCACCTCGACGACATCGATGCGCCCATTCTAGACGCGAATGCGAGGGGAAGGCCGAAAGCCCTCACTCTCTCCTCATACGGCCACGCGGGCATGGAGTCAGGGAATCCGCGAAACGTCAGCGAGAGGCGCGGGGGTGCCCCCGATTCGTGGGATTTTGGGGTGCATCCAGCACCTCGCGGCGTCGGCTCAGAGCCACGCGACTTGTGCCTCCCCCGCGTTGGCGGCGCCTATCTCGAAGTGGCGGCGGACGATGCCGCGATCGAGCGCGGTGTAGGGGCCGGGTGCCGTCGTGAGGCGGCAGACGCCGTTTTCGAGGGTGATGTGCCAGCGCTGCTGGTTGAGCGCGGTGGGCGCGAGCGTGGCGGCCCACATGCCCTGCTCGAACCACTCGGGCACCTCGCCCTTCACGGTCGAGAGCTCGCCCTCGGACTTCACGGGATGGCTCGATCCGGCGGAGACGCCATAGCCCATGGCGATCACGCACACGAGCCGCTCGCCCGGCTTCAGCAGGCGCCTCACGTTCGACTTCGAGAACGTGAGCCCCACCCAACAGGTGTTCAGGCCGAGCATCTGGGCCTTGAGCACGATGGCCTCGCCAAAGTAGCCCACGCGCTCCTCGAGGTCGGGGCCCTTCGGGCCGGCGCAGACGATGAAGTTCTGCACGTTCTCGAAGTGGCCGTACTTCGCGAGCAGGCTCTGGCCAAAGGCCGTGGGGTCGTCGGTGATGAGGGTGAACGAGAGGCGGCTCTCGTCGTTGATCTCGCGGATGTAGGAATCGAGGGCATCCCAGGTGGCGAAGTCGAGGGGCCGCGGGGTGAAGGCGCGCACAGAGTGGCGCTCGGCGATGGCATCCATGATCGTCATCAAAACCAGCTCCTTATGCAAGGGCGCCCAGGTGCGGGACGCTCACCTTCATTGAGTACCCCAAAGGTGGATGCGCGGCAAGGACGAGCCGGGGGATTGGTAGGATTGGGGCAAAACGTCGGCCACGCGAGAAGGCGAGGGACCCATGGAAGCCCACGACACCGTGCTCGAGACCCCGCGCCTCATCCTCCGGCCGTGGCGCGAGGATGACGCCCACGCGCTCTTCATCCACGCGCAAAACCCGCTCATCGGGCCCGCCTGCGGCTGGGAGCCGCACAGAAACGAGGCCGAATCGCTCGCCATCATCCACTCCGTGCTCATGCGCCCGGAGACCTACGCCGTCACGCTGAAGGATTCGTCGCACCCCGACGCGCCGATCGGCTCCGTGGGCTTGAAGGGTCCCGCCATCTCCACGCTCGCGGGCCCGGGCGAGGTGGAGCTCGGGTACTGGATCGCCGTGAAGCTCTGGGGCCACGGCATCGCCACGGAGGCGGTCGGGCGCGTGGGGCGCCACGCGTTCGAGGACCTCGGGCTGAAGAAGATCTGGGCGCAGGTGCTCGACGACAACGATCGCTCGCTTCGGGTGCTGCACAAGCTCGGCATGAAGTGGCAGCGCTCCGAGCAGGTGGAGAGCCCGTGGGGGCCCGAGGACAAGGCGATCTACTCCCTGAATCGCGCGCAGTGGCTGGAGCGCGTCTACCGCTAGCTCGCGAGGCGCTGCCTCTCGGGGCTTCCCAGCTGTTCGAGGAAGGCGCCCACGCGGGTGGCCATCTGGCCGTCGCTCGCGTTGCGGGGGTCGCAGCCGTCGCCATCGAGGACGAGCGTGGGGAGCCCCGCCGCCTCGAAGGCGCGCTTGCCCATCTGCGCGAGGCCCTGCGTCTGCTTGCAACCCCAATGGCCGAAGACCACGACACCATCTGCGTCGGCGGCCTTGGCCTCGTCGAGCGCCGCGTCGATGCGCCGCATCGAGCCGCCGTTCGCCGAGCAGCCCACGAGGCGACGCGCCATGAAGTCGTAGGGGCGCTCGGGGTCGAGCTCGTCCAGGAGGGCGAGGCTGTCGTAGGCCATGTCGTTTCCCACGAGCTCGGCCGAGGTGGCCTCGTCGAAGATCTCCCCCATCGAGCGCTGCCAGTTCGGCAGGGTGTGCACCCAGAAGACGCGAGGGACCTCGCTTGCTGCCGCGGGGGGCGCGGACGCGAGCTCGCGAAGGAGCTTCCAGGCGAAGCGCTCGGCCGCGGGAGTGCCGAGCATGATGTGCGTGGCGATGAGCACGCAGAGCTCGCCCGTGAGGCTCATCGGGAGCGTGACCTCGGCGCG
>CANQNP010000121.1 GCA_947625235.1 uncultured Atopobiaceae bacterium | reverse complement strand
GTGTGGAGCGACTGGTAGCCGAGCGCCATCGTGGCCTGCTGGTAGGCCGTGATCGCGTTCTCGTTCGCGAAGAACTCGGGGTCGGCGAGGCCGGAGATGAGGCGGATCGCCCAGTAGAAGTCGTCGGTGGAGATGCGCATCGTAGTGTCGAGGTAGTCGGGCACCTCGTCCACGCTCGTGAAGATGGCGATCGCGGTGTTGAAGGGGCCGGAGCCCATGGCGATCCACTGCACGGCCTTCGCGGCCTCGGGCGCGTAGGGGCGGATGTTCAGGATCGAGCACTCGCACGTGCGGTTGATGCCCACCTGCCTGTAGAGCCTGCGCGAGCCCTCGTCGCCGAGGTTGCCGTAGCAGTTGTACTTGGTGCCGTTGTAGGTGGTGCCGAGCATCTGCTTCACGTCCTCGACGGTGATGAGGCGCTCGGGCTTGATGCACCACGGGATGTCCATCGACTCCACCTTGTACTTCGGCTCGGGGCCGCGGAACTCGGGCGTGGTGTTGTTGAGCGTGGCGTAGATGTACCAGGCGCGCGGGTTGTTGTAGACCATGTCGAACCACGTGCGGCTCGAGAACGCGTCGCGCGGGTTGATGACGACCGGCAGGCCAAAGTACTTGTCGGAGCGCAGGAGCTTCGGGACGCCGTAGGTGACGTCGATGAAGTTCTCGGCCATCCACTCGGCGAGGTCGGCCGAGCACATGTAGTCCTTCTGCGCGCCGTAGGCATCGGAGAAGTCGAGCTTGTCGATGCCCTGGCGGTTCGGCTGCACGCAGTAGCAGTCGTCGGGGAGGCGCCGCGCGATCCAGTGGTGGCCACCGATCGACTCGATGTACCAGACCTCCCTCTCGTCGGCAAACGCGATGCCGTTCATCTCGTAGGTGCCGTAGGTCTCGAGAAGCTTGCCGAAGCGCAGGCATCCCTCGCGCGCGGTCTTCACGTAGGGGAGGATGATGGTGACGAGGTCCTCCTCGCCGATGCCGCCGGGCGTGCCGGTCTCGGGGTCGTAGGCGACGAGCGGGTCCGCGCCGAGCACGCGCGCGTTCGAGGAGATGGTCTCGGTGGCGCTCATCGCCACGTTCGCCTCGTTGATGCCCGCCTCGCCCCAGACGCCGTCAGAGCCGTCGACGTTCGGCGAGCAGGTGTAGCGCATCGGGTTATCGGGGAGCTTGATCGTGAGGTGGCTGTTCACGCCCGTGTATTCGCGCGGCTGGTCCTCTGGCTTCACGACCACGAGCTTCTTGGGATTGAAATCGCCGTTTTCGCAGTCTTCGTTTCGGGCGATGATCGTCGAGCCGTCGTTTGAGGCCTTGGGGCCGATCAACATCGTGGTGCAAGCCATGGCAACCTTCTTTCTCGGGCGCGGACGGCGAGAGGGGAGGTGCCAGACCGCGCGGTTCATCCAACCGCTGAGGGCTATACCCCGCGCTTCTTACCCGCGAGCCCAATCCACCGAGCGCACACAAACCAGCCCGCCGAGCGGCACGACGCGGCACGCCCCGCAAGACAAAAGAACCGTCCCTTTTGTCTTGCGGGGCCTAGGTGCAAGACAAAAGAACCGTCCCTTTTGTCTTGCGGGGCCTACTTCTGCTCCGCCTCCCAGGCGCGGTGGTAGTCGGCGAGGATCTCGCCCACGCGCTTGCCCAAGGCGAGGAAGTCGTCCACGTAGAGGTTCGCGAGGGCCACGCGCACGCTCCAGCGCCCGGCGTCGAAGCCGTCGCCCGCGAGCACGACGACGCCCGTGTCCTTCGCGAGGCGAAGCACGACGTCGATCGGGCGATAGTGCGACGAGAGCCAGGCGAAGAAGTCCTTGCCGTAGAGCTTCGTCGTCCAGATCTCGAGGTCGAGCATCGAGTAGTAGCCGGCGCGCAAGGGGTCCGGCTCGAGCGTCCAGCCGAGGGAGCGCCAGAGCGCCTCGAGGCGGTCGTTGATGATCTCCTGCATCTTGCGCTTGTAGGTGTCCGCCTTGTCGAGGAGCGCGTAGAGCGCGAAGAGGCTCATCTGCACCTGTTGCGGCGTGGAGAGCCCGGCGGTGCCGTTGAGCGCGACGAGGCGCGAATCGGCCACGAGGCGGTCGGCGAACTTGAGCGCCGAGCCGTCCTCCTTGAGCTCGGAATAACGCTGGTAGAGCACCTGCTTCTGCTCGTCGGGGAGCTTCGAGATGAGCTCGTCGAAGATGTTCTCCTTCGCGAGCGCGATGGTGGCGAGGCGCCAGCCGGTGGCGCCGAAGTACTTCGAGAACGAGTAGACGAGCGCGGTGTTCCTCGGCAGGTCGTGCATCACGGAGCGGAAGTCCTCCACGAAGGTGCCGTAGACGTCGTCGGTGATGATGATGAGGTTCGGGTTGTCGTTTTGGACGATCTCCACGAGCTTTTTGCGCGAGTGCTCCGAGAGGGCGTAGCTCGGCGGGTTCGACGGGTTCACGAGGCAGAGGAGCTTCACCTTCGGGTCCTTCAGCTTCTCGAGCTCCTCGTCGGGGTACTGCCAGGTGTGGAGGCCCTCGTCGTCGGTGGTGGTGGCGTTGATGTTCACGACGTCGAAGTGGAAGTCGTTCAAGCCCGCGATGTCGATGTAGGGCGTGAAGATGGGCGTCATGAGGGCGATCGTATCGCCGGGATTCACGAGGTAGTTGGCCTTGAGGCTGTAGAAGAGGTAGCACATGGCCGCGGTGCCGCCCTCGGTGGCGAAGAGGTCGTAGGGCGCGCTCGTGCCGTCGGCGGCCAAAGGCTCCTCGCCGCCGTCCATCTCCTGCACGAGGTAGCGACGGCAGATCTCCTGCGTGTTCTCGAGGATGCGGTCGGGCACGGGGTACTCGCAGCCGATGATCCCCTCGCTCCATTCGTGCACGAGCGAATCCCCGTCGAGGCCGAGGCCGCCCTTCTCCACCGGCGAGGTGAGGTAGTCGTAGCCGAGCTTCAGGAGCTTCGCGGCCCAGGCGTTGTGCGCCTCGGCGGGGGCGTTCGCGCCTCCCGTGGCGAGGGCCTTCGCCTCGTCCTCGAGGAACTCGAGGAAGCGCGCCGAGCACCCGGCCGCCGGCGGCTCGCCCGCGAGGTCGAACTCCGGCATGGACATCTTGCGCCGCGCCTCGCCCATCGCGAACTGCCCGATGAGGAAGAACGCGTCGCGCGGCACGGTGGCGATCCAGTTCGGGTTCCCGCGCCCGGCGTTCAAGAACGTGATCGAGGACTTCTTCGCGTCTTCCCTCGCGTAGGAGATGAGGAGGTCCTTCACCTCGAAGGGCGACATCCTCGCGAGCGA
>CANQNP010000120.1 GCA_947625235.1 uncultured Atopobiaceae bacterium | reverse complement strand
ATCATGGGATCGAGGATTCAATGCGTCGTGCATACTGAACCCTATCCTTTCTTCGGGTGCCTCTCCCCTTGTTCTTGGCTGAGTGGGGGGAGAGGTGCTTCTTCTTTGGCCGAGAAGTCCATCCTTGCACTTCGGCAAGGTTCCCCCTCCTCTGTTTCTCTTGGTGCATCATCTGACCCCATGGAGAACACTCGCTGTGAAGGTGGGAACATGGAAGAGAAGACCGAACGCGAATCCATCATCGAGCGCATCAAGAAGCTCATGAACCTCTCGACGAACAAGGGGGCGACGGAAGCCGAGGCCGTGCAAGCGGCACTCATGGCACAGAAGCTCATCGCCGACTACGACGTGGGGCAGGACGAGCTGCACGAGGGCGAGAGCCGCGAGATCGAGAAGATGCCCTCCGGCATCGTGACCAAGAACAACTTCGCCAAGATCCTCGCTCCCATCGTAGCCCGCAACTTCCGATGCCGCTGCTATTCCAACACGACATACGCGAACTACCACTCGGGCAGGAGGCGGTCGCTGGGCACCGAGGCGTACTTCTACGGCTATCGAAGCGACGCCGAGGCGGCGAAGATCACCTATCAGATGCTCTACAAGGTGGGAAACCGTCTCGCCAACCGAGCGGTAAGGGAGGCGAGGGAGGAATTCGGCACCGCTGCTGGCGTGTACAACTCCTTCGCGAGCGGGTTCCTCGCCGGGGTCGAGGACGAGCTTTCGATCCAATGCAAAGCGCTCATGCTCGTGATCCCCAAGGAAGTCGATGAATCCTACGTGGAGTTCTCAAGGGACTTCGGCCACATAGATGCGTCGTTGCGAAACGTCGGCTGGGGCTACTACGACGAGGGAAGGCAAGCCGCCCGCGATGCGGTGAGAAGCCGACGGATGGGCGAGGGGGACGGGAATCGCGTCCTCTCGCCAGCCGAAGTGCGAGCCGAAGCCGCGAGGGAGGCCGCTTCGCTGAACTCCGGCGAGAGGGGCGAGGGTCGGCATCGCTAGGCCGCGAAGTCGCTCGTCGTGAGATCGCTCACGTCTTCCTTGACATCGTAGGTGCCCACGAGAAAGTCCATGTACTCGTGGTGGCTCTTGGGATACCCCTTGTCATCGTCCTCGACCGTCTCCTCGGCCTCGTCTCCGTCCTCCCCTTCGGTCAACTCGACGATGGGGCGGACGGTGGGCGCACCCTCGACCACGAGGCCGAATTCCTCGGCCATGGTGGGATCCTCGGGCACGACTAAGGCGACGGATTCCGAGGAACCACCTTCGTTCGGCTGCTCGCCGCCATCGGCGTCATCGGGATCTCGAAGGGTGGGATCCCCCTCGGTCTGGGAAACCTCTTCGACAGTCGAGCCATCGTCCAAGGGGGCGTCGGAGCGGTTCTGGTAGGCGATGCGCCAGATGGTTCTGGAATACGAATCGCGAAGCTCCAAGTCCTGTTCTGTCGGGTCGATGTCCTCCATGATCGCATCGGCCATGCGTGCGGTTTCGGCGTCCAAGGCATGGGCGGAGACGGCGATCGCGACGAGGCACGAGAGGCCGCGAGCGGGGTTCCCGACGCAGTAGCGGAGCGCGAGGCTGACTTGGATCCGTCGCAACGTCGAATCCGCCTTGGCGTGGATGGCATCCGCAACGACGCGCGATGCCCTCGCGTAGGCCCTTACGCCCGTCTCGCTCATGGTCTTCATCGCATGTCTCCAATCTCGTCTTCCTCGGGTTTGTCCCGATCGTAGCTTAGAACTCGAAGGTGAAGCCCTCAAGGCTCACGAGGGCCGAGCCGATGGGTTCGACGCGACGCACGCTCGGATCGACGCAGAACCCCTTGCCGCTCACGACGGCCTCACGCACCAGCTCGGCATCGTCGGCACCGTAGAGGGTTCCGTCCTCGGCGCAGACGGCGTACCACATCTGGAAATCGGGCTTGACGCCATCGCCAGTGAGGCCCCAATGGGATTCGGAGCCGTAGCGCATGAGCAGAGCCTGAACCTTGGCCTTCCCGCCCTTGCGGGAACCGTGGCCTTCGGAACTCCGTGACGTGGTGGAAGCCGCAGGGGACGTGGCGGAGGTTCCCTCTCCTTCATCGCAACTTCCTCGACCGTCGGGGGAAGACGGCTTCTCCGGCACGTAGGCGGCGTCCGTGAGGTCGATGGGACGCTGTTCGAGCCAGCTGTTCCAGCTCACGCCCGTGAGTTTCTTCATGCACTTCTTCAGGAAGTTCGACAGCGAGTAGGAGCTGTAGTTGCGGATGTCCTCGCCCCTCGCCACGTCGGCGTCGATCTGCTTCCTCAGGCGCTCGAACTCCGCAAGCACGCCATCGCCCCTCACCATGCCGCTGCGAATGAGTGTGAGGTAGACCGCCTTCGCCTCCCGGTGGTAGAGGTGCTTCGCGTCCCTGTCCTGCCACCTCCACGCATTCCTCGTCATGCGGTCGAAGATGCCTCGGTCTTCAGCAGAAAGGGCGTCGAAGAGGGTGTCGATCTCCTTGGTCGGACGCCCCTTGCGAAGGTTTTCGACAATCCTCAGATAGTCCTTAGCTTGAGATTGAGCATAAGCCTTAGAATAAGTAGTCCGCTCGGTTTTTGTCGAAAACCCACCCTCGGAAGCATCGTTCTCGCTGCTAAAGAGCGGTAAAACCACGTCTGCGGGATTGTTCAAAACTCGGCGATCAGGTGACATGGGAGTCACCTGATCGGGGCTATTAGGTGACATGGGAGTCACCTGATCCGGCCTATTAGGTGACATGGGAGTCACCTGATCGGGGCTATTAGGTGACATGGGAGTCACCTGATTGTCGAAAACTCCGTCGGTATTCGACTCAATGTTCAAAACTTGTTCAAAACCTGTTGAAAACTTTTCTACATCCTCAAGGGGGTTGTCGCGATGGGCGGCCATGACCCTCCTCTGGGCGTCGAAGGCGACATCGGGATCGGAGGCCCACAGCTTCGTGGGGTTGCCCCTCTTGGAGAACTGGGCCTCCCCCTTGGCGATGATGTAGCCCCTCTCGGCGAGCGAGGCGATGGAGCGCTTCGTCTGGCGAAGGGAGACGTTCAGCGCGTCGGACACGGCGGCGAGCGTCATGGCGAGCGAGGTGTTGGACATGGTGGACGCGGAGTGGATCATCGCGTAGACGAGGAGATCGGTGTTGGACAAGTCCAAGCCGTCCGGGTAGATCATCCAGTCGGAGACAACGAAGGAAATCGAGTTGTAGGGCGTGCGGGTGGTGTCGTGGTCGGCCATGCGTCTCCAATCGTAGAAGCTCTGCGACCCGATCGGGTCACGAGGCGGCGCG
>CANQNP010000119.1 GCA_947625235.1 uncultured Atopobiaceae bacterium | reverse complement strand
GGCATCGTCTACGTGGACGAGATCGACAAGATCGCCCGCAAGGCCGAGAACTTCTCCATCACGCGCGACGTGTCGGGCGAGGGCGTGCAGCAGGCCCTGCTGAAGATCCTCGAGGGCACGGAGGCCTCCGTGCCGCCCCAAGGGGGCAGGAAGCATCCCCAGCAGGAGCTCATCCACATCGATACGACGAACATCCTCTTCATCTGCGGCGGCGCCTTCGTGGGGCTCGACAACATCATCGCCGAGCGCGTGGGCAAGAAGGGCATCGGCTTCGACGCGGAGCTCGGCGAGCGCACGAAGAAGGACACCGACGAGCTGCTCGCGCAGGTGGCGCCGATGGACCTGCACAAATACGGCCTCATCCCCGAGTTCATCGGGCGCATTCCCGTCATCACCTCCACCCATGAGCTTACGGAAGACGACCTCGTGGACATCCTCACCAAGCCCAAGAACGCGTTGGTGAAGCAGTACACGCGCATGTTCCAGATCGAAGGCGTGGACCTCGAGTTCGAGCCGGATGCGCTCCGCGAGATCGCCCGCCTCGCCATCGAGCGCGAGACCGGCGCGCGCGGGCTTCGCGCCATCATGGAGGCGACGCTCGAGCAGACGATGTTCGACGTGCCGTCCGAGGTGGACGTGATCCGCGTGGTCGTGACGAAGGAATCCGTGGATGGCAGCGAACAGCCGAGGCGCATCACCGCCGCCGAGGCGCGCACGCTGTTCGAAGGCGAATCGCTTCTCGAGGCCTCGTAGCGGGCGAGGACGGGAAGCTGGAAGGCGAGGAGGAGTTCCCATGAGTGCCACCGTTGCCGAGAAGAGCGCCGCGCTTTCCCAGGAGGAGGGCGAGAAGCTCGCTGCCGCCATCAACAAGCTCGAGCTTTGGCTTGCGGTGCGCGACATGTACGAACCCACCGTCGAGGCGCTCCAAAGCGCGCTCGACCTCGATCAAGTGGACGCCGTCGTGCTCTATGGCGATTCCGTGCTCGCGGGCGTCGATTCCTTCGTGAGCGCCATTCGAGAGGGCATCGCGAAGACCTCGCTCGTGGCAGGCGGCAAGAGCTATGCCACCGACGGCCTCATCGCGGCCATCAACGCCGAGCATCCCGGGCTCGTGGATCCGAACTCCACGGCGGCAGATGCCATCTGCGCCTACATGGCCCAAAGGAGAGACCCCTTGCCCAGCGTGGTGGAAAACGAATCGACGAACATCGGCGCGCTCGTGCGAAACACCATGAAGACGCTCCAGAGCGTGGAGGTCGTCCCCGATACGCTCGTGGTGATCGCCGATCCCCTCTTCATGCGCCGCATCGAGGCCACCTTCGCCCTCGCCGCCGAGACCTTGAGTGTCACGAGCCTGCCCGCCTACGACGTGAGCGTGAACTTCGTCGCGGGCGTGGGGCTCGTGTACGAGCAACCCACTCCGCATGGCATGTGGCCGCTCGACACATACCTCGACCTCATGAGCGGCGAGGTGCCACGCCTGCGCGACGATGAGAGGGGTTACGGCCCCAAGGGCAAGGGCTTCATCGACCACGTGCGCATTCCGCCGGAGATCGCCGAGGCGGCGAAGCTCCTCGAGGACTTCCTCGGGGGCTATCGCGAGCCGGATCCCGTTTTCGCATAATCGCAGGAACCGCATACGAGCGCCAGGCTATGGCGCACGGCGAGGGTGTGCCATGGGCGTGACGCTCCAAACCATCAAGTATTTCTGGGCGGTCACGAAGACGCAGCTCCCCACCTTCCTGGGAGCCGTCTTCGCCACCTTGGGATTCGTCTTCTTCCTCACCTACATGAACCCCTACCTCATGGGGCTCGTGGTGGACTACGTCTCCGAGCCGCATCCGGAAAACGCGGCCCCCACGTGGGTGGTGCTCATGCCCTGCGCCCTCGCCCTCATCTTCGTGAACATCGCCGGGCAGGTGTGCTCGAAGCTCCAAGACTACTTCTGCGCGAAGACCGACATCCAGGGTTCGTTCGACCTCACGCGCCAGGCGTTCGACACGCTCTCCAACCAGTCGATGACCTTCTACAACAACCGCTTCGGAGGTGCCCTCGTCTCGCAGGTGCAGCGCTTCACCTCGGCCTACACCACGATCATCGACCGGCTTACGTACTCGGTGATCCCCATGGTGGCGGGCGTCGTCTTCACTATCTGCCTCCTCGCGCCGGTGGCGCCGGCCTACGTGGGCTGCCTCTGCGTGCTCCTCGCCATCTACGTGCTCGTGGTGCGAAAGCTCTACGCGAAGATCCTGCCCGAGAACGCCCGGGCCGCAGCGGCGGCAAACGAGCTCTCGGGCCAGCTCTCCGACGCGGTGACGAACATCCTCGCGGTGAAGACCGCGGGACGCGAGGACTTCGAGCGCCAGCGCTTCGCGCGCAAGAACCAGGGCGTGCGCGCCGCGGAGCGCAGCCGCATGTTCGCGAACCTGCGCTGCGGGGCGGCCACGAGCTCGCTCATCGCGCTCATCATGGTGGCCTGCACGATCTTCATCTGCGGGGGGACGGATTGGTTCGGCATCCAGCCCGGCGTGATCGTGATGATGTTCAGCTACACCTACAGCCTCACGTCTCACTTCAACATGCTCTCCTCCACCTTCCAAACCTTCAACCGCGCGCTCGGCGACGCCCACGACCTCACCGTCGTCCTCGGCGAGCCGCTCCTCGTGGCCGACGAGCCGGGCGCGCCCGACCTCAAGGTGGAGGCGGGGCGCATCGACTTCGAAGACGTGGGATTCCACTATCCCGACGCTCCCGCAGACGACGACGTCTTCCAGGGCTTCTCACTCACCATCCCCGCCGGGCAGCGCGTGGGCCTCGTGGGGCGCTCGGGCTCGGGGAAGACGACCCTCACCTCGCTCCTCCTTCGCCTCGCCGACCTCCAAGAGGGCCGCATCTTGATCGACGGCCAGGACATCTCCCGCTGCGCGCAGGCATCGCTTCGGAGGCAGATCGCCTACGTGCCGCAAGAGCCGCTGCTCTTCCACCGCTCCATTGCCGACAACATCGCCTACGGGCGCCCCGGCGCCACGATGGAGGAGGTGCGCGAGGCCGCGGCGAAGGCGAACGCCACCGAGTTCATCGATCGGCTTCCCGATGGTTTCGAGACGTTCGTGGGGGAGCGTGGCGTGAAGCTCTCAGGAGGCCAGCGGCAGCGTGTGGCCATCGCGCGCGCCATCCTCGCCGACGCCCCCATCCTCGTGCTCGACGAGGCCACGAGCGCCCTCGACAGCGAGAGCGAGCGCCTCATCCAAGAGGCCCTCGCCACCCTCATGCAGGGACGCACCTCGCTCGTGGTGGC
>CANQNP010000118.1 GCA_947625235.1 uncultured Atopobiaceae bacterium | reverse complement strand
AGCTCCGCCTCGCTCGGCGGGAAGAACACGTCCTCGACCATCATCTTCGCGCGCGTGCGGCCCTGCCACGTCTCCACCACGGGGTGGTAGATCACGTCGGCGAGCCCGTCGAAGGCGAGCGTGCGCTCGATCTCGGGGTCCCGAAAGCGGATGGCGGGGATACTCTGCACCCCGTCGGAGACCCAACACCTGAGGTGCGAGCCGTCGCGCCCCACGCTCTGGCGGTCCTCCAGCCACACGTCCTCCGCGATGAAGACGGGCACCGGGTTCGCCTTGCCGAAGGGGCGCAGGCGGTCGAGCTCGCCTATGGAGGCGAGGGAGAGGTCGCGCGGCCCCACGAAGGCATCCACCGGCTCGAAAGACACGAACTCCTGCGCCGGGAGCTTCTGGAGCTCCGCGTCGAGGCGCTCGGCGAACTCGTCCAGCCGCGCGGTCTCGAGCGTGACTCCCACGGCGCCCTCGTGCCCGCCGAACTGCAGCACCACGTCGCTCACGGCCTCCACCGCGTGGTAGAGGTCCACCGAGCCCACGCTCCGGCCGCTTCCGCGCGCGATGTCGCCCTGCACGGAGAAGAGCACCACCGGCACGCCGAACTTCGCGACGAGCCGCGTGGCGCAGACGCCCTTTACGCCCTCGTGCCAGCCCTCGCCGCCCACGACCACGCTGCGGTCGCCCGGCTCGAACACGCGCTTCGCGAGCTCGAGGGCCTCGTCGGCGAGCACGCCCTCGGCGCGCTTGCGCTCGTCGTTGATGGTCTCTATCTGCGCGGCGAGGAGGCGCGCGCGGGCGGGATCCTCCTCGAGGAGGAGCTCGAGCGAGAGGTCCGCCGAGCTCATGCGCCCCGGCGCGTTCAGGCGCGGCACCACGTAGAACGGCAGGTCCTCGCTCTCGATCTCGTGGACGTCGTGGTTCGAGGCGGCGCAGAGCGCGGCGATGGAGGGGCGCGGGTGCGCGTGGATGCGCGCGACGCCGGCCGCCACGAGCGCGCGGTTCTCGCCCAAGAGGGGCATGAGGTCGGAGACGGTGCCGAGCGCCGCGAGGTCCACGTATTCGCGCCAGAGCTCGCCCTCGCCGAGGCGCGCGCCCACGGCCTGGAGGAGCTTCAGTGCCACGCCCGCGCCCGCGAGGTCGTGGCAGCCCGGCCCGGAGGCGAGCTTCGGGTCCGCGAGGGGCACGCCGCTCGGCACGTCCTCGCCCGGCTCGTGGTGGTCCGTCACTACCACGTCCACGCCGGCGGCGAGGAGCTTCGCCACCTCGGAGCCGGAGGCGATGCCCGTGTCCACGGTGATGATGAGCTCGGGATGCGCGAGCTCGCGCGCCCGTGCGAGCGCCGCCTCGCCCATGCCGTAGCCCTCGTCGAAGCGGTGCGGGATGAAGGGCGTCACGTGCGCGCCGAGTCGCGCGAGCCCGAGCGCGAGGAGGCTCGTGGCCGTCATGCCGTCCACGTCGAAGTCCCCGAAGATGAGGATGCGCTCGCCCGCGCGCACGGCCGCCGCCACGCGCTCCGCGCACTCGGGCATGCCGGGCATGAGCTCCGGGGAGAGCCAGTCCCGCTCGAGCGAGGGGGAGAGGAACGCATCGATGTCGCGTGGATCCGTGAGGCCACGCGCCACGAGCGTCCGCGCGAGCGGAACGCCGAAGCCGAAGGCCTCCACGAGCCTTGCCTCAGCTGCGGGATCGGTCGGCAGGACCTCCCACGCCAAGGCTCCTTCTGAGCCAGCCATGAATTGTGCAACTCCGTCGTGAGTCAACCGTCGTGTTTCGATTTGAATATAGCGCCGCAACTTCACAACAATTACGCCGCCGCCCCACGCATCGCCGAGAGGCCATTCGCCCCCCGCCGTCCCCGCGTCCGCCGCCGCGTCGTGGAGGCCTCTCAGCCGCCCTCACCACTCGCGCAGGCTCCTCGGCCGCCCCCGCGTGCGCCTCCGCCAACCGCGTAGGCTCCTTAGCCGCCCCCGCGTGCGCCTCCGCAAACCGCGTAGGCTCTTCAGCCGCTTTTGAAACCGCGTAGGCTCCTCAGCCGCGCGAGGTTTTCGATGAAACGTGTCGTAGAGACATCTCTGCCGCGTCCCGAGCGTCGCGGAGACCTCTCGGCCGCGCCCACTGGGCGGCGGAGATGTCTCTAAGCCCTACATAAGGAAAAACACCGGACGGCTGAGAACCCTATGCGGTCGAAAAGGCGGCAGAGACGCCTCCGAGGCAATCTGGGACTGCAGGACGAAAGGGGACGAAAGGGACGGTCCTTCCGTCTTGCACGTGAATGCGCTCGAACGCTGGTAGTCTTGAGCGCGTAGCAGGCGAGATACCAGAGGCGGGCGGCGCATCACCGAATCCCATGCGACAGGGGAGGGGGCGATGAGCTATGGATGCACTCGACACTCTTGGGGCGATCGCAACGATTGCCTCGTTTGCCCTCGAGCTCTACGAGTTCGTGAGCAGGAGACGAAGACATCGGAAACCACCCGCTAAAAGGCGCCGGGGCCGAGTTGCCACTCGGCCCCGCAAATAACCAAGCGTCGCCCGCTTAGCTCCTAACCCGACAGGAGCGGGTCCCGCCTGCTACATCGAGTATACCCTTAACGAGCTCGGATGCCCTCCTGCACGCCGCGCAGCGCGCGCTCGTTTGAAGTTCCCGTGGACGCCGGCATCCCTTTCATCGCGCATGCCCGCCTGAAATGGTCTGGTCAAAACCATTTGGTCTTGCATAGCGCGGAATCACATGGGCATTTACTCGCATTGTCTGAACATTCTCCGTACATTCTCGAGAATGTACGAGCAAACTTCCTAGAATGAACGAACAATCACTCAGAATCTTGCGACGCTTCGCGAGCTTCCATCTCGACTATCGCGAGCAGGACGGATCGGATCTACGTTGGGTAGATCGCTTGGATTCCATGGACGGCGATTGGAGCGGCAATCTCGTCGATTTCTACTTGCAAGTGTCCCGTAAGCTCGATAGGGCGCTTAGGCAACCTTTCGGTCTCGCGCTTGATGGCATGAGCCATACCCGTGGCACTGAAGTGAATGACGCGGTGCATGAAGCGATTGCCAATGCACTCATTCATGCGTATTACGGAGTGCCGGCGCAGGTCACGGTTGTGCTCGATCCGCGTCAGCTTCGCGTTACTAATTCGGGCACGTTCCTGGTGAATAGGGATTTGGCGATACGAGGTGGTCTCACTGAAGCGCGAAATCCGATTCTTATGCGCATGTTCGGCCTTATTGGCATCTCCGATCGCGCTGGAAGTGGACTTCAGAAGATCTATAGCACGTGGGAAAGGTGTTTCGAAACGACCCCAACACTCGAGGAAGC
>CANQNP010000117.1 GCA_947625235.1 uncultured Atopobiaceae bacterium | reverse complement strand
CTCTTATGTTCTTAAATTTGTTATGTGCCGAACCCACCTTCCATGAGGGCAATGTCTGTCGATTCGGCACATAGCACAAATATCCTTTCCCCAATGGCGCAACGCGGAAAGGAGAAGCCCATGAACGCTGAAGACCATGTCGCCATGTATCGAAGGTTCATCGAAGACAATGGAAACTCGCCCAACGTTTGCGCAATGTATTACAAGCGGGTCAGAACCTTCTTGGTCAAGCATCCGGAGGCGATGGATGCCGACGAGGACGCCTTGCGAACAATTATTGACGAATATATCGATTCACTACCCGTGACCTCGGCGGTCGGTGTCACGGCAACGGCAGCCAGATATTATTGGACGATGAGGTTTAACAAGCCGTACTTCATTAGGTTTAATCCGAATAAATATCCTATCAACGAGGCCATCGAGCGTGAGTGCCGTGAGTTTGAGGACAGCCTCAAAAGCCTCGGCAACCTCAGTGACACCACTATTGCGCAGAGAGCGCGAAAGGTTCGTCAATTTCTCTACGTCATGTTCGCAGACAGGCAATTCGATCGCAGCATGGTGGATCTCGCAAGTGTGGTGCGCTATCTCTCGGTAGAGATGTCTTATGTATCGGCATCAACGAAGCGTGGGTTTTGTACTGAGATTCGGGCATACGCCAGATTCCTTTGTGCCAACGGCTTGGATAAAACAGCCGGGCCTATCGTCAAGGTTTCTCTGAAGGGACCGGAGCCGACAGATCGTCTGCCGAAGTGCGTGGAGAGTAAAGACTACCTAGTGATATCGGAATCCATTGACACGACCACCTCTCGCGGGAAGCGCGACCTTGCGATGCTGCTCTTGATGGGAAACCTCGGGCTGAGACGTAGCGATGTCGCCATGCTGGACCTCGACGACGTCGACTGGGCCAACGGGGTGCTCCACATCAGGCACTCGAAGAGCATCTCGGACAGATCTATCCCACTCGATAGGGAAACCGGCGAGGCTCTCGAGGATTACGTCATCAACGGCAGGCCGAAAAGCGTAGGTTCAAGGAGTTTGTTTCTGCCCGATGGAATGGAAGAGAAGCACCCGCAGATGACGCCTAGGCAGGTGGGAGGGGCAATAGGCCTTTTATCCGAGAAGGCCGGGGTCAAAGACTTGGGCACCCATTCTCTAAGGCGGGCCGTTGCGACCAATATGATAAACAACGGCGTACCCATCAAGCCGATCGCAGACCTCTTGGGACACGAGGACATTACTACCACGATGGGCTACCTCAGGGTTGATATCGCAAGTCTCAGAAAAGTCGCATCGCCTTGGCCTGAGGAGGTGGCGCAATGAGCATGGTCAAAGACCAGGTCGAGGCCTATATAGCATACAAGAACGGCCTCGGCGTCCCCATGGTCTCGGAGGGGTCTGCCATGCGCCAGTTCGCTCGTTACGCGGACTCCGTCGGGCATGAAGGGCCCATCACCGTCGAAATCGCAGTCGAATGGGCCAGAAGCGGCTCCGACCACGCTGAAGGCTATGAGATAAAGAGATACGAAATGGCCAGGCGTGTTCACGAATTCGCCTGTGCATTGGCGGGTATTCCGGCTACGCTGCCGCCCGGGCTCTTAGGCAAAAGCTGCAACCGGATAACGCCCTACATCTTCACCAACGAGGAGGTGTCGCTTCTCGTATACGCCGCGTCGAAGCTGTACGTACAACAGGATCCCATGAAGCCTCTCGCATACAGCACAATCATAGGACTGCTCAAAGCGACAGGGATGCGCCCTAACGAGGCCCTCTCGCTCAACGATTCCGACTTCGACCCGGATGCAGGAACGATCCTGGTCAGGAATGGTAAGAACAGCCGCGAACGCATTCTTCCCGTGCAGCCCACCACAGTGGACGCGATTGTCGAATATCAAAGGCTGCGTGACGATCTGAGAGATGGCCATAAGTGCCAAAACATCTTCGTGGCAAATGGCGACAGGCCCATTCGCCTTAGCAACCTCGAGCACTCGTTCTGCGAGATCAGATGCGTTCTGCTCGACAGGGGTAAGGTCTGGGATCGGCGGCCGCCCAGAATTTACGACATGCGTCACACCTTCGCCGTGAACACGATCCTGTCCTGGTATGAGTCTGGCGAGGATGTGAATGCGATGTTGCCGGTGCTTGCGACCTACATGGGACACAAACGGATCTCCGATACCTATTGGTATTTGACCGGCACGCCGGAACTTTTGCAGGTCGCCGGTGACGCGTTCGAGCGGTTCTCCAAGGGAAGTGATGGTCGATGAGTGCAACATTGAGCTTGACCGCACTCATAGAGAGCTTCTTCCTCGAGTGGATGGAAAGGGACAGGAAGCTCTCGGAAAACACCGTAGCGAGTTACCGGGACTCGTTTACGCTGTACTTCAGATGGCTTCGCGACATGCATAAAATCGACTTGACTTGCATTACGATGTCAGACATTACCTCTGAAAGGGTCATCGAATTTTTAAACTATCTAGAAGAGAGGCGGGGCTGCTCGGCCAAGACCTTGAACTGTAGGCTGTCTGCCTTCTGGTCCTTTGCGAGATATGCGGCCCGGAAGGCTCCCCAGCACATCGATCAGCTTGCATCTATATCGAATATTCCTAACAAAAAGGCGCGTCGCAAAGAAATTGACTATCTGACCCCTATGGAAATCGACTGGATATTGGAGTGCTGTGAGGCGGGCTCTGAGACCGAGCTGATGGTCGCAATGCTTTATAACTCGGGAGCCAGAATAAGCGAGCTAGTGACGATCGCGGTTGAGGATGTAAGGTTCTCGAATAAAGGGACGTGTCACGTCCATTTTCTTGGAAAGGGCAGAAAAGACAGAACGATTCCTCTGTGGGAAGATACATCATCGCTGCTCAAGTCTCACATTGCGAGCCTGAACCTAGCTGGAGGCGATTACGTGTTCGGTGGTCGCAATGTTGAGCATTTGACGAGATCAGGCGCGAGAAGCCGCCTTGATTGCGTGGTGAAGAAAGCTAGGGCCGCCCATCCCGAGCTTGCAAGAAAGAAGATAACGCCGCATGTCTTTCGTCATTCCACGGCCATGGCGATGCTCGCCGCAGGCATTGACATCGCCACGGTCGCAATTTGGCTTGGGCATGAGGATATCAACACAACGCATAAGTATGTTGTGTCCGATATGGTGGTAAAAGAGGAGGCACTTGCCAAAGCCCGTCACGATTGGGGTCTAAAACCAAGGCTGCCCTATAAGGCAAGTGGTGATGTCCTTGACTTCCTGAACTCTCTCTAAGACACGGTGCTATGTGCCGAATCGACAGACATTGCCCTCATGGAAGGTGGGTTCGGCACATAACAAATTTAAGAACATAAGAG
>CANQNP010000116.1 GCA_947625235.1 uncultured Atopobiaceae bacterium | reverse complement strand
CGTCATGCCGCGCTTGCCCTCGAGCGTCTCGTCCTCGTCGGTGGAGGTGGCGCAGCCGGTCCACGGCTCGAGCGCCACGAAGGGCGCCTTGCGCTCGTAGGACCACACCCCGAGGTAGGGGAAGCCGTCGAAGCGCACCTTCACGCCGAGGCCGCTCTTCGTGCCCACGAGCGAGACCGTGGAATCCGGCACGTCCGTGAAGCAGAGCGTGTCGCTGTCGAAGAGGTGGCGCGTGAGGGGCACGGTGTCGCGGTCATCGACCACGTCCATCATGTGCCGCCAGTCCCAGAGGCCCGTGGCCACGAGGATGGGGGAGGCCGCGCTCCACGGCCTTTCGAAGCGCAGCTCGTAGTCCTCGAAGACCTCGCCCGTCGCCGGGTTCAGCGGCACGTTGAACGCGGGGTGCCCGCCGATCACGAACGGCAGGTCCACCTCTCCGGTGTTCTTCACGAGGAAGCGCTGCTCGAGGCTCTCGTCCTCGAGCGCGGTGTAGGTCATGGTGAGCGAGAAGTCGAAGGGGTAGAGCGCGCGGGTGTCGTCGTTTGCGACGAGCGTGAGCGCGATCTTGTCCTCCACGGCCTCGTCGATCTCGAAGGGCGAGATGCGGGCCACGCCATGGCGCTTCATCGGCGCGGGGCCGCGGGAGGTCTCGCAATAGTCGTCGCGAAGGCGCCCGACGATGGGGAAGAGCACGGGGGATTGGCCGTGCCACCAGGTGCCGTCGCCTTGCCAGAGGTACTCGATGCCCTCGCGCTTGATGCTCGTCACCTGCGCCCCGAAGGAATCGACCTTCACCTCGAGCGCGCCCTTGGAAATGGTGGTGACGATGGAATCGTGGTCCATGCTTCCTCCTCGCTGTGGCGTGTGCCTAGGAACGTGAATGGCGAGCTCCGCGCTTATGAGCCCTGCGTAGAGCGTAGAGGCCCCGGGCGGAGCGCGTCGTGGGCATTCGGTGAGCTCCATGGGAGGCTCGCTTGGAGGTTTTATGGGCGGCGAGCGCAGGACTAGAATACGGCGCGGTGAGTTGTGACTTCATCTTGAGCGCAGCGGGGGATCATGCTCGAGCTCCACTCCATCGCGAAGTCCTATGAGACGGGCGACCTCTCGCAGGTGGCACTCGACGGCGTCTCGCTCGCGTTTCGCGACAGCGAGTTCGTGGCGATCCTCGGGCCCTCGGGCTCGGGCAAGACGACGCTCCTGAACATCATCGGCGGGCTCGACCACGCCGATTCGGGAGACCTCCTCATCGATGGCATCTCCACGAAGGACTACCGCTCGAAGGACTGGGACACCTTCCGCAACAACCGCGTGGGCTTCATCTTCCAGAGCTACAACCTCATCCCGCACCAGACGGTGCTCGCCAACGTGGAGCTCGCGCTCACGCTCTCCGGCGTGGGACGCGAGGAGCGCCGGCAGCGGGCGCTGGAGGCCCTGCGGAAGGTGGGCCTCGCCGAGCACGCGAAGAAGCGCCCGAACCAGCTCTCCGGCGGCCAGGCCCAGCGCGTGGCCATCGCGCGCGCCCTCGTGAACGATCCCGAGATCGTGCTCGCCGACGAGCCCACGGGCGCGCTCGATTCGAAGACCTCGACGCAGATCATGGACCTTCTGCGAGAGATCGCCCAGGATCGCCTCGTGGTGATGGTCACGCACAACCCCGAGCTCGCCGAGGAGTACGCCACCCGCATCGTCTCGCTCGCAGACGGCCGGATCGTCTCCGATTCTCGGCCCTACGACCCCGAAGCGGAGGGCAGGCGGGAGCGGAGGAAGGAGATCCGCCCCGCGCGCATGGGCTTCCTCACGGCGCTCTCGCTCTCCTTCAACAACCTCATGACGAAGAAGGGCCGCACCATCATGACGGCCTTCGCGGGGTCGATCGGCATCATCGGCATCGCCGCGATCCTCGCCCTCGCGAACGGCGTGAACGACTACATCATGAGCGTCGAGGAGGACACGCTCTCGTCCTATCCGATCCAGATCACCTCCTCGAGCTTCGACATGACCTCGATGATGGGGATCTCGATGGACCTCGACACCGAGGACGAGCCCGCCGAGGCGGGAGACCTCCACGAGGTGAGCGTGATCGATCGCATGTTCTCGAGCTTCGGGAACAACGACCTCGCCTCGCTGAAGGAGTTCCTCGACGACGACGCCGAGGAGATCGACCGCTACGCGCGCTCGGTGGAGTACCGCTACAACGTGGTGCCGCAGGTCTACAACGCGAACACCACAGACGGCGTGGACAAGATCAACCCCGACGAGACGTTCAGCGCGCTCGGCATCGGCGTGGGGAGCTCGCAGTTCATGGCGCAGCTCATGTCCACGGACATCTTCTCCGAGCTCCCGGAGAACCTCGACCTCGTGAAGGAGCAGTACGACCTCGTGAGCGGCACGTGGCCCGAGGAGCCCACGGACGTGCTCATGGTGCTCGGGCGCGATGGCACGGTCTCGGACTTCGAGCTCTACGTCCTCGGCATTCGCGACGGCGACCAGCTCGACGCGATGGTGCGCCAGCTCGCGAACGAGGAGACCGTCGAGGTGGCGGAAGACGACGCCACCTACACCGTCGAGGACCTCATGGGCGTGGAGATGAAGCTCGTCCTCGCCGCGGACTACTACACCTATGATTCCGAGCACGACGTGTGGATGGACAAGTCCGACGACGAGGCCTACATGAAGGGTCTCATCGCCAAGGGCGAGGACCTCCACGTCTGCGGCGTCATCCAGCCGAACGAGGAGGCGACCTCGGCCTTCCTCACCGCGGGCGTCTACTACACCCCCGAGCTCGTGGAGCACCTCATCGCCGAGGCGAGTGAGAGCGACATCGTGAAGGCGCAGCTCGCCGACCCCAAGGTGGACGTCTTCAACGGCCTCACCTTCGAAGAGGAGCAGGAGGGCGAGGGCGATGGCGCCTTCGACCCCGAATCGCTCTTCACCATCGACGAGGACGCGATGGCGGACGCCTTCCAGTTCGACGAGGCCGCGCTCGACATCGACGCCTCGGCGCTCGGCGGCGTCGACCTCTCCGGCCTCGACCTCTCGGGGCTCGGCGGCCCCGGGCAGTCCGAGATGCCCGACATGCATTTCACGCTCGAGGACCTCGGCATCGACCCCTCCACGCTCGTGCAGCCCATGCCCGAGGAGACCGTGGAGCAGATGACGCAGGCGCTCGCGGGCGGCTACGCGGCGTACCTGCAGCAATGGGCGCAGGAAGGCGGGCAGGCAGCCGGCGAGGAGCCGCTCACCTTCGAGGAGTGGATGGACACCGAGCCCGCGCAGGCGATCGTCTCTCAGTTCGTGGGGAGCTACACCGCCGCGGTCACGCAGCAGGTGATGGCGCAGCTCACCGAGGCCATGGGCACCTACATGAAC
>CANQNP010000115.1 GCA_947625235.1 uncultured Atopobiaceae bacterium | reverse complement strand
CGGCTCCACGATCGGCCCTATCTCGGGCACTCTGAAAAGCCTCGCTGGCGTTTGGCTCGTCCCTAGCTCCACCATTCTTGGAGCCGACGCTGCGGCTTCCCATAGCACCCAATCTAGGGCCGATCCTGGAGCCTCGAGTAGCGAAGTACGCTACCCTCTCGAGTTCGCTTGGGAGGGTAGCTCGCGTTTTTGACCTGTAAGGTAGTGCTTTCGCAACAACCCACTGGGTTGTTGCGGCTCCACGATCGGCCCCATCTCGGGCACCCTGAAAAGCCTCGCTTACCTTGTCGCAGCGATGCGCTCGAGTCGCACCTGTGCCTCGAGCGCAATGAATGGTGCTACATCCCGCACCGATGGGAATCCCTGGGCAGCGATGTATTCTTCCGCACCATCGAGCGCCGCAAAGAACCGCTCTGCCACTTCGTCGAAGAGACGCGCGACGATCGTCGCCGGGAACCCCATCTCCCAGGCCGTATCGGTCACATCGTCCCACACGACATCATCTATTCGGCGGGATGGACTGAACGCAATGGCCATCTCCGGCCGAAAACCGTAGGCTCGCGTATTCACGATGTCGTAGGCGGGCGAGAGCCTACATTCCCGCCAATCGATATCCCAAAGGAGCGAATGGTTCTTCAGATGATTGTCGCAATTGCCTACGAGCAGATCGAAAATAAGTAGCTTGAAGAACGCCATGCGATCCCCGAGGGGATCTGCGGAACTGCGCTGGAGCAATCTGCTGACGAGCGGGGCGTTCGGTTGGCCCGTCACCTCGTATCGCGCCCACGATGGCAGTGAGAGCGCCTGAAGCAGATCCTCCTGATGGCGGCGTCGAGGACGCGGGAGATCGCTCACTCGAAGGGGTGCGTCCCCGGCCTGCGGGAGGGTTCTATCGAAACGTGACACCGCAAGGAGTGGAGCCTCTCCCTTGATAGGGATGAGAAAGGACTCTTCCACGTCGAATCCACAGCGTCGGGCCGTCTCGAGGCAGAGGGCTTCGTTGATCGTCTCATGCACAAGAAGTGGGTCACCGGCCTTGACTATGTGGGTCGTCGGCGCCGTTCCACGCGGTGTGAACCATCCCGCACGCGGGTCAGTTCCCCTATGGTAGAGACCGATCTTCGCTTGGGCGCCGGCCAAGGATAGATGGCTTGAGAGATCCAGCTCGGCGGCCACCCGCACAGGTTCCCTCGCAAAGGCTTCGAGAAGCGAGAACTCGCAAGGCTCGTAGGCCTGATCTCCCCATGGTTCCTCCCCATTTCCCGCGAAGACGAGTGCCCCGGATGATTCATGGTTGAGCACTTGCAAGAGCCGCGGATAGACAGCTTCCCGATTGCGCATCGCGTCGCTGAGGATCCGCCGCACATCGCCCTCGGGAAGGAGGTTCTCGAAGAATGACTGGGTTTCCCCGGGACTGAATGGCGTCGGTCGCAGGGGGAGAGCTCGCGATATCGGGACGGAAGGTTCCGTAGTCTCCATCGCACCCGAAAGGTAATCCGGATCGTAGGCGAACCGAGCGCCATCCGGCTGGGGATCCAAGCGACCTACCAACTGGTAGTGATCGTGTATCTCTCGATAGACGAGAAGTGGCTCGGCGAGCGTGCTCGCGCTGAAGAGCGGCTGACGTACGTTACTTTTCGAGAGAACCGCTTGCGTCCTGTGGTTTCCATTCGCGCCAGTCGATCGGGCGGCCATGCTCACTCACCCCGGGGCTTTACGACGAGGTCGATGCCGAGGTTGTTGGCGTAGGTGATCACGCGGTCAAAACCAACGGTGCCGCGACCGCGCTCCATCTCGCCGATGAGACGCGGGCTCATGCCGATGCCAAGGGCGACTTGCTCTTGTGTGTAGCCACGCTGCTTTCGCCTTTGACGCAAATACGGACCGAGGTCCTCCATGGAATACACGGTACCGGGAGTGAAGCTCGGTTTGCGCATGGCGCCTCCGCATCGATTGCGATCTTCCCGATTCGTACGATTGTGCTGCGTCTACATTAAATCTTACCTATACGTACTATTCTGCGCAACGGATTTGGATTCTTACCTATTGGGATGATTTCTCCTCAAGGTGAAGCCATTCGAAGCCCGAGGAGCACCATGAGGAAGCCCACGGCCACGCAATAGGCGGCGAAGGCCGACCAGCTGAGCCGGAGCGCGAGCGCGAGCAGGGGGATGACGAACGAGATGTAGAACGTGAGCGCCTGGTCGTTCTTGAGCTCGAGCGTGGCGGCGCTCGTGCAGAGGGTGGCCGGAAGGCGGCTCTTTCGTCCGAAGGTGACGAGGCCCACGATCCCGAAGATGACCATCGTGGCGGTGCACGCGAGGTTGATGGTGTTGAGCACGGGGAACGTGGCGGGATCGCCCACCTCGGCGATGCCCTCGGAGACGCCGAGGTACGCGGGTGCGAAGACGCGCTCGGCAAGCGATATCGCCGAGAACGCGAAAGACGCGCCATAGAGGGGGATGAACGAGATGAACACGAAGAGCCGCCGGTAGCGCGTGGGCGGCACCTGCGTGCGGGCCGGCGCCTGCGCGCGCGTGCGGGTGGACTGCGATTGCATGGCCCTCCTCCCCTCAGTCGCATGATCCTACGGTAGCGGAAACCCCATCGGCCCACGCAAGACACTGGGGCCCGCCAAGACGAAAGGGACGGTTCTTCTGTCTTGCTTCGCACGGGGGTCGCACGGGGCCTTCGGGTGTATCTCGTGGCACGGAGGCGCTTAGGGTGTCGCGAATTGGGGTGAAAACGGTGTGAATCGGCCCGATTCGCACACCGCTAGCAGGGGCGCGGCGCTTTTCGATACACCCGAAGGGCACCCGTGCCTCGAGATACACCGCAAGCGAGGCCGTGGCAGCTGGACGCACACCGCAAGGCCACGCGCGCCACGCGTGCAAGGGAGTACCCTCAGCTTCAAGCGTGGAGGCGCGGCGAGCAGGCGCGGAGGCGCGAGGGCGCGACGAGCAGGCACGGCACGCGAGCACGGCACGCAGAGACGGAGAGCGGGAAGGCACGGCGAAAAGGGGTGCGCGATGGCGGGCACGGGCGCGAAGAGGGGCGAGATCCTCTACCAGGGGCACGCGAGCATGCGGATCATCACGAAGGCGGGCACGGTCGTCTACGTGGACCCCTTCGCGGGCGAGGGTTACGACGTGCCGGCTGACCTCATCCTCGTCACCCACGAACACTACGACCACAACGCCGTGGACAAGCCCGCGCACAAGCCGAGCACCGTCATCTGGCGCGAGGCGGAGTTCCTCGAGCACGGTTGGAGGGCCTCCGAGCTCGGGCACAAGGTCTTTCGCGACGTGGACGTCCAGGCGGTCGAGGCCTATAACGGCCACCACCCGAAGGGCTTCGGCGTGGGCTACCTGCTGCGC
>CANQNP010000114.1 GCA_947625235.1 uncultured Atopobiaceae bacterium | reverse complement strand
CTCATCTGGAGCCAGGCGCTCCTCTCGATGCAGCTGCCGATCACGATCTTCGTGCAGATCTACCTCACGAGCTCGAAGCGCGTGATGGGCAAGTACGCGAACTCGACCTTGCTCAAGGTGGTGCTGCTCGTGATCGGCGCCATCGTCACCGGGCTCAACATCGCGCTCCTCGCCTCGATGTAGCCGCGGGGGCATCCGCCGCGCGTGGAGGAAATCCGAGCGTTGCGGCTCCGCTACTTCGCGTCCGCCCAGGTGGCGCCGAAGGAGCACTCGGCGATGAGCGGCACCTTCAGCTCCACGACGCCCTCCATCGTCTCCTTCACGAGCGCGGACACCGCCTCGAGCTCGGCCTTCGGCACCTCGAGGTCGAGCTCGTCGTGGATCTGCAGCACGAGCCTCGCCCGGTAGCCGCCTTCTGCGAGCTCGCGGGCCACGCGCGCCATCGCGATCTTGATGATGTCGGCCGCGGAGCCCTGCATCGGGTGGTTCATGGCCGTGCGCTCGGCGAAGGAGCGCTGCTGGAAATTGCTCGAGGTGATGTCCGGCACGGGGCGGCGGCGCCCGTACATCGTCTCCGCGTAGCCGAGCTTCCGCGCGCGCTCCACGGTCTCGTCGAGGTAGCGGCGCACGCCCGGATAGGCGGCGTAGTAGGTGTCGATGAGCATCTGCGCCTCGCCGCGGCTGATGGAGAGGTTCTGCGCGAGCCCGAAGGCCTGCTGGCCGTAGACGATGCCGAAGTTCACGGCCTTCGCGCGGCGCCTGAGCTCGCTCGTCACCTCCTCGAGCGGCACGCCGAACACGCGAGAGGCGGTTTGGGCGTGGAAATCGCGTCCGGAGTTGAACGCGGCCACGAGGTTCTCGTCGCCCGAGAGGTGCGCGAGGAGCCGGAGCTCGATCTGCGAGTAGTCGCACGCGAGGAAGACCTCGTCCTCGCCCACCGTGAAGGCGCGGCGCACCTGGCGGCCGACCTCGCTTCGCACGGGGATGTTCTGGAGGTTCGGATTCGAGCTCGAGAGGCGCCCCGTCGCAGCGACCGTCTGGTTGAAGGTCGTGTGGATGCGCCCGTCGGAGGCGATGAGGGCGGGAAGCGCCGCGAGGTAGGTGGAGCGGATCTTGTCGAGCTCGCGATAATCGAGCACGTCGCGGACGATGCCGTGGTCTTGGGCGAGCTCCTGGAGCGTCTGGGCGTTCGTGGAGTAGAAGCCGCGCCGCGTCTTCTTGAGGCCCGTCGTGGGAAGGCCGAGCACCTCGAAGAGCACGTGCGAGAGCTGCTTCGGCGATTCGAGCTTGAACTCCTCGCCGGCCTCGGCCCACACCCTCTCCTTCAGGGCGTCGATGGTGGCGGAGAGCTCGGCGTCTTCGCGCCGGAGCGTGGCGGGATCGGCTTCCATGCCCTCGCGCTCCATCGCGCAGAGCACGCCCACGAGCGGCATCTCGATCTCCTGGAAGCACGGGAGCGCGCCCGCCTTCGAGAGCCTCTCGGCCATCGGCTCCACGAGCCTTGCCGCCGCCCACGCGCCGAGCGCGCCGTCCGTGGGGGCGCCTTCCCCGCGCGGGCATTCGATGCCGAGGTAGTTCAGCACGAGCGGACGGAGCGAATAGTCGCCCACCGTGGAATCGAGCAGGTAGGCGGCCACGGAGCAATCGAAGAGCCGCGCGCCCTCCACCTTGTGGATGTCGAGCGTCGTGGGCTCGTGGGTGTTTGCGGGATAGACCGCGTGGATGAGCGCCTTGAGGTCGATCGCGGCCACCTTGTGCTCCTCGAGCGCCAAGACCGCGAGGTCCGTGGCCTCGGCGCCCTCGAAGAGGAGGAGCTCGGAGCCCGTGGCCACCCAGAGCTTCGGCGGCTCGGCGAAGATGTTCGCACTGTCGCCGGGATCCATACCCATGGCGAGCCAACGCCCCTCCTTGGCGGCGCGGGAGAAGGCGTCGCGCGCGGCGGTGCCGGTGAGCGGCTCGGGGAGGTTGAGCGCGCGCTCCTCCTCCAGCTCCTGCTCGTCGGCCTCCTCGCCGCCGAGCGCGAGCACGCGCGTGGCGAGCCCGCGAATGCCGAGCTCGGAGAAGGCCTCGCGCGCCACCTTCGGGTCGAAGCTCGGGAAACGGCTCTCGGCGAGGTCCACCTCCACGGGCGCGTCCGTGCGGATGATGGCGAGCTTGCGCGAGAGGAGGGCGTCTTCCACGTGCGCGCGGAGGTTCTCGCCCATCTTGCCCTTCACCTCGTCGGCGTGCGCGATCACCTCGTCGAGCGAGCCGAACTGGCCGATCAGCTGGGCGGCCTTCTTCGGGCCGATGCCCGGCACGCCGGGGATGTTGTCCGAGGTGTCGCCCTTGAGGCCGTAGAAGTCCGGCACGAGCTCGGGGGTGATGCCGCTATAGAGGTCGGCCACCGTCTCCGGCGTCATCACCTGCACGTCCGCGAGGCCCTTCCTCGTGGAGACGACCTTCACCGCCTCGGAGGAGAGCTGGTACATGTCGCGATCGCCCGTGATGAGGAGGACGTCGTAGCCCTCCGCCTCGCCCTGCTTCGCGAGGGTGCCGAGAAGGTCGTCGCCCTCCCAGCCCTCGAGCTCCACGACGGGCACGGCGAGCGCGGCGAGGAGGTCCTTCGCGAGCGGGAATTGCGTGCGCAGCGCCGGATCCATCGGCGGGCGCTTGGCCTTGTAGCCGGGGTAGAGCGTAAGCCGCGCCTCGGGCTTGCCCTTATCGAAGCAGCAGACGACGCCCCACGGCTTGAAGCTCTCCTCGAGCTTCACGAGCATCGACACGAAGCCGAAGACGGCGTTCGTCGGCTCGCCCGAGGGCGAGGTCATCGTGGGCGGGATGGCGTGGAACGCCCGATGCATGAGGGAGTTGCCGTCGACGATGGCGATCGTTTTACGCTCGGGCATGGGGGCCTCCGGGGGTCTTCGAGGTTCGCTGCGTCCATGCTAGCAGCCCGCCCCCGCGGCACTTCGAGCGTGGGCGCGCAATGGCCCTTAAGTCGCATACTGTTTGACCGGAATTCGAAAAGAAGCCGAAACGCGCGGGCCCTAGATTGTGCCGAGATCGCTTCCCGCGCGCGGGGCGCCGGGAAGACGCGCCAAGGAAAGGGAGGATCCATGGCCGACAAGGTCAGCGAAGAGTACGGAAGCCTGGTCTTCAGCGACGCGGTGATGCAGGAGCGCCTGCCGCGTCCGACGTACAAGGAGCTCTCGAAGGTCATCAAGGAAGGGCGGCCGCTCGACCTCGAAATCGCGAACGAGGTGGCCCATGCCATGAAGGAGTGGGCGCTCGAGAAGGGTGCGACGCACTACACGCACTGGTTCCAGCCGCTCACGGGCATCACGTCCGAGAAGCACGATTCGTTCATCGCGCCCCGCGGCGACGGCACCGCGCTCATGCAGTTCCAGGGCAAGGAGCTCGTCCAGGGCGAGCCGGACGCCTCGAGCTTCCCCTCGGGCGGCCTGCGCGC
>CANQNP010000113.1 GCA_947625235.1 uncultured Atopobiaceae bacterium | reverse complement strand
AGCGTGGGCGTGATGGGCGACGAGCGCACCTACGAGCGCCCCGTGATCCTTCGCGCCGTGGAGAGCGCCGACGCCATGACCGCCGACTGGGCGCGCCTCCCCCACGACGTCCTCGCGCAGATCTCGCGCCGCATCGTCGGCGAGGTCCCCGGCCTGAACCGCGTCGTCTACGACATCACGAGCAAACCCCCGGCGACCATCGAGTGGGAATAGGGGAGAGTAAACAATGTGTACTATCGGAGTAGTTTATGTAGTCTTCTGAAGGGCTACGTAAATTACTCCACTTTCGCGAAGGCAACTTCGGATCAGCGCGATTCGGCTCCGGGCGCGCCAGAAAACTCGAGGTAGTGCGCCCATATGACTGTATGGCGCAGGACGTCCGCACGATCCCTTCGGCGCTCTCAGTCCAAAAATGGCAGGTACGCGTGTCGCAGGACGCCGGTGGAAGCCATGACGAACACGCCGTCGAAAATGGCACCATTTGAACACCACCCAAGCTTCTTTGGGATCACGCAGAGCCTCTAGCTCAGTGTTTCTTTACTGCCTTCGCTTCTGCAGTGCGAGGTGGGAGGGCCCTGCCTACTTGGCTCTCCTCGTCATACGTTCCACTTGCCCGATGCATCTCATCAATGGCCACTGCATCCCGATCGTGTGAATCCCGCTAGACCGCGCAGGTTGGTGGGGCGAGTATCGCCCTGCGATTGGCGGCCTCGACGGCCACCTGCTCGCAGATGAGCGAGGCAAGCGGCCTCGGGTCGCAGCTGATGTCCCATTCCTCAAGGGCTGAGAGGTAGTCCCCTCGCCTTCCCGCGTCGATTGCGATGGGAGGGTAGCCGAGGGAGGCGAGCTGGAAGTTCATGAGCGCCCTGCCCGTGCGTCCGTTGCCGTCCGCGAAGGGGTGGATGGCGTCGAAGGCCTTGTACGTGGCCGCGACGACGAGGAGGGGATGCAGATCGGCCTCGGTTGCGAGGCGCGCAAGGTCGTCGAGCAGCGACTCCACCTGTTGCGCCTCCGGTGGGACGCTCGCGGATCCCTTGATGCGAACGGGGATCGTCCGCAGCGCTCCCCGAACCGAATCGTCCATGTCGATGGACACCCTCTCGTGGATGCCCTGCATGAGCGAGCGGCTGAGGACGCGCCCCTCCCTGGCTTGCCGCATGGCATAGCGGTAAGCATCCGCTATGCCGATGGCGCTCATCATGTCGTCTCGCTGTTTGCGATCTCTCGGCACGAAGTCGCGCTCCAGCACGAGCGACGTCTCGGCGAGGGTGAGCGCGCTTCCCTCGATCGCCGCCGAGCCGTGCGCCATGCGCGCGAGAAACCACTCCTCGTAGCCCTCGATGCCGATCCTTCGCTCGGCGTCCTTCGGCTCCCCGCATGCGGCGAGGTTCCGGGCCGCATCGTCCGCATCCTCGACGAGGGCATCCACGCCAGCCATGCCCGCGAGGTCAAAGTAGGCGCGGATCGGCTCCATGCTCGCCTCCCTCGTCCTTCATGCTGAGTCAACAAGCCGATTATCCCGATCTTCCTACATGGTGACCCTAGTAAGCTGCCGCGCGTCATAGCACTTGCTAAACCCAGATCTCTCGAGTGAGGCCCTCTTACCTCAGGCATCCCCCACGTACTTGACATCAGGTAGCGCATCAACGCCCGTTAGACGAGCTTCACGCGCTAAAGTTACCTGCGGTTTTCAAACGTCGTGCCCCAGCGCAAATAGGCCCTCTACCACGTGGTTTTGCTCATCGGATTAGTGAGAGGCAACTTAGGTACCCTATAGCTCTGTTGAGGTCATTCGGATGTCGGAGGGGGTCTTCATGGCGAAGAGGGAGGCACGTACCGACCTCTGGGTTGCGCAGCAACTTGACGAGTGTGACATCCGCTACGATCCGCAAGGAAGTTCGATCAAAGAGATCGACAAGGCGCTAAGCAGCGCATCCAAGCGCGGCACGGGCAAAGCGGGCTATCCCGAATTCGTCTCCGTGACGAAGGATTTCGTCCTCGTGATCGAGGACAAGGCAGACCTCGACAAGCACATGAGGCTGACCGCAAACGACGTTCTCGACATGAGCCTTAAAGCCGTAACCGAATACGCCGTGAACGGTGCCTACTACTACGCGAAGCACATCGCCCAGAACAGTACCTTCCGGAAGGTGTTCGCCATCGGGGTGTCCGGCGATGCGAAGAATCACACCATCACGCCCCTGTGGGTCGATGACCGCGGGGAATACAAGGTACTTCCCGACATCGAGTCGTTCGTATCTTTCACCGGGCAGAACGTCGACGAGTACTACACCCGATACGTCCTTGAGGAAGAGACTGACGTTGAGAAGACCACCGAGCAGATCCTCAAGGACGCAGCCGAGCTTCACGAGTATCTGAGAACCTACGGGACGCTCAAAGACCAAGACAAACCACTCGTGGTGGCGGGTATCCTCCTCGCGCTCGACGAGATAAAGTCCGGCGGATTCTCCATAGCCTCGCTCACTGGCGATCAGCTTCCGGGGAACCGCGACGGGGACAAGCTGCTGAACGCCGTCCGCAATCGCCTCACGAGATCCGATGTGGGGCCGGATGCGAAGAAGGACAAGCTCCTCGCGGAGTTCGCCATCTTGCGGACTAGCTTCCGCCTCAACGAGGTGAGCGACGTTCTGGGCAAGACGCCGCTCAAGTTCTACACGGAATTCCTCTACGATCGCGTCTTCAAGAACATCAAGTACCAGAAGACCAGCGAGGACTTCATAGGCCGCTTCTACGGCGAGTTCATGAGCTATTCCGGCGGCGACGGTCAGTCCTTGGGAATCATCCTCACCCCTCGCCATATCTGCGACCTCATGTGCGATCTTACGGATGTGGGCGAGGGCGACAAGGTGCTCGACCCGGCGTGCGGAACGGCTGGCTTCCTGATCTCTGCCATGCACAGGATGCTTACGCTCGCCGACTCCGATACCGAGAGGATGGGCATCAAGCGAAACCAGCTTCACGGCTTCGAGATCCAGAGCAACATGTTCGCGGTCGCAGCGGCGAACATGATCCTGCGCGGCGATGGCAACAGCAACCTCGAATGCTGCGACTTCCTCCGCAAGAACCCGTCGCAAGTGCAGCTCAAGGGCTGCACGGTGGGACTGATGAATCCGCCGTATTCCCAAGGCTCGAAGGCCGACCCGGAGCAATACGAGCTTTCCTTCCTAGAGCGTCTGCTGGATTCGCTCGTGGTGGGAGCGCGTGCGGCGGTGATCGTGCCCCAATCCTCCATGACGGGGAAGTCCAAGGATGAGAAGGCGTTCAAGAAGAGCATCATGGAGCACCACACCCTTGAGGGCGTCATCACCTGCAACACCGACACGTTCTACGGTGTGGGCGTGAATCCCGTGATCGCCCTTTTCACGGCCCATGTGCCACATCCTGCGGATAAGCTCTGCAAGTTCATCGACTTCCGGGACGATGGCTACGAGGTCAGGGCGCACATCGGCCTCGTGGAGGGCGA
>CANQNP010000112.1 GCA_947625235.1 uncultured Atopobiaceae bacterium | reverse complement strand
GTAGATGACGAGCGAATGGCGTCCGAGGAACTCGAGGGGACGGCATCGGGCATCGAGGAACCACCGTGGCGCGTTTTCCGAGCTCACGCAATACCCCCACACCACGCCCACGCCGTAGAGGAGCGCATAGGGGATAGGAGGATAGTAGTCGCCCGAGGCGAAGCCCCCTCCGGGAAAGCCGAGCCACGAGAGCCAGGGCGTGGCGTAGAGCTCGCGGGGAAGCGCCACGGAAAGGGGGCCGAGGCCGAAGCGCCCGTGCGGCACCTCGAGGCAGCACAGAAACGAGATGCCGAGCGCCACCGCCACGGCGGGATGCGAGAAGCGAGCCCCCAGACGCTGCGCGCAGGCGAAGAGGAGCGTAGAAGCGCCCATGCAGTAGATGATCCCGAAGCTCACCGGCACATCCACGGCCACCACCGTGGTCACGATGAAGATGAGCGCCGCGACCAGCAGGTACTTCGCGCACCTACGCAAGTTATCCCGCGATATGGAGAACATCCTCCCGGCGAGAAGGAGGAAGGTCCACGAGATGGACGCGCGCCAGATGTCGCCGGGGACGCCCCAGAACCACGGTGCCTCGATGCCCTCGTAGCTCACGAGGTCGTACATGGTGTGGAACGCGACCATCGACACCACGGCGGCACCGCGCGCGATGTCGAAAGCGTGGATCCTCTGGCGCTCGGCCACGGGCCCCGTGCCCTAGATGCGAGTGCGAAGGAGGCCCGTGACCCGTCCGAGGATGCGCGGATTGTCCGCGTAGATGGGATCCATCGTGGGATTCTCGGGTTGGAGGCGCACGCGATCGTCTTCCTTGTAGAAGGTCTTCACCGTGGCGGAATCGTCCACGAGCGCCACGACGATCTCGCCGTCCTCGGCACTTGGCTCCTCGCGCACGAAGATGAGGTCGCCGTCGAAGATGCCGGCGTCGATCATCGACTCGCCCTGGACCTTCAGGAGGAAGCTCGCGCCATCGCCCACGAGCGAGGTGGGGAGGGTGAGCGTCTCCTCGATGTTCTCCTCGGCGAGGATGGGCGTGCCCGCCGCCACCCGACCCACCACCGGAAGCGTGGTGAGGCCGGTGGAGGGGTTCTCCACCACGGGGAAGGGGATGACCTCCGCCTCGGGGCGCTCGCCTTCGGAGGCGTGGTGGCCGAGATCGCAGATCTCGAGCGCGCGCGGCTTGTTTGGATCCCGCTTGATGTAGCCGAGCGCCTCGAGCGTGCGCAGGTGCATGTGCACCGTGCTGGGCGAGCTGAGATTCACCGCCCGCCCGATCTCGCGCACGGTGGGCGGGTAGCCGTGTTCGGATGAATACGCGCAGATGAAGTCGTAGATGCGCTGGACGCTCTTCGAGAGGGCACGTCTGGGCATGGCAGCTCCCTTCTTTGGGCACATAGTACCAAACATTCGTTCTGAAAACATCTGTTCGGTTTCGATTCGCTCTGCTATGATGCAAACACGTGTTCGGTCCGTAATTGTTGTCAAGTTCGGGTGATAGGGTCGCATCAACCACGCGAGGGGAGGGCGTATGGCCACCACACACATCGAGGCACCCGCGCATTCGATCGACCAAGCCATGGGACGCGGCGTCAAGGGCTCGCCATTCGTCCTCTGGGAGGGCGGCCATCGAGATCGCCTCGAGGAGCAAGGCGCCGCGGAAGCGGAAACGCCGATCCTCGCCCTCGCGCTCGAAGGGGAGGCGCTTCCCTTGGACTTCTCCGGATCCTTGGAGGAGCGCGAACCGAGCGCGGCATCCCGGCCTCGAAGCCTCGCGCGGGCGGCGGTGTTCGCCACGCTCTGCCTTCTCTGCGCCCTGAGCGTCATCATCGGATCCATCTCCGAGAACGCGGCCCTCGCGGGCTACCACGACGCCCTCTCCTGGGAGCCGTATGTCGTCGCCTCAGGGGAGACCATCCGCTCGATCCTCGACGCGCGCGACCTCCCGCCCGTGGAAAGCGGGCGCCTCGTCTCCTGGGTCGAGGAGATGAACGACCTTCCCAACGCCACCATCTACGCGGGCCAGAGGCTCCTCGTCCCGAATTGGCATGGCTAATCCCCCTCTTCGGCATGCCTTCTTGCGGCCGTATCACGCCCGTGGCTGCGAAGCTATGGGGGTTCGGAGGTGCTTTGCGCTCAATATGTGGTAGGGTCTAGCGGTCTTGCCGGCCGACAAAGGGGGCCCATGCGCTGTCCCGTATGCGGGTGCGTCGAATCCAAGGTGATCGATTCTCGGCCTTCCGAGAACGAAAACGCCATACGCAGACGCCGGCAATGTGAAGCCTGTGGCTATCGTTTCACCACCTACGAGCGGCGAGAAGAGCAGCCACTTGTCGTCATCAAGCGCAACGGGGCCAAGGAGCCCTTCGACCGCGAGAAGCTCATGCGCGGCCTCGTGCGCGCCACCGTCAAGCGCGGGGTGGATCTCGCCACGCTCGATCGCCTCATCGAGAGCGTGGAGAATCGCGTGCGCGATTCCGGCACGAGCGAAGTGAGGGCCTCGGACATCGGCGACATGATCCTCCACGGCCTCCTCGACATCGACAAGGTGGCCTACGTGCGATTCGCGTCGGTCTATCGCCATTTCGACAGCGTGGAAGAGTTTTCCCGGGAGCTTCAGCGCCTGGCGAACGAGAGAGAAGAGGATTCGCGGTGAGCGGAATCGAGCTGGAGGTCCAGCGTCTCGACCCCGAGGTCGACCTGCCGTCGTACGCCTACAAGGGCGACGCCGGCCTCGACCTTCGTTCATCTGAAGATGTCACGTTGAAACCCCTCGAGCGTCGCCTCGTCTCCACGGGGATCGCCGTGGCCATCCCCGAGGGCTACGCGGGCTTCGTGCAGCCCAGGAGCGGCCTCGCCCTCAAGGAGGGCCTCTCCATGGCCAACACCCCGGGACTCGTCGATTCGCACTATCGCGGCGAGCTCAAGGTGTGCGCCATCAACCTCGACCCCGAGCGCGAGCTCTTCATCTCCCGCGGGGAGCGCGTGGCGCAGCTTGTGATCCAGGAGGTCCCGCAGGTCTCCATCAAGGAGGTCGGGAAGCTCTCGGAGACCGATCGCGGCACCGGCGGCTTCGGCTCGAGCGGCACCCTTTAGGCATTCACGGGGGGCGAGCCCTCGCACCCCGTCGACCTGCATTCCCATACGCCACGAGATCTGTACGCACTAGCAAGAGAGGGGATTTGAGCTCATGGAGAGCTTCTTCCACCTTCGTGAACGTGGTTCGTCGGTTGGCCAGGAGATGCGCGCCGGCCTCACGACCTTCCTCGCGATGGCCTACATCATCGCCGTGAACCCGGGGCTGCTCGAGGCGGCGGGCGTTCCCTTCGCCGCGAGCGTCACCGCCACCTGCGTGGGCGCCGCCATCTGCACGTGCCTCATGGGCATCTTCTCAAACCGCCCGATCGCCTGCGCGGCGGGCATGGGCATCAACGCCGTCGTGGCCTTCACGCTCTCCACGCTCGATGGCTGCGACTGGCGCACCGCCATGGCCGTCGTCTTCGTCGAGGGAGTCGTGATTCTCATCCTCGTGCTCTGCGGCCTGCGCGAGGCCATCATGGACGCGATCCCCGCGCCGCTTCGCCATGCGATCGCCGCGGGCCTCGGCCTC
>CANQNP010000111.1 GCA_947625235.1 uncultured Atopobiaceae bacterium | reverse complement strand
GGCGCGAAGGCCTTCCTCCTCGCGTGCCTCGCGGGGCTCTTCATCGGCATGGGCGGCATGTTCATGCTCCTCGTGAAGGCCGATTCGGAGCTTCCCTTCGCGCTCGGGCAAGTGCTCGGCGGGCTCGCCTTCTGCCTCGGCCTCTTCCTCGTGGTCACGGCCGGCGCCGAGCTCTTCACCGGGAACAACCTCATGGTGATGGGCGCGCTCGCGGGGCGCTATCCGTTCTCGAAGGTGCTCAGGAACTGGGTGATCGTCTGGCTCGGGAACCTCGTGGGCTCGCTCGTGCTCGTGGCCATCCTCTACTTCGCGGACTTCGGCGCCATGGGAGGGGGTGCGGTGGCGGACGCGATGGTGGCCGTGGCGGCGGGGAAGGTCACCCTCGCGCCGTCGGTGGTCTTTTTCCGCGGCATCCTCTGCAACATCCTCGTGTGCCTCGCCGTGTGGATGGGCTTTGCCGTGGGGTCGGTCGCGGACAAGCTCTGCGCGGTCTTGCTCCCCATCTGCGCCTTCGTGGCCTGCGGCTTCGAGCACTGCGTGGCGAACATGTTCCTGCTCCCCATGGGCTGGGTGGCGCAGGCCGCGGGCGCCGGTGCCGTGGACGCGGTGGTGATCGCGCTTCCCGGCGTGGCGGCGAACCTCGCCCTCGCCACCCTCGGCAACCTCGTCGGCGGCGCTGTCCTCGTCGGCGTCGTCTACTGGTTCGCCTACCTCAGGAAACCCTAGGCTTGCAAAGCTTCTAGACAGCCCAATGGACTGAACTTCTTTAGCTTGCAATGCTGGAACGCCTTGCGGTCGTTGCTTACGATGCAATCGGCGCCAGAAAGCTCTGCGCATGCGGCAATGATGGCGTCTTCAAAGTCCTCTTCTTTGGTGTTGAGATCGGCTCTCCGAATCGTCGTTTCGTCGACCGGTGCGATAGTGAGGGCGTTGAGCACGAACTTCCTGAGCTTTCGCGCCAATGCGTGTCGTGAAGCGCGGCTTGGGTACACCTGTTTGAAAGCAACCCCATCCTCGAGAATCCAGCATGCATCTTTAATGGACGTAGCGGCCACAATACCGCGGTTACCTTCGCTCGCGACCGCATCCAGGAGTTCAGCTGCGAGCATGCTTTCGGCTGGATTTGGTCGGAATAGATCAAGCAGGACATTGGTATCGAGGAGGACGTTCATGAAGCCTCCCCATCGCGAGCAGAGCTACGCGCATCGTCATAGCTTGCCGAAGGATTCATCCATGCGCTGAGGAACTCGAGGTCTTCAGGCGGATACACGTCGCTGAGGTCTTCATAGTCAATGCCCATCCTTCGTCCGTGCAACATTTTCTGTTCGAGCAGTAGCCCGAGCTCCCGCTTCATCATCTCTCGCGTGTAGGGCGTACTCGCGTACGAACGGGCCGAGGCATCCATTGCCGCTCGGGAATCGGCCAAGATCTCTTGGAGGAGATCGTTTCGATATCCGGGAGTTTCTAGTACAACCTCGTGTTCATCGACTTTCACGAACTCCGGCACGTCGCCGACGGTGGCGATGTAGTCGTAGACGCGACGCACGAGCTGGGTGGGGGTGAGCCGGGCCGCGGCGAGCACCTTGTCCGCGCGCCTCTTCACCTCGTCGTCGATCCGCGCCGCCACGATGGTGGTTGCCATGATCGCCTCCTTGCGTATGCGTAAACAAAGACGATAAACGTATACGTACCCCATCGCAACGTGGCCTTGTCGCCTGAGGCGCGTCGGGAACGCCGACGCGGCGATCATGCGCGCCCGCTCTGCTACACTGGGCGCCATGAACAGGCGAACTCAGACTTCCTAGGCGTGCGCTGGAGGAGCCCTTGGGCCCCACGGTTCGCGCATGAGCCGCTTCGGTTTGTGGCCGAGGCGGTTTTTCATGGGCGAAGCCAGCGCGCGCCCCATCCAAGGAAGTGTGGGGGTCGCCCTTCCCCTAGGCACGACCGGCCATCGTGAGGCCGAGAAAGAGGAGGATCTGCCATGAGCGAAACCACCGCCCAACCCATCCACGTCACGCTGCCCGACGGAGAGCCGCTCGAGCTCGCCGAGGGTGCGACCCTCGCGGACGCCGCGGCCGCCATCGGCGCGGGCCTTGCGCGCGCCGCGCTCGCCGGCACCGTCGACGGCGAGCTCGTGGACCTCGCCACGCCCCTTGCGGACGGCGAGGCCATCACCATCGTCACCTCGCGCGACGAGGCGGGCCTCGAGGTCATGCGCCACTCCTTGGCGCACATCCTCGCCGAGGCCGTCTCCGAGCTCTTCGAGAACGTGGCGCTCGGCATGGGTCCCGCCATCGAGAACGGCTTCTACTACGACTTCAAGATGCCCGAGACCATCTCCACCGAGGACTTCGAGAAGATCACGGCCCGCATGCGCGAGATCATCCGCGCGGACGAGCCCTTCCATCGCGAGGTCGTCTCCCGCGCCAAGGCGCAGGAGATGTTCGCGGACGAGCCCCTCAAGCTCGAGATCTTGGACGAGCTCGGCCCCGAGGAGACCGTCACCGTCTACACCCACGGCGACCACCTCGAGCTTTGCCGCGGGCCGCACGTGCCCTCCGCGGGCAAGCTCCCGCGCGACGCCTTCTCGCTCACGCGCGTGGCCGGCGCCTATTGGAAGGGCGATGCCGAAAACGAGATGCTCCAGCGCATCTACGGTGTGGCCTTCGCCTCGAAGAAGGACCTCAAGGCCTACGAGACCATGATGGAGGAGGCCAAGAAGCGCGACCACCGCATCCTCGGGCCGCGCCTCGGGCTCTTCAATTTCATCGAGCAGGTGGGGCCGGGCATGCCGCTCTTCTCGCCGAAGGGCGCCACGGTCGTGCGCACCATGAAGACCTGGCTCGCCAAGGAGCTCATGCGCCGCGGCTACCAGGAGGTCCTCACTCCGCACGTCTATCGCGCGGACGTGTGGAAGACCTCCGGCCACTACGACTTCTACCACGACAACATGTACTTCTTCACCATCAACGAGGGCACCGACGACGACCCGCGCGAGGTGGAGTTCGGCGTGAAGCCCATGAACTGCCCGGGCCACGTGCTGATCTACAAGCAGAACATGCACAGCTACCGCGAGATGCCGCTTCGCTACTTCGAGTTCGGCACCGTCTATCGCCACGAGCTCTCCGGCGCGGTGCACGGGCTCTTCCGCGCCCGCGGCTTCACGCAGGACGACGCGCACGTCTTCTGCACAGAGGACCAGGTGGTGGACGAGGTCGAATCGATCCTCGACCTCGTGGACTACATCATGGGCACCTTCGATTTGCCCTACACGGCCGAGATCTCCACGCGCCCCGCGAAGTCCATCGGCACGGACGACATGTGGGAGAAGGCGGAGAGCTTCCTCAAAGAGGCGCTCGAGCGCCGCGGCATCGCTTTCGACATCAACGAGGGCGACGGCGCGTTCTACGGTCCGAAGATCGACATCAAGGTGAAGGACTCGATCGGGCGCACCTGGCAGTGCTCCACGATCCAGGTGGACTTCAACCTCCCCGAGCGCTTCGACATCGTCTATCGCGACGCCGACAACACCGACAAGCGCCCGTGGATGCTCCACCGCGCCATCTTCGGCTCGATCGAGCGCTTCCTCGGCATCCTCATCGAGAACTA
>CANQNP010000110.1 GCA_947625235.1 uncultured Atopobiaceae bacterium | reverse complement strand
CACATGCAGGTGGGCGACCTGCTGGAGCTCTTCCGCGCGAGCGCCGGCACCACCCTCGCCGACGACAAGGTGCTGCTGAAGGGGTAGCGTCCCCGCCCCCGAAAGTCCTTGCCACAACCATCAAAGAGCCAGGGAATCAGCTAAACGACAGCGAGGCGCTCTGGGGTGCCCGAGATGCGTGGGATTTTGGGGGCGTAGCGTACTAACGCTACGTGAGCCCCCAAAATCCCACGCAGATCGGGTGCACCAGAGTGCCGCAGCGTCAATCAAGATCGTCGTAGGTCACAACCCGCACCTCGTGTTCCACCATCCACGCGCGGATCGCCGGGTCGCAGGCCATCGCCACCTCCTGCGTGCGGGGGATCGTGAGCGAGGAGTGCGTGAGGAGGTAGTGGTCGAGGTAGCCCGGGTGCATCACGAACATGCAGAGGGCGTGCTCGCTGTAGTCCCTGAGCGCGTCGCGCTTGAAGCTCGCATAGGGGTCGTAGCCGGGCTTCATCGAATCCATCGACATGTAGAGCTGCGTGTGGCGGAAGGTCGTGGGGCCGGAGAAGTCCTCGGGCAGCGCGAGCAGGTCGAGCCCCTCCCGCTCGGCCACCATCGCGAGCGCCTTCGCGAAGGTGCGGCTCGCGATGGCATGGGCCTCGAAGTAGTGCGGCTTCTCCCCCACGAGCTCGAGGTAGCGCTCGTACTGGGCCTCGATCTCGAGGATGGCCTCGTCGAGGTCCACGAACTCGTGGCCCTCGCGGAAGGCCCGCATGTAGTCGCGGCTCGGCTTGAACTCGCCGCTCTCCTGAACGAGGCTCGGGATGCGCTCGGGGTCGGTGAGCGGGAAGCCCGCGCAGATGTTCGTGTGCTGGCCGAGGCACACGTCCTCGCCGCGCAGGAGCTCGAGGCCCATCTCCGCGCTCGGCATGTTCGGCATCACGCCCACGGAGCGCACGATGCCCTCCTTCACGGACTTCGCGAGCCCGTAGTTCACCGCCTCGGAGTAGCCGAGGTCGTCTGCGCGCACGAGGATGCGATGGGTCATGGGGGCTCCTTTGCCAGCTCAAGCGGCTCGTCTGCCGCGAACGCCCCCATTGTGCCGCACCTGCGGGCATGCGCGAATTGTCGTCGGGCGGGCGCCGTAGAATTCTCCTGACGTCAAGAAGTGGGAGATTGCCATGGCGATTATCTGCGCATATACCGTTCCGCATCCGCCGCTTGCCGTGCCCGGGGTGGGGCGCGGGCGCGAGGAGGGGATCTCCGCCACGCTCGCCGCATACCGGCAGGTGGGGCGCGAGGTGGCCGCGCTCAAGCCGGACACGATCGTCATCTCGAGCCCGCACGCGCCGATGTATCGCGACTACCTGCAGATCTCGAGCGGGCGCGGCGCCACGGGCACGTTCTCGCAGTTCGGGTGCCCGAGGCCCGTCTACAAGGTGGACTACGACCAGGAGTTCGTGAAGGCGCTCGCCCGCGCCGCGGAGGCCGAGGGCCTCGCCGCGGGCACCGAGGGGCGCCAGGTGGCGGACCTCGACCACGGCACGCTCGTGCCGCTCCACTTCCTCCAGAGCGCCTGGAAGGAAGCCGGAAACGGCCGCTTCCCGAAGGTCGTGCGCATCGGGCTCTCCGGGCTCTCGCCGCGTGCGCACTACGAGCTCGGCCAGCTCGTGCAGCACGTGGCCGCCGAGCTCGGACGCCGTGTGGCCTATATCGCGAGCGGCGACTGCTCGCACAAGCTCACGGAGGACGGCCCCTACGGCTTCGCCCCCGAGGCGCCGGAATTCGAGGCGAAGCTCGAGGAATGGCTCGCGAACGGCGACTTCCTCGGCCTCCTCACCTGCGATCCCGAGCTAGCCGAGCGCGCCGCGGAGTGCGGGCTGAGGTCGTTTCAGATCATGGCGGGGGCGCTCGACGCCACGAGCGTGGAGCCCGAGGTCCTCTCACACGAGGGGCCCTTCGGCGTGGGCTACCTCGTGAGCCGCATGCGGCCCGCGGGCGTGGAGCGCGCCGACGAAACGCGACGCTTCGCCGCGCGCTACGAGGAAGCCGAAGCCGAGGCGCGGGCGGAGCGCATGGCGAGCGAGGGCGTGCTCTGCGCGCTCGCGCGGGCCTCGCTCTCGGCCTTCGTGCGCGATCGCCAGCGCATCGAGCCCGGCGACGTGCTCGAGGGCATCCTCGAGGAGCGCGGCGGCGATGCCGAGGAGCGCGCTCGCCTCGAGGCGCTCCTCGCAAGGCCGGCCGCGTGCTTCGTCTCCCTCAAGGAGCACGGCGAGCTCCGCGGCTGCATCGGCACGCTCGCGCCCACCCGCGCCGACCTCGCGCACGAGATCTGCGCGAACGCCATCTCCGCCGCCACGGCCGACCCGCGCTTCCCGCACGTGCGGCCGGAGGAGCTCGGGGAACTCGTGCTCGACGTCGACGTGCTCAGCGAGCCGGAACCGGTCGACTTCCTCGCGGACCTCGACCCCAAGGTCTACGGCGTCATCGTCTCCACGAAGGACGGGCGCCGCGGCGTCCTCCTGCCCGACCTCGCCGGCGTGGACACCGTGGAGGAGCAGGTGGGCATCGCGGCGCGCAAGGGCGGCATCGACGCCGCCACCGAGCGCCTCTTCATCGAGCGCTTCACCGTGGAGCGGCACCTATGAGCGAGGTCATCCCCTTCTACCCCAAGCACGCGCGCGTCCAGGAGAGCGCGCATGAGCCCGCCCCCTGCGAGGCGTGCCCGCGCCACTGCGTGCTTCCCGAGGACGCCGTGGGCGCCTGCCGGGCGAGGCGCGAGCGCGACGGCATCGTGATGGACGACAACTACGGGCGCGTGACCGCGCTCGCCATCGACCCCATCGAGAAGAAGCCGCTCGCGCGCTACATGCCGGGCACGCGCGTGCTCTCCATCGGCTCCTACGGCTGCAACCTGCGCTGCCCGTGGTGCCAGAACCACGAGATCGCGCAGGTGGGCGAGCACGACGTGGCGTGGCGGGAGATCCTCCCGGCCGACCTCGTGCGCGTCGCCTGCCTTGAGCGCGAGCGCGATCCGCGGATGGTGGGCATCGCCTACACCTACAACGAGCCCCTCGTGGGCTGGGAGTACGTGCGCGATTGCGCGGAGCTCGCCATGGCCGAGGGGCTTGTGAACGTGCTCGTGTCGAACGGATGCTTCGAGGAGCGCGTGGTGCGCGAGATCGCGCCCCTCATGGACGCCGCGAACATCGACCTCAAATCCTTCAGCGAGGAGACGTATCGCTTCATCGGCGGCGACCTCGAGCAGGTGAAGCGCACGATCGCGATCCTCGCGGCCGCGCCCACCTGCCACCTCGAGGTCACCTGCCTCATCGTCCCCGGGGTGAACGACACGCCCGAGGAGATGGGCCGCCTCGCCCGCTGGCTCGCCGCCCTGGACGAGGACCTCACCCTCCACGTGACGCGCTTCCATCCGGCGTGGCGTTTCCACGATCGCCCGCCCACGAGCCGCGCCCTCGTGCGCGAGCTCGCCGAGGTGGCGCGCGAGGTGCTCCCGAACGTCTACCTCGGAAACATGTAGGCGCGCGGGCGACGGCGATGCAGACGCCGTTCGTTGCCCTGTATGGGAGGGCGAGGAAACAAGGTTCCTTTGCGCCGCGTGGGAGTGTTTG
>CANQNP010000109.1 GCA_947625235.1 uncultured Atopobiaceae bacterium | reverse complement strand
CGTGCTCTTCGCGCGTCCGAACCGCAGTGCATGCGGAGGGTAAAAGAGCAGCTCAAGGCCCCGCCTTGAGCTGCCACACTTTTAGCCTGCGGCGATTGGCCTCGAACCGCTCTCCGCGTCCGAAGGCGCGCTCTGTCCCGCGCTCGGTCCCGTGCCCGCGCCCGCGCTCGGCCCTGAGCTCGCCGAGGGTGCCTCGCACTGCGGGTTCGCGGCGCCGTGGTCGATGGTCGTGGCGAGCGGGTGCTCCTGGATGAAGCAGCAGAGCACGATCGTCACGGCGATGATCGGCACGAAGATGAGGAAGACGGGGATGAGCGCGTCGCAGTAGCCGTTCACGATGACCTCGCGCACGGGCTTCGCGAGGTGCCCCAGCTCCTCGGGCGTGATGTTCGCGATGTCGAGGTGCGCGTCCGCGGGGAGCTTCGAGGAGATGTCCGCCGTGAGGCGCGTGGTGAAGAGCGTGCCCACGAAGCTCGAGCCGAGCGTGGAGCCGATCTGTCGGAAGAAGTTGTTGCCGGCGGTGGCCGTGCCCACTATGGCGTGGCTGAACTCGTTTTGCACGATGAGCACGTAGATCTGCTGGCCGAGGCCGTTGCCGAAGCCCATGATGAAGAGGTAGAGGCCGATCACGAAGAGCGTCGTATTCACCGTGACGAGCGACATGAGGTAGAACGAGATCGTCACCACGACGCCGCACGCGATCGTCATCCACTTGTACTTGCCGGTCTTCGAGGCGATGAAGCCCGTGGAGACGGACGTGATCATGAGGCCGATCACGCGCGGCACGCTCATGAGCCCCGCAAGCTCGGGCGAGAGCCCGTTCACGATCTGGAAGTACGTGGGCAGGTACGTGACGGTGCCCATTTGCCCCGCCATGATGAGGAGGCCGGAGATGGTGACGATGTTGAAGTTGCGGTCCTTGAACATGTAGAGCGGAAGGATCGGCTCTTTCGCCTTGCGCTCGGAGAGCACGAGGAGGATGGCCGCGACCACGCACACCACCGCCGCGCCGATCACCTGGACGCTATCCCACGCGTAGACGGTGCCGCCCCAGGAGACCGTGAGCACGAGGCCCGTGACGGCGAGCACCATGAAGATGATGCCCTTCACGTCGAGCGGCGCCGTGAGCTTGTGCATCGGGGTCTTGAGGAAGATGCCGATGCAGATGATGGCGATGGCCGCGAGCGGCACGTTGAACGCGAACATCCAGCGCCAGCCCGGCACCTGCACGAACCATCCGCCGAGGATGGGGCCGAGCACGGTGGACACGCTGAACACGGCGCCGATGAAGCCGAGGTACTTGCCGATCTGCCTCGCCGGCACCACGTCGGCGATGATCGCCTGGGAGAGGATCATGAGCCCGCCGCCGCCCATGCCGGAGACGAAGCGCCCGACGATGAGGAACTCCATCGTCGGCGTGATGGCGCAAATGACGGAGCCGATGAGGTAGATCCCGAGGGCGCTCATGATGAGGAACTTCCTGCCCATGAGGTCGCCGAGCTTGCCGTAGATGAGCATGGTGATGGTGGAGGCCATGATGAAGGCCGTGGTCACCCACTGCATGAGCTCCACGCCGCCGAGGTCGCCCACGATGGTGGGGAGCGCCGTCGCCGTCATCGTCTCGGCGAAGGACGCGGTGAACATGGCGATGGCGAGCGATAGGAAGATCGTGATGACGTAGCGCTTCGAGTAGTGGGGATCGCCGGAGGCGGTCGTCGCGGGCGCGGTGGCCACGGCTGCGCTCGAGGTGGTGCGATGGAACACGAGAACTCCTCTCCACGTTCCCCTTGTACCCGTTTACCATGGCATGCGGCGAAACGGTTCCCCCGAGGAGGTCCCATGCGGCGTGCGCGCCCTGTACCAGCGGTTTTGCTAGCCGTACTCGTGCTCGTGTGCGCGTGCGGGATCGCGGCGTGCGCGTCGGCGGCGGACGAGCCCGCGCCGAGCGACGAGGACCTCCCCGAAGTCACGGACGAGCCCGCGGAGAGCGAACCCTCGCCGGCCGAGCGGAAGCTCGCCACGATGACGCTCGAGCAGAAGGTCTCCCAGCTCTTCATCGTCACGCCGGAGACACTCGAGGACCCCGCCGCCGCGGCCGCGCAGGCCACGAGCGCTGAGGACGATCCTGCGGCCGAGGTGGCGCCCGTCACCTCCGTGGACGACGACATCCGCCAGAACCTGCAGAAATACCCCGTGGGCGGCGTGATCCTCTTCGCGCAGAACATCGTGGACCCCTCGCAAACCACCAGGCTCACGCGAGAGCTCCAGGAAGCGGCCCAGGGCGTGCCGGGGCAGATCCCGCTCTTCATCTGCGTGGACGAGGAGGGCGGCATCGTCTGCCGCCTCGCCAACAACGAGAAGTTCGGCCTCAAGACCTATGAAAGCGCGGGCGCCGTGGGCGCCTCCGGAAACTCCGACGACGCGCGCGAGATGGGCGCGACCATCGGCGCCTACCTCGCCGACTACGGCTTCAACGTGGATTTCGCGCCCGACGCGGACGTGAACACGAATCCGGAGAACCCCGTCATCGGCACGCGCGCGTTCTCCTCCGACCCCGAGACGGCGGCCGAGATGGCGAGCGCCTTCGCCGAGGGCCTGCGCGAACACGACGTCATCGCCACGTTCAAGCACTTCCCCGGCCACGGCGACACGGCCGAGGACTCGCACTCGGCCCTCGCCACCACGGATAAATCGCTCGACGAGCTCACCACCTGCGAGTTCCTGCCCTTCGAGAAGGCCACGGACGCGGACTGGGTGATGGTCGGCCACATCGCCGCGCCGCAGGTGGCGGGCGACGACACGCCCGCGAGCCTCTCGCCTGCGCTCGTCACGGACACGCTCAAAGGCCAGCTCGGCTTCAAGGGCATCGTCGTCACGGACGCGCTCAACATGGGCGCGATCGTGGAGCACTACGGCGCGGGGGAGTGCGCGGTGCAGGCGCTTGAGGCCGGCTGCGACGTGCTCCTCATGCCCGTCGACTTCGAGAAGGCGCAGAGCGCGGTGCTCGCCGCCGTGAACGACGGCACCCTCACCGAGGAGCGCATCGACGAGAGCGTCCTCAAGATCCTCGAGGCGAAGTACTAGCCCTCACCCCGCCTTTCGTCGCCAGGCCCAGACGGCGATCTGCGTGCGGTTCTTGAGGGCGAGCTTGGCGAGGACCATCGAGATGTGGTTGCGCACCGTGCCCTCGGAAAGGTGCAGCTCGGAGGCTATCTCGCGGTTGTCCTTGCCCTCGGCGACGAGGGAGACGACGGCCCGTTCGCGCTCCGTGAGCGGCGTCGGCGCCTCCGCCAAGACAAAAGAACCGTCCCTTTCGTCTTGCCCCCGCAAGACAAAAGAACCGTCCCTTTCGTCTTGCGGGAGAGCGTCGCCGGCAAGGACGGTCTCGCCGCGCATCACCTTGCGAAGCGCGGGCGCGATCGCGCGCGCCTTCTGCTTGATGAGGAAGCCCTTCGCGCCGAGGCGAAGGGCGCGCACGAGGTAGTCGTCGTCGGCGAAGGTCGTGAGGTAGACGAGGCGCGCGGCGGGGTCGGCTGCGATGATGGCCCTGCCGGCTGAGAGCCCGTCGCCCTCGGGCATGCGCACGTCGAGGAGCGCGATGTCGGGGGAAAGCTCGAGGTAGCGTGCCGTGGCTTCGGGGCCGCTCGACGC
>CANQNP010000108.1 GCA_947625235.1 uncultured Atopobiaceae bacterium | reverse complement strand
ATCCCGATGCGCCGGACGATCCGGACACGCCCGTCACGCCAGACAACCCCGACAACCCAAGCGACCCCGATACGCCCAGCGGGCCGGATACGCCCGACACGCCATCGGGTCCGGACACGCCAAGCGAGCCCGACCAGCCGAGCTCCCCTTCGACACCCAGCACGCCGGGCGGCGTGAGTCCCAGCAGCCCGAACACCGATGGCTCGTCACACAAAACGTCGGTCTCCGTCATCCCCAAGACCGGTGACGACAGGCCCCTCGTGCTCCCCGTGGCACTCGCGACGTGCGGCTTCGCGCTCCTCGCCACGGCCCTCCACCTCGTTCGCACGCGCGGGGAGTGAACTCGCCCCAGCCCTCCTGCGCCACACGCGGCGTAGGAGGGCTTCTGAGCGCAAGACAAAAGAACCGTCCCTTTTGTCTTGCGCGTGCGGCGGAGCGGATCAGTCGCCCTCGAGAAGGTGGTCCTCGTCGACGGGCGCCTCGCCCCTGGCCCGTGCGCGCATCTCGGCGGCTGCGAGCATTTGGGCCTCTCGCTCGCGTTCCTCTTCCCGCTTCGCCTTCTCGGCCTCGTACTTGGCCTTCATCGCGCGCTGCTCGCGGACCTCCTCGACGATCGCGCGGATGATCCGATAGACGAGGTAGACCGTCGTGATGCTGAGCGAAATCACGAGTGCGATGAGGAACCAGTCCATCGGCGTGAGCTTGCTCAGGAAATCCACATTTAGCCTTTCTTGCAATTAGCTGAAAGCGCGCGCGGGTACGTGCCACGCAACGCAAGGATACGGCATCGGGCGGAGCCGGATCGCGAGCCCACGACGGGGAAGGCACGATCATGAGCCGCCACGAGAGCACGACCCTTCGCATGCGCGACCTCTTCTACGGGTCGGTGATCGCCGTCTCCATTGCGTGCACCGGCAGCTTGATCAGCCTCGCGGGCGCGAACAGCATCGCCACCTCCGCGGGCTCGGCCACGCCGATGTCCATCGCGCCGTCCGCAACGCTCGCCACGACATCCACAACGGGAATCACCGCAGGTAGTGCGGGCAGCGCCGCGAGCGCGGATAATGCGAGCGCCGTCACGCCCGTCGCCGAACACGGCGCGCTCAGCGTGCAGGGCACCGGCCTCGTCGACGCGAGCGGTGCGCCGTTCCAGCTCCGCGGCGTGTCCACTCACGGGCTCCTCTGGGTGGAGGATTACGTGGGAAGCGCCGCGTTCGCCACGCAGCAGAGCGATATGGGCGCGAACAGCATCCGCCTCGAGCTCTACACCGGCGAGTACGGTGGCCAAGTGAACGGCACCACCCCCGCCGAGCTGCTCGATCAGGTGAACGATGGCGTGAACGCCGCCACGCGCGCGGGCCTCTACACCGTCATCGACTGGCACGTGCTGAATAACGGGAACCCTCTCTCGAACGTGAGCGAGGCGCGCGACTTCTTCGGCACCGTGAGCGAGCGCTATGGCGCGCAGGACAACGTGATCTATGAGATCTGCAACGAAAGCGCGAGTTCGGTGCCTTGGAGCCACGTGCGCTCCTACGCCGAGGACATCATCGCCACCATTCGCGCGAACGACCCCGACGCGGTCGTGATCGTGGGCACGCCGGCGGGCGAGGGCGCCATGGGCCCGATCACCCAGCCGCTCACCGGCGCCGCGGCCGAGAACGTGCTCTACGGCATCGATGCGCAAAACGCGGTTTCCGCAGGCCAGGGCCTTGACGAGCGGCTCGCCTCCGCCATCGCCGACGGCCTTCCGGTCTACGTGAGCGAGTACGGCGAGGTGGAGAGCGCGCTCGCTCCCGAGGAAGGGGGCGCGAGCTGGCTCGCCCGCGCCGACGAGAACCACGTGAGCTTCGCGTGCGGAAGCCTCTCCGATCGCGATGAGGCGGCTGACCTCGTGGAACACGGCGGCCTCGCGAGCACCGATCGCGACGTCCTCGACGCCTCGAACTACAACGACGGCGGCTCCTGGGACCGCGCCTGCCTCCGCGACACGCTCGGGCTGATGTAGCCAACATGTACGAAAGACTCGCGAGGCCCCCATTCGCAGTACGGATGGGGGCCTCGCGAGTCTTCCGCAGCCTTCTGGGGGAATTCGCTAGTACACGAGCACGGTGGTGCCGGTGGGGATGTTGTCGTAGATCCACTTCGCGTTTTGGATGGCGAGGCGCACGCAGCCGAGCGACTTCGGGCTCCCGAGCGTGCCGTCCTGGATGTTGAACGTGCCGGGCCAGTACTTCACCGAGTGGAAGAGGTAGTCCCCGTAGAACTGGGTCCAGTAGTAGCAGGTGTAGCCGTGGCCGAACGCGTAGCCGCGGCTGCCCACGTGGAAGATGCCCTTCACCGTGGGCGTGGCGGCGGCGCCGGGCGCGCAGGACCAGTAGTAGAGGTTCGACCAGTTGCCGTAGCTGCCTCGATAGACGCCGACGAAGCAGTTGCGCGTGTCCACCGCGAGGAGATAGCTCGTGGGGCTCGAGAGGCTCATCACGCGATCGACCATCGCGCGCTGCTCGGGGCTCGCGAGCTCCCACGAGGCGACGCTGAAGTCGAGGGCGTTACGGAGCTCGCCGTCGGCGTAGACGTGCGTGTGGACGGTGCCGTCGTGGCGCAGGTTCTGCGTGTCGATCGTGGCCGTCCACCAGCCGTTTCCCTGGTCTTTGGCGTCGTACCACACGAGGTCGTCCTGCCATCCGGCGTCCGACCACGTGGGCATTTGCACGCTACTCACGGGGCCCGGGTTGAAGATGGAGACGCGGTAGGTGTAGGGGCCGCCCTCGATCTTGAGGAAATTCGCGAGGCTCAGCGTAACGGGTTGCTCGTTCACGCACGCCATGACGCCGTTTCCCGCCGTCACGTAGCTATGGCACATGAGGTTTCCGTCGAAATAGTGGCGCGTGATGTCCGCATGGGCGCGATAGCTGCCGTTTCCCTCGTCCTCGGCGGGGTACCAGACGAGGTCCGCTTGGTTGTTCGCGCGGGTCCACGTGGGCACTTGCACGCGCGAGACGCCGGAGGGCGAGGAGATCTCGTCCACGACGATGTCGAACCGGCCGTGGGCGTTGTCGATGTGCTCCACGTGCGCGGAGCCGGTGGGCGTGGTGACGAAGAAGGTCGCGGTCCCCACGGGCTCGGGCTCGGGATCCGGCTCCGGCTCTTCCGGCGTGCCGGGCGTGCTCGGGTCAGCTGGTTCGGGTGCCTCGGGCACCTCGCCTTCAGGAGCGTCGGCCTCGGGGGCGTCCGGCGTCGCCGGGTTCGTCGGTGCATCAGGCTCGGCGGGCGTCTCCGGCTCCTCCGGCGCCACGGGCCGCTCGGGGAGCACGACGGCCTCCACCTCGTAGTCTCCGGGCTCGGCGAACGTCTTTCCGCCGGCGAGCGTGCTCCACGTGCCGTCGGCGTTCAGCGACGCGCCGTACCACTTGGCGCCCTCGTCGACCCACCCCGCGGCGACGAGCTCGTCACGCTCCTCGGCATCCGCCGTGAAGTGGTGCGTGTTCACCTCTTCATAGGGATTGAAGAGCCGGTAGACCGCCTGGCCGTGTTCGGGGTCGGAGAGGAAGGCCACGTCCTCCTGCTCCCAGCCGATTTCTCGGAGCTCGGCGTACTCGTCCGCGTCCGCGGTGTAGAGGTGCTCGCCGCTCCACTGGTTGTAGAGGCGAAAGACCGCGTTCGAGGGCACGGGCTCCTC
>CANQNP010000107.1 GCA_947625235.1 uncultured Atopobiaceae bacterium | reverse complement strand
ACGAGTCCGTGATCCCTCACGCCGCGCTGGAGCACCCATTTCGAGTTGTAGAGCTTGCCGACGATGAAGTTCCTCGCAATGGGAAGCGCGGATCGTTCGTCTTCAGAGATGCGGTACTGCTCCTTTCGCGCGTACACGCTTCCGTGCGCCTCCCCCTCCACCCTCGCGAGAAAGCGTCCGTGGGGGCTGAAGAAGGAGAGCTGGATACCTCGGCTCGCACAAGCGCCCATGAGCGCCGGACTGGCACCCATGTAGGAGAACGAAAGGATCGATTCCAACGTGTGGAGCGGCACGCGCCCACGTTCCAAGCCCTGCGCCTTGGCTACCACGTTCTCGCCGTCAAGTGCGAGGTACATGTCCTCGCTGAACACGTACAGGGTGTTAAGCAGCTTCCTCATGCCGAGTCCCTCAGTCGCCGTTGGACGTACTCGCGCACGCTCGCATGGCCGATCCGATCTGGCATGCAATCGTCCACGAGCGAGCATGATCTGCAGGCATTCGTCTTCTTAGGCTTGTACGAGCGTTGTCGCCGATACGCCTCGTGCATCTCCTCGCTGAGCGATCTGACCTTGCTGCGCAGCGCGTCGTCGAACTCGACCTGCTCGCGATTCTTACTCGCGCCATAGAAGAGATAGCCCTTGGGAATGTCCGCTCCGGTCATTTCCTCAAGGCACATCGCCTGAGCGCAGACTTGGAGCCGATCGACGTCCGTCCGCTTGCGCGATCCCTTCTTGTATTCCACCGGCACGATCGACCAACGGCCTTCCTCCCCCGTGAGAGGAAGGCCGTGGGGATCGCGATGAAACTCGACGACATCGCAGATGCCATTCAGCCCGAGCTCGCGAGACACGATCGCGAGGCCACGGACGATGATGAGATCGCCTCGATGCTCGCGGATCGAGCTATCGTGGGCCCGCTCGTGAAGGAGCGTGCCAAGCGTCGTGAGCAGGTTTTCCTCCCAAACCCCGTCGATGGTGATGAGCGACCACTGCCGCCTGCAAAAGGCGAAGTGTTGAATGCCGGAGAGTGGGAGAAACTCCTCCTCGCTGTAGGACATCAGACGGCCTTAGTCACGCTCGTCGACCGTCACCGTATCCGGGATCGCCGATCGGTCGATGACGATCGGCTCGTAGTCGTCGAACGAACGCGGGTACTCCACGTCCTCGCGCTTATGGACCGAGACCGCGTCGAAGAGCTTGTGGGCCGGCGCGTCACCGAACTCGCTCGAGTGCTTGAAGATGATGAGTTTCCGCACGGCCATCTTGCCGCGCGCGGCGGAATGGTCGATCTCGAACATGTTGAGGATGGCCTCCCAGAGAAGCTCGAGGTCCTCCTCGGAGAAGCCCGTCGTCTTGCGCGCAAGGTTGGCCGACACGAAACCCTCGCAGCGATAGAGCGCGTAGGGCACGACGTACTTGCGGCCCATCTCGGTGTCCTTGCGCTCGGCATCCTCGGCCTTCGTGATGGCGACGCGCGTGATCGTGACCTCGTCCGGCTCGATGCGATCGATGCTGCGCGCGAAGGTGAGCTGCACGGGACCGCGCACCTGGCCACAGTTGAGCGCGGCCTTGACGAACGTCGTCATGACGGCGCCAAAGGTGCGCACGTCGTAGAAGGTTGAGCACATGAAGTCGCGGATCTTCGCATCGGCGTCCGGATCCTTCTTCTTCAGTCCCTTCAGGCCGTTGTCGTTGGTGGGATAGCCATTGGCTTCGAGCGCCCGCGCATCGCTATCGTTCAGCGGCACGCCATCCTTGATGTAGATCTCATAACCCTGCTTGCCCTCGCGAGTAGCCTCCACGTAGTTGCGGATCTTCCGCTTGAGGCACACGTCCGTGACAATGCCATAGCCGGTCTCCGCGTCCACGCGGGGCATATTGCCGGCGTCGGGATCGCCATTGGGGTTACCGTTCTCCACGTCGAAGAACAGGACGAAGTCGTACCGATTCTTGATGGGCTCGCTCATGGCTAGGCCTCCTTGTCTTTCTTCTCATAGCGACGCTGGGTTTGCTGGTAGTAGCCGAGGATGAATTCACCCTGGTCTTCGATGGAGAGACGCTTCGGAAACTCCGGAATCCGATCGAGCAGTTCGCCAAGGGCCTTGCGATGCGTCACGGCGAGGCCCGGCTTGTCGCGATCGAGCTTTTGCAGATGGTGGTTTGCGAGCTTGATGATGACCGGGAACACAACGGCCGGCGTTGTGCTCGCGGAATCGAAGTACTTATCCATGATCGTCGCATTGATGTTCGGGTTCGCATCCTCCTGCACCTTTTCGAGGATCGAGAAGATCCTCCCAAGCACGTAGGGCGCGTAGGTCTTACCTTCGTTCAGTGCCACAGTGACCTCCTGTTCACTCGCACCGCGATTCTTCAAGAGATAGGCCTTGACGATGGCAGCGCGACCGCGCGTGATCTTCCTCACGCGGGCGTCGTCATCGTTTTGCGTGGAATGGATGCGCAAGAGCGTGTTCTCGTAGAGCGACTCGGGATACGGCGAATCCGAAAGGATCGCTCGCATGAGTGCGCCTCCCAGCTGCGGGGTCGCCGCGTGCTGCTTGGCCTTGGGGTTTTCCGTCTCGCGCAGGAGCTGGTAAGGCGTGAGGTACTCGCGCTCGAACGGCGCATGGCAGATGGCGATGCGCTCGTAATGTCGAGCGAGGTTTTGCATGATGCTGCCAAAGGAGCTGGTGTAGAAGAAGCGCACGGAGAGCCTGCTCGCGTTCGGCGCCAAACCCAGCACGTAAAACGGCGCGTTCACGTCCACCGTCTTGGCAAGCGTGCCATTGCGAATGGCCTTCATGGTCGCATCGAGCAGAAGGTCGGTCCTCTCCGCGTTGTCTTTGGCCTTCTCCTCTCGAGCCTTCCTGCCGAGCCCTCCAAGAGCACCCGTCATCATGCTCGAACACTCGTCGTCATGCCGTTCCGCCCAATACACGATCGTGGTGTCGCCCAGCCGAATCCGGTGATCATCGTTGCTGATGAGATAGTTGAGGGCCGTCGTATAGGCAAAGGCCGCTTTCACACCCACGGGGGAATTGAGTCCCTGCTCATCCTTCCTTCCATAGGATTCGAAGGCCGCGGCGTTGAAGCTCACGAGAGACGCGCCCGAAGACTGCGCTCCCACCACGCCCTTGATTGCGGGGTGCAGTCGAGCGATGGGCTCGTTCTTCCCGCTCACGAGACAGGTCATGATCACGGCATCGCCCGAGGCCTCCATCGCGACGCGCTCGACAAGCTCTCGCATCTGCGGGTTCTCGAGCACGTCTTCTCCTTCGACGGAAAAGACGAGGTTGCCTCCGGCGAGGATCCGCTCCGCGTGCTGAACGATGAGCGGGTCTGATTGGCCCCGGGCGGGATCCCAGCGCTCGAAGAAGCGAACGATCGCTTGTGCCGGGAGCAGCTCCAATCCAGAGAGGATTTCGAGATGCTTGGTTTTCGACGCCTCGAAGCATTGGAGGGTGCGCTTCGGTTTGCCCTTCTTGTCGATGCCGAGCAGATAGCTCGACGTATCGCAGAGGAAGTTCGCGCAGACCCCGCTTGCACGCTTTTCCTGCACGGGAACGGACATCCTCCAGCCGCGCTTCTCGGGCGCCGGGATAATGTTCACGAGCTCGCCTTTGGCGTTGAGCTCGAGCTTTGCGATCACCGGGCGCTCGCACCACCCCGGATGCGCGATCTCATTCGGCTTGGTCTGGAGGAGCTGATCGTAGTAGCGAGTGAGCGCTTGGAGGATCATCGGTAGACCTCGCTTCCCGCCACATCGATGACG
>CANQNP010000106.1 GCA_947625235.1 uncultured Atopobiaceae bacterium | reverse complement strand
TGCGAGGTGTAGACGATGGTGGAGCCGGCGCGGTTCAGCTCGAGGATGCCCTCGAGGATGCGGTTTCGGCTCTGCGGGTCCACGGCCACGGTGGGCTCGTCGAGGAAGATGAGCTCGGGGCGGTGCGCGATGCCGCATGCGATGTTGAGGCGCCGCTTGAGGCCGCCGGAGAGCTTCGCCGGGCGGAAGCGGCGGTGGTCCTCGAGCCCCACGAAGCGGATCGCGTCCTCCACGAGGGCGCGGCGCTCGCGCTTGTCGCGCACGTAGAGCGCGCAGAAGTAGTCGATGTTCTCGGCGACGGTGAGCTCCTCCACCACGGCCACCTCCTGCGGCACGATGCCGATCCGCCGCTTGAGGTCGTAGCGCGTGGGCGCCATGGGCTCGCCGAAGAGCCGGATCTCGCCCTTGTCGAAGGCCAGGAGGGCGAGGATGCAGTTGATGGCGGTGGTCTTGCCGGAGCCATTGGGCCCGAGCAAGCCGAACACCTCGCCTTTTTCGATGGTGAGGTCGAAATGGTCAAGCGCGACGAGGTCCCCGTAGCGCTTCACGAGGTCGCGCACGGCCACGACGGGAGCGGGGGAGGCGGGGTCACTTTGAGCGCGATCGTCCACGGGCACTCCTTCAGGTGGTGGTTCCTGCGGTCGCACCCATCTTCGCCCTGGGCCAGATCCCGCAGAAGTGACTTCTGTCATGAATCGAGCGGAATGGTCCTTGGCCCTGGAGTTGGAGGGATGATGACGAGCTCGACTGACGCTCGCCCATCATCCAGGGAAAACCCGTCTGAATACATGAAATCAATCAATTTCGTGTAGTGGCACTACACGAAATTGGGAAATAACGTGTATCATAGCGACACCGACAATGCAGCGGCGGCATCATGGCTGTGAGGGCGGCCTACGAACGGGAGATGGGCCATGGCCTACTTCGAGAGGAAGCTCGAGCGAATCGTTGCACGCTGGAAAGGGACAGGCTTCGCGCGCCCTCTTCTCATCCAGGGCGCGAGACGCGTGGGCAAGACGATTCTCAGCGAGCGCGTAGGTGCCTCTCTCTTCGATGACGACTGGGTGCGGCTCGATTTCCAAACGGACCTTGCTCGCATGGAGGCGATCTTCGACTGGCCCACCAATGACACGGCGGGCATTCTGCGACGTATCTCCGAGTATCTTCAGAGGCCGATATCCCCTGGTCGCACACTTATCGTGTTCGATGAGGTTCAGTTGAGCGAGCGGGCGCTGAACTCCCTTCGCTTCTTTCATGGCGGCGGTCAGCCCGTCATCGCCACGGGCAGCCTTCTCGGTGTGACGACTCGCAAACGCTCGCTTCCATTCCCATCGGACGTCCAGATCCTCGAGCTCCATCCCATGGACTTCGAGGAATTCCTCTGGGCCCTCGACCAAAGACCGATGGCCCAGGCCATTCGCGAGCACAGTCGGTCTGGGGAGCCCTATGTGCGGCATGACGACGCGACCGAGTGGTGCGACCGCTACACGGTGATCGGCGGCATGCCGGGCGTCGTCGCGGCTTTCGCGCGGAACCACTCATTCGAGGATGTCGCAGAGGCTCAGCTCGAGATCGACCAGACCTACACTCGGGACATGACCGACCCGGATAACGGCATCAGCGGCATCGCCGCTCGTCGTATATGGAATAGTCTCCCCAAGCAGCTCCTACGTGCCTCTACGAAGAAGTTCAAGTACTCAGACGTCCAACGAGGGGGACGACGAGCGGGTCTGCTCGAGCCCCTGGAGTGGCTCGCCGCCGCCGGCATGGTCACCATCCACGACCTCACGACGTCCACGCAGGCACCGCTCTATCCCTATCGCGATGACGAGGGGAGCTTCTTCAAGGTCTATTGCGCTGACACCGGGATCATGTTCCGAAAGTTCGCCATCACCGCCGATGCCTTCCTCGATCCGGCGCTGCGCCATGCGCTCTCGTCGGAGTTCTGCGGAGCACTCGCGGAGAACTACATGATGCAGGCGCTGGTCGCCAATGGTCTCAAGACGTATTACTGGATGCCCGACGGAAACGTGGGGCGCGGCGAGATCGACTTCGTTCGCCAGACCCCCCGGGGAAGCATCGCGCCCATCGAGGTGAAGTCATCGCGCAACGTCTCGGCCAAGACGTTCTCGGCATTCTTGAGGGAGGGCCACTCACGCATTGCGGTGAGGGTCTCTCGGAGGGACTTCGGCGTATCCGAGATCGAGGCAGCGGATGGGGAGCCCGTCGTGCTCAAGACGCTCCCGCTCTATGCTGCCTTCTGCATCGATGACGAGTTGCTGGAGCGCTAGTCCTCGATCTCGGTGATCGTGGCGGGGTAGAGGCCGTCGAGGATGGCCTGCGTGAGCGCGTCGCCTTCGTAGTCCATCTCGAAGATGGCGGTCTTCGAGCGGTGTTCGTTGCCGAAGATGTCCGTCACCACGAAGGTGTACTCGAAGCGCCGACCCTCGAGCGGGATCTCGCCCACGAAGCCGCAGTACTGGTCGAGCGTCACGGTCTCGAGGCTGGCGGCGTCGAGACCTCGCAGGCCCTCGGCGTCGTAGCGCTCGGCATAGGGCATGGGCACTCCTTGGGTCGAGGGCGTGCAGCTTCGCCCTCATCTTCGCGACCCACCGCGCCCCGCAGAAGTGACTTCTGTCACGACTTCGCCTCTCGCCCTCTTCGCGTCCCCTCGTTCGCCACTCGCCCTCTTCGCGTCCCCTCGTTCGTCCTGGGGGCACTCGCTCATCCCCTACGTGCACCCTCGTTCGTCTCCCACCCCTTCGAGCTTTACATAACGTCACAGAATTACACGCCCTTGCGCCACGACGGCACCGAAACTCTTCGCCTCATGCCATCAAGTGGCACGAGGGCAAGAGTTTCTGTCACGGATTTCAGCCAAATCTGGCGTGAGGGAGGGAGTTTCTGTCTTTTCGTGGAGCGAGGGTCACTCTTTCTGTGCTTTCGGCCCCTCGAATCGAGAATCGAAACAGAAACTCTGGCTCTCGCGGCGGGAGCAGGGGCAGGAGGGACGGCCGGTACGGCTCGGACTAGATCGCACTCACCGGCACGGCATCGGCGCGGCTGTTGAGCGCGTAGGGTTCAGCGGTCTGGCAGACGATGTGGCCATGCCCGAGTTCATAGCCCGGGAACTCGCCAAGCAGGTGAAAGTACCTCGTCGCGTCCTTGCGCACACGCCCGGCGAGCTTCACCTCCACCGGGTGCAGCACGCGCCCTTCTTGAATGACGAGGTCGATCTCCCGCTTACGTGCGTCGCGGTAGAAGCACACGTCGCGTAGGTCGCATCCCGCGTTGAGGTAGCTCTTGAGCACCTCGGAGGCCACGAACGACTCGAATGCCTGGCCGGCGAACGCGCCGTCGCGCAGTTGTTCGGGCGTGGTCCATCGCGTGAGGTAGCACGCGAGGCCCATATCCATGAAATGCAGTTTTGGCATCTTCGAGAGCCGCTTTTCCATGTTCGGCCAGAAGGGCTCGATGAGGCGGACGATGCCGGAGGCTTGGAGCACCGAAAGCCACGAGGCGATGGTCTTGCTATCGACGCCCATCGTGTCCGCGATGCTCGAGGCGTTGAACAGCTGCGCGGTGCGCGCCGCGCACGCGACCATGAAGGAGTAGAAACGCCGCTCGTCGCGCACGTGGATGAGATCGCGAAGGTCCCGCTCGAGGTAGGTGCGCACATAGTCGCGATAGTACGTATCCCAGTCGATCGCGGGATGTGTCAAGTCATGAATTTCTGAGCCACCGTCACCACGGAAAACTGAGCCACCGTCACCACGGGAACGGGGCCACCC
>CANQNP010000105.1 GCA_947625235.1 uncultured Atopobiaceae bacterium | reverse complement strand
GTACCCCATCTAGCCACGATCTCGGGCACTCACGTACTTAGTACGCTACGTGCCCGAGATCCTGTCTATCTGGGGCAGCCCAGCGCCTCTCGCTGGCGTTTCGCTGGTTCCCTGGCTCATCCGAAACCGCAGACTCACGCCGTTTCGATGAGCCAGTCTTCGTAGAGGCGCTGGATGGCGTACTTCGTGTGCGAGCGCGACATGAGCTCGAGGTAGGCGTCGCTTCGCTCGAAGTCCGAGGTGTCGAAGCGGCCCTCGGTGATGCGCTTCCACACGGCGTCGATGAGAAGCTCGAGGTGAGAGGCCTCGTTGGGGTCCGTGCGGTGCGTCATCGCCTCGCCGAGCTCGCCCTCGGTGCGGTTGTAGGGCTCCACGAAGAGGTCGCACGTCTCCTTCACGCGATACCCCTCGAAATCGGGCGAGTTCTCCACGAGGATCGTGTAGAAGTCGAGCTGGCGCGTGTAGGCCGCGTCCAGGCGCTGCTTCGGCTGGCCGGTCTTGTAGTCGAGCACGCGCACGGTCCTGTCCTCGTGATTCACCAACAGCACGTCGCACTTGCCGAAGAGCGGCACGCCGCTTGGCGTGACGGCATCCACCGCCACCTCGAACTGCGCGCCGGGCTCGAGGATCTCGAAGAGCTTCGGCGCGAAGGAGGCGGCGATGCGCTTCAGGCGCTGCTCCATGAGGCGCACGTCCGCGGGCGGGAAGTCCAGCCAGCGCACCTTCTCGAGGTAGTGCTCGAGGAGCGGCTCCACCCTGCCGCCTTCGGGGAGCACGAGCGTGGCGAAGTCCTCGAGGAAGGCGTGCGCGAGCGTGCCGAACTCGAGCGCGCTCGAGGGCGCCTCGGGCACTCTGAGCAGCTGCTTCATGGGGAAGTGCGCGCTGTTCGCGCAGCCGGGCTCGTACGTGACGAAGGCGTTCAGGTCACTCGCGGAGAGGTGCTTCGGCGCGGCGCCCGCTTGGAGCAGCCGCACGAGCCCCGGCGTGGTGAGCGTGAAACGATCGCGCCAGTCGATCTCGATCGCCTGCGCGAGCCCGGAGGCGTCCACCACCTCGTTCAGCTCGGCCACCACGCCCTCGAGCTCGCACGTCGTGAGCGTGTGCGCCCTCGTGAGCTCGAGGAATCGCTTCGCGCGCGTGATGGCCACGAAGAGGAGGCGCGTCACGTCCTCGTCCTCGGGCTCCGTGCCCGTGAGGATGTTCTTCGGCAGGAGGTTGTCGCTTCGGCTGGAGGTGCGATGCCAGGTGTCGTGGTCCACGTCGAGCACGTAGACGAGGTCGTACTCCAGGCCCTTCGAGCCGTGCGCGGTCGTGAGCGTGACGGCGTCGGGCGCGCCGAGCGGCACCGACGCGTCGATCTCCACGCCGAAGTCCGCGCAGCGCGTGAACACGCGCATGAGCTCGGGAAGCCTGAGCGCGTGCTCCTTGGCGCCCGCCGCGTCGATCTCCTCGTTCGCGAGCTGCACGAGCCGGCGCATGCCGCTCTGGAACTGCGCCTGCGCGAGGGGATCCACCTCGGCGCGGCGCCGGTAGTAGGCGATGAGCGGACGGGCGATCTCGAAGAGGAGCTCGCGCACGGGCGCGCTCGGCGCCTTCGCGGCCCACGCCACGAGGTGCTCGCGGAGCGTGCGAAGCGTGGGGTTCGAGGCCTTCGCGAGGGCCGCGAACCAACCCTCGTGCGCCCGCCGCGCGGCCACGGCGAACTCCACGCAGTCCTCGTCGACGAGCCCGAACTCCGGCGATGCCACGATCTCGGGGAGCTCCGCCTCGCAGCGCGCCACGTCGCCCTCCGCGAGCGCGCACACGGCGCGAAGCAGCGCGAAGAGCGTCTGGAGCGATTCGATCTCCGTGAGCTGCGCCTTCACGCGGTAGTTGAACGGAATGTCGTAGGCCACGAGATAGGGGATGAGCTTGCGCAGGCTCGCGTGCTTGTTCGCGATGACGGCGATGGCCTCCTCGGGCTTGCGCGCGCGGAAGATGAAGCCCTCATCGATCTTCGCGCGGATCTCGCTCGCGACGGTGGCGTACTGCGTGCTCGCGTCGTCGAACACGCGGACCTCGAACGCGGACTGCTCGCTCTGCCCCTGCGCGGCGGTGATGGCCTTGTCTGGCCCGGCGACGAGGCGGTTCTCGATCTGCCTCGCCACCTGTTGCCCGAGCTCCACGAGCGCGGGCGAGGAGCGGTAGTTCGTCTTCAGCACCACGCTCCTCGGCTTATAGCGCTCGCGGAATTGCCGAATGCCCTCCACCGAGGCGCCCTGGAAGCGCATGATCGCCTGGTCGTCGTCGCCCACGGCCATCACGTTCGGCTGCTCGATGTCCTTGCAGAGGAGGCTCACGATGCGCATCTGCGAGCCGTTCGTGTCCTGGAACTCGTCCACCTGGAGGTAGCGGTAGCGATCCTGCAGCTCAAGCACGAATTCCGGATGCGCTTCGAGCGCGAAGATGGCTTGGTTCACCATGTCTTGGTAGTCGAAGAGGTCGCGCTCCACGAGGGCGGCGCGGTAGGCCGCGAACACGTCCGCGAGTTCGAATGCGCGCGCCGAGGCCGCCTCCTCCTTGAAGACGGGGAGGTGCTGCGCGTCCTTCTTGGACTGGAAGAGGTCCTTCTTGAGCTCCTGGTAGCCCGTGGTCTTGTTGCCGTCGATGAGCTCGGTCTCGGCCACCTTGCGCATGAGGCGCCTCAAGAACGGCTCGTAGATGCCGGGGACGTCGATCTCCGGCTCGAGGAGGCGCTTCGGCGCGCGCACGCTGATGAGCGCGACGGCTTCCTCGAAGTCGTGGATGAACGCCTCCTTCTCGGCTTTCTTGCCCGGCAGGCGCGGCACGGCGAGGTAGCGCGCGAACACCTCGTCTTGCTTCAGCCACGCGATGGCGTCGAGGTTCTGGCGCGCGATGCCGCGGAGCTCCTCCGGCGGAAGGCCCATGCGCTTGAGGTTGTCGATTGCGCTCATCACCGCGCGGAGGTTCGACTTCACGCCGTTATGGCGCGCGGCGAAGAGCGGGTTCGACGGCGGGAGGGTCTCGAGCAGGCCGTTCACGATCTCCGCGCGCTGGAGGTCCGTGGCGAGGGTGGCGAGCGCGTTCGTGGCGAAGTACTCGGGGTAGAGCTGGCGCAGGCGGTTCGCGAAGGCGTGGAACGTGTAGACCTCGATGCCGTAGCCATCGCGGCCCACGAGCTCCACGAGGCGCTTCTTCATGGCCTCCGAGCCGGCCTCCGTGTACGTGAGGCAGAGGATGTTCCGGGGCGCGACGTCGCGCTTGGCGAGGATGTTCGCCGCGCGCACGGAGAGGAGCTGCGTCTTGCCCGTGCCTGGACCGGCGATGACGAGGAGGGGACCGTCGAGCGTCTCCGCGGCGAGGCGTTGGTCTGCGTTCAGCGCGGCGAGTTGCGCTTCGAGCTGCGTGTTCTCGGGCATTGGGGGCCTCCTCAAGGTGGGCGTGTTGTCTTGCTTCGCGAATAGGCTAGACCACAAACTTGACAATAATTAGCGCCCTTTTGCGGGTGGCTTACGCTGCGGTTTTGCGAAAGAGGGCCCTCCGCGGCCCTTATCCTCTCATCGCGCGTGTGGTGCCTCGCTCCTGTCTTCCCCATGCGGACGATCAACTCCCTCGGCACCCATGCAGGTGCTAATAATCGTCCGCACTCCCGCCACGATCCTTTGGTCGTACGGCGAAACAGGGCACGCGGCGGCTCTCGTCCCGCCGCACGACACGCGGCGACGCGCGACGCGCAGCGCGTCTCGCACGCGCAGCGCAGCAAGATGGCGAGCCAAGCGTATCGACCTATTCTCCATGAAGTATCGCTACAATATGCACGGTCGCACCGCCGCG
>CANQNP010000104.1 GCA_947625235.1 uncultured Atopobiaceae bacterium | reverse complement strand
GGGTCTCGAACCCCGACACGCTCGACGACTACATACGCATCGCGAACCCGGGCGTGTGGATGGTGCTCGGCGTGATCGTCCTCCTCCTCGTGGCCGCCATCATCTGGGGCATCTTCGGCACCGTGAACGTGGACGCCGACGGGGTGGTGGTCGTGAACGGCTCGAATACCACGCTCTGGCTCCAGGAGGAGGACGCCGGCCAGCTCCAGGCGGGCGCGAACTTCGAGGTCGCGGACCAGGAGGGCACCGTCACGAGCGCTCCCGGCCAACCCGTGGCGCTCTCCGAGGTGAGCGCCGAGGTCACCGACGACGGCACGATCGACGTCTTCCGCAAGGGCGAGTGGGTGAGCCCGCTCAAGGCCGACGTCGACCTCCCGAACGGCACGTACCCCGCGAGCGTCGTGGTGGAGAGCTACTCGCCGCTCCAGCTCATCTTCGGCGCGGGCCAGGGCACGACCACGGACGAGGGGCAGGCCTCGTGAGCGGGAAATCCAAGGTGCGCGAGGCGAAGGCGCCCGGCGTCATCGCCGACAAGGTTCCGCAGATCATGCAGATGGAGGCACTCGAGTGCGGTGCCGCCTCGCTCGCGATGATCTGCGCCTACTACGGCAAATGGGTGCCGCTCGAGCAGGTGCGCGCGGATTGCGGCGTCTCGCGCGACGGTTCGAGCGCCCTCAAGGTGCTTCGCGCGGCGCGCCACTACGGCTTCGAGGCCTCGGGATATCGCTACGAGCCCGAGACGCTGCGCGAGAACGCGGTCTTCCCGTGCATCGCGCACTGGGACTTCAACCACTTCATCGTCGTGCGCGGCTTCAAGGGCGACAAGGTCTACGTGAACGACCCCGCGCGCGGCGACTACGCGATGAGCTTCGAGGAGTTCGACCGCGGCTTCACCGGCGTCTGCCTCGTGCTGAAGCCCGGTCCGGACTTCACGCCCGAGGGCGAGCCGGCCTCCATCAAGGACTTCGCGATGGAGCGCCTCAAGGGCACGGGCTCGGCCATCGCGTTCGTGGCCATCGCCACGGCCATCATCTCGCTCCTCGGCATCGTGAATCCCGCGCTCTCGCAGATCTTCCTCGATCGCCTGCTCGCGGGCGAGGCGCCCTCGTGGTTCGTGCCCTTCCTCGCGCTCGTGGGCGCCATCTGCGCGATCCAGATCGTGATCTCCATCTTGAACGCCCTCTACCTCCTGAGGGTCGAGGGCAAGCTCGCGGTCGTGTCGAACGTCTCCTTCATCTGGCGGGTGCTCCACCTGCCGATGGCGTTCTTCAGCCAGCGCAACGTGGGCGACATCAACCAGCGCGCGCAGAGCTCGGAGACGATCGCGAGCCAGATGGTGGGCACGCTCGCGCCGCTCATCATCGACTTCCTCATGCTCATCATCTACCTCGTGATCATGTTCACGTACTCGTGGCTGCTCTCGCTCATCGGCATCGCGTCGGTGGTCACGAACCTCCTGGTGGCGCGCTTCATCTCCACGAAGCGCGTGAACATCACCCGCGTGCAGATGCGCGACCAGGCGAACCTCGTCGGCGCCACGGCGGGCGCGGTCGATATGATCGAGACCTTGAAGTCCTCCGGCGCCGAGCAGGGCTACTTCCAGCGCTGGGCGGGCTTCCAGGCGGGCGCGAACACGCAGCAGGCGCGCTTCACCACGACCGACGTGCGCCTCTCGCTCATCCCGCAGATGGTGACGTCGTTCGCGAACGTGATGGTGCTCGTGGCGGGCCTTTGGCTCACCTTCCAAGGCGAGTTCACGGTCGGCATGATCCTCGCCTTCCAGGGCTACCTCTCCTCGTTCGTGGCGCCCGCCGAGCGCCTCACGACGGCCATGCAGCAGTTCCAGGAGATGCGCACCGCCATGGAGCGCATCCAAGACGTGATGGACTACCCGGAGGATCCGCTCTCCGAGGAGCAAGACGAGGAGCAGGACGGCGAGGACGCGGGCGCGGCGGAGGACGACGAGCTCGCCTCGCTCGGCATCAGCCTCGCCTCCGCCGACACGGGCCTCGCGAAGCTTCGCGGCGGCATCGAGCTCGAGGGCGTCACCTTCGGCTACTCGCCGCTCGACCCCCCGCTCATCGAGGACTTCTCGCTCCACGTGAAGCCCGGCGGCTCGGTGGCCTTCGTGGGCTCCTCCGGCTCGGGCAAGTCGACCCTCTCGAAGCTCATCAGCGGGCTCTACCGGCCGTGGTCGGGCGAGGTGCGCTTCGACGGCGTGCCGATGGACGACGTGCCGAAGGCCGTGCGCACGGGCTCGGTGGCGGTGATCGACCAGGACATCATCCTCTTCAACGACACGGTCTCCAACAACATCCGCCTCTGGGATGATTCGATCGAGGACTTCGAGGTCATCCTTGCGGCGCGCGACGCCCGCGTGCACGACGTGATCATGGAGAAGGACGGCGGCTACGACCACGTGCTGCTCGATGGCGGCCAGGACCTCTCGGGCGGCCAGCGCCAGAGGATGGAGATCGCCCGCGCGCTCGCCCAGGATCCCACGATCCTCATCATGGACGAGGCCACGAGCGCGCTCGACGCCGAGACGGAGCTCGAAGTCATGGAGAACATCAAGCGACGCGGGCTCACGCTCGTGATCATCGCGCACCGCCTCTCGGCCATCCGCGATTGCGACGAGATCGTCGTGCTCGACAAGGGCCATGTGGTGGAGCGCGGCACGCACGCCGAGCTCTACGCGGCCGGCGGCACGTACGCCAAGCTGATCGCCACGGAGTAGGGGAGGAGGCGCTATGAGCTGGTTCCAAAGCCAAATCGAAGAGCGACGCTCGGCCGACGACGCGCGCATGGGCGTCGCCCTCCAGAAGCTCGTGAGCGCCGTCACGGGGCGCGAGGGCATCTCCGACGACGACGCGGCCCGCCAGGCCGACACCGCCCTCGAGGCCATCCTCGCGTTCTACGGCTTCAAGACGAAGGAGGCGCCGCGCAACGTCAAGGGCCTCCAGCAGCTGATGGACTTCCACACGCGCCCGACGGGCGTGATGTATCGCGAGGTGAAGCTCACGCCCGGCTGGCACAAGGACGCGATCGGCCCCATGCTCGGCTTCACCGAGGCCGACGTGCCGGTGGCGCTCATCCCCGCCGCCGGCGGCTACACGTACCTCGACCCCACGACGGGCGAGAACGTGCGCGTGACGAACGCGGCCGAGGCCGCGCTCAAGGAGCGGGCGTACTGCTTCTACAAGCCGCTTCCCGACCACGAGCTCTCGACGGCGGACCTCCTCAGCTTCATGATCCGCGCGCTCTCCAAGCGCGACTACGCGGTGATGATCGTGAGCTCCATCGTCGTGTCGCTCCTCGGCCTCGTGCTGCCGCTCGTGAACCAAATCATCTTCGGGCCGGTGACGCGCGCCGACGACGCGTTCATCCTCGTGCCCGTCTTCGTGCTGCTCATCGGCGTGGAGTTCTCGCAGCTCCTCATCACGGCGTTTCGCTCGGTGATTCTCTCCGCGGTGGGCTCGAAGCTCACCGTCACCCTCGAGGCCGCAGTCATGATGCGCGTGCTGCACCTCCCGGCGAGCTTCTTCAAGGACTACAGCCCGGGCGACCTCGTGATGCGCGTCTGCGGCCTCACGGAGGTCGTGCGCATGCTCACGGAGACCGTCATCGAGGCCGTGCTCACGGCGCTCTTCTCGCTCGTCTACATCGGGCAGATCTTCGCGATCGCGCCCGTGCTCGCGGCGCCGGCGTTCGTGATCATCGCGTGCACCTTCGGCGTCACGCTCGGCACGGGCCTCGTGCAGGTGCGCGTGACGCGCCGCCAGCTCCAGCTCCAAACCGAGCTCTCCGGCTGGCAGTACGAGCTCATCGGCGGCCTCCAGAAGATCAAGCTCGCGGGCGCCGAGAAGCGCGGGTTCTCCAC
>CANQNP010000103.1 GCA_947625235.1 uncultured Atopobiaceae bacterium | reverse complement strand
AGACACTATATGTATAGGAATCTCCGAGGATATCCCTATAACTGTGTAACGAAGCATCGAGTATTCGTTGTCTATGTGCAACAAATAAGACGCGCTTAGGCCTCTGCTGCTCAACTTCCAGAGCCGATAGATACGTCTTCCCAGTACCAGTGGCCGATACCAACAAAGCTCGTCGCTCTCCACGATCATGGAGGACCTGTAAGGCGCTAAGAGCATTCTTCTGCATGTTATTTGGCGTAATCCGCTCAGAGGTATGCTCAAGATCAATATCTTCGATTCCTTCAACATATTCACGCAACCGAATCCTGGAATACCCGTTGAGCTCTCTATTGCGTAGGCGCTTCTCATACTCGTCAAGCCACATCGGCGTAAGTACCTTAGAATTTGAATCACGCCATAAGCTTTCATACTCTTCTTTCGCCGAATGCAGCATCTCGCCATCATCAAAGGATCGGAATAGTACGTTCCATTCCTTGTTACAAGTAAGAGCTTGATGGGTAAGATTTGACGATCCAATGATGAATGTCGAGAGTGTTGGACGATTGAAGAAATAGCCTTTCGCGTGGAGATCGCCTTCATAGACTTTTGTTTTCAGGTTAGGGAACTCAAGAAGTTTACGCAGCGCTTCTGGATCGTTAAAGCCAAGATACGTGGATGTAAGAATACGACCAGGAATATTCCGATCTTTTAGTTCGTTCAAGATCTGCACAAGCACCTGGATGCCACTTGAAGTGATAAAAGCAACAGAGAAATCGAATGATACGCAATCCGCCAATTCTGCTTTGATCATTGTGAGAACGTTCTGCGCTCTACGCTTATCATTTACAACGAAGCGTGGTGCATATCGCTCATCAGCCGGTTTGCTAGACCCTATAAAACTAGCCTTAAGTGTTTCAGCGAACTCAGTCACGCTATATATGATGTGCATGCCGTCAGGGTCTGCCATTGTTTTCATCCGTCTAAGCCGTCCTCTTCTCGAAGCCACCATGCGCAGCATAGCCGTGCGCTACGACCGTTTTACCTTTGAGTGAGACCATAGGTATCTACAAAAGCTCTCGGAGTCATGATGATTGGCTTCTCCATGGTCAGATCTTCGAAATCTCGATCTCCGGTAACGAGGACGTCGCAGTGGCCATTCATTGCGCTGGCAATGACCGGATAATCCTTCGGATCACGAATTGAAACCCTGGGATCATCTTGTCTTTCGCGCCCTTCTATGAGCTCAAAATCGAGCTGATTGAAGAAGGACACCACGGTATCTACCATCTCCGGCCATTTACGATGCACGACTCCGATGGTCTCTTCGACCACATATTGTGACAGGATGAGCCTGTTCCCCTCATCGGATGCAATGAGAAAAGCCTCATCGAGCAGTCTGGATGGGAAGACGAGTGCGGAGATGATGACATTCGTATCGAAAGCCACTCTCACCTGTCCTGCTCGCCTTCTCGACGGTAGGCCCTTACGAGTTCGACGATGTCGTCGGGATCTCTTAAGCCTGCTGCTTCGGCTTTTCCCCGGAAGGCGGATTGAGCCGCGCGGAGGACATCGAGATTGGATCCGGACAGCGTGATGCGCCCGTCGTCTTCCAAGACGAAGAGGACGCGATCGCCCTCGCCAAGCCCCATTTCCCTCCGCACGCTTGCGGGAATGGTTATCTGTCCTTTGGACGTAATCTTCGCAATGTCGAGTACGGCTGACATGGGAACTCCTTACATTCCTTACCATCCTTTCATGCCAGTATAGCCGGATTCTCACATCCAATTCGTTGGATCGCGGTCTATTCGTGGTCTTTTCGCGGTCCCCTACGCCCCCAAGATCCTCGCCTTCTGCGCGGCGAACTCGTCGGCGGTGAGCATGCCGCGTTCGTAGAGACTTGCGAGGCGCTCGAGCTGGCTGGCGACGTCCATCGCCGGCTCGGCGGTGGGCGCTTGCGCCACCGGAACCTGCTGGGCCACCGGCGCCTGCGCGTACTGCGGCGCGACCGGCGCCTGCTGCGCCCACATGCTGCTGCTTTTGCGCTGGTCGACGTCGCGTATGATGTAATCGAGGCAGGCCATCGTCTCATGCGCCGCAGAGAGCGCACTACGGTAGGCCCCGCTCTTCTTCTTCGTGCGCTTGGAGATGAAGGTGATCATGAGCGAGGGCGTTTTCAGATCGCTGACCTTGATCTGCAAGATCAGATTCTCAACGACGCCCTTCGACTTCTTGCCTCCCACCACCGCGCCCGCGACGCCGCCAGCCGCTCCGAAGAGCAAGCCGCCCACGAGCGCCGCGCCGACGCCGCCGCTGGTGACGGCCGCGTCGTCCTCGATGAGCTCGTAGCCGATGAGGTCGTCGAAGGAGAACACCCGGTTCGGATTCATCGCGTACTCGAGCGCAGCCGTGGCGCCGAGGGTAGTCATGGCGGCAATCCCCTTCACCGCCATCATCCCCATGCCCGGCTTCTTCGTCACCCTGGCACTCGCGTGCTTCACCTTGAATAGCCGGTTATCGCTGTCGATGACCAGATCGCCCATGTGCTTGGTGGCGTGGAATGCGCCCGCAAGTTGCGCCTGGGCGCCCGGGACTTGCTGCTGCACCGGAAACTGCGCTTGTGCCTGCCGCTGCGCCTGCATTTGGGCGTCAGCCTCGGCCCAGGCCCGCTCCCTCGCTTGCGCCTGAAGCGCGCGCTTTTCCCTTGACGCCTGGATCTGCGTCTGCGCCGTGTCCTTCGCCGTCTGCGCGAAGCCCTGCATGGTGTCTTTGAGGCCCATCTCGTCCTCCAAACTGAGATCAGTGATGCCCTCAGACTAGGGAATACGAGTGCCGCAGTATCCAACTGCAAGTTGAGTGCTATACGGTTCCGAAGGGTTCAATTGGCGTGGGATGGGCTGCGAAGACCTATCTTTGCACGCACTCTCCGAATTGGTTGCCCCATGCGCGTCCGTCACGGTTGACGTTTTATGAAAACACGGAGCGAAGTCCGTACCCTTCGCTCCGTGCCTCTCTGCGCTATCGCATAGCTCCTCGCGCAGCCTGTCTGAATCGTCCTAGTGAAAAATCGATTCGAATTGATCCATCCACCACTTGGGCGTGCCGCCGCCCGCGACGGCTTCGAGCATATCATCGGACAGCTCGCCATCGGCGCTTAGGCTCTGGATCTTGTCGTAGACCTCCTGAGCTTGCTCCATCGTCAGCTCGTGACCATAGCTATTGGCGATCATCTGCACGTCTTCGGCGGATTTGGCCCCAACGAGCCTTTCTGCCATTTCTTCGCTCATGGGTGTTGCCACGTCCATACCTAGTTATTGTTTGAGTCGGGCAAAATAACTCGCGGGTACGGCCTGCCATCCGTTCCGATGATGGTACCGCCGCCGAAGTCGGCTTTGGGACCGGAGGCGTGGCCGGAGCCACCGGAAGCCTTGTCAAGATCCTCTTCATTGAGATTTCCCTCAACGACGATTTCCTCAACGACTTCTTCGGTCACTTTCTTCTTGTCTTCCGACATGTCCTTTTCCTTTCAGCGAACGGTCTCTGTGCCTGCAAGCATGCATGAGGGGATTACCCGCAGCAAGCTATGCCAGACGAAGATATGGCACGAACATGCTTTGTTGAAGCACGAAGTGCACTGAACCATGACTTCTCCAGACGCATGCCAACCATAGCCACCTCTCGGCAACGGCCGCTTCGGAGCACCCGTCAGATCCAAAATGAGCCGATGGAGCGGCCGGTGTCCACCCCCGCAAGCACCAGTGGCGCCTCCTGGATTTGACGATGCACCCCATCGAGGTTTCTGAACCTGCCCAGCTACCTTGACCAGCCGCCTTTCGTGCACTCGCTGATACCACGTAGATGCTTGCGCCGGTGAGCGATATCACGGAGGGGCTTCGGCCGGTTCG
>CANQNP010000102.1 GCA_947625235.1 uncultured Atopobiaceae bacterium | reverse complement strand
GCGTGGGCGAGTTTAGACTGCATATGTGCTCCCCTTCGGTTCCCCGGCTCGGAATTGCGAGGTGGAACCGTGCTCCTCGCAACCCGTGCGTTTGTGCCCGAACGGCCTTATACCCCATCGGTGCACCAAACCTCCACATTGCTAAACAAACGTGCATGGTAGCCCTCGCGCGAAAAGAACGCTAGCTGGGAATAGGTTGCAGAATCAACCTATCGGGAAACGGTACTTATTGCACATTCGGGATCGGATGAAGCGCTCACCGGGGGGCGGGGATGTACGTGGTCCCCGGAGCCCGGCTCCCGCTCGCTCTGTTTACGGCTCTCCCCGGTGCCTATCCGAGGGTGCACATCTCACGCTGGCATACGGACTTTGGCTCCGGCGGACCAGTCCTCGAGGGCCTCGGATAAACACCTACCAACCACTGCTCCCACAGGGCTCCGGGGACCACGTACATCCCCGCCCTCGCAAGGTTTCCTCCGTTGCAACAGTAAGACCCTGCAAAGGCGGGGGAGGGTATGGTTCGCCGTGCCCTGTGGGAGCCGCGAAGAGAAGGCCCCTTTTCTCGGACCGGAGGAGTGGTCCGCCGGAGCCGAAGCCCGTATGCCAATGTGAGGTGTGTCACCCGAGAAAAGGGGCCGGTGAAAGCCGGCTACCCGTGCGAGCGGGAGCCGGGCACGGCGAACCATACCCTCCCCCGCCCCACGGAGACATTCCAGCCTTGACTCAGAAATCAAATACTTTCGCTATATTCGCGTTGATGACCAGATCCGCGTAGGAGTCTTGGGGGGTGGGCTCGAGGTTCACGATGGTGAGGGCGTCGCCGTTGAAGTACTGGACGAGGCCGGCGACGGGCCAGACCACGAGCGACGTGCCGCCGACGACGAGGAGGTCGGCTTCGCTGATGAGGTTCACGGCCTCTTGGAGGAGGCGCTGGTCGAGCTGTTCCTCGTAGAGCACGACGTCGGGCTTCACGGGGCCGCCGCACGCGTCGCAGCGCGGCACGCCCTCCTTCTCGAGCACCCATTCCACGGGGTAGACGGCCCCGCAGCGCTGGCAGATGTTGCGGTGCACGGAGCCGTGGAGCTCGAGCACGCGCTTGGAGCCGGCCATCTGGTGGAGCCCGTCGATGTTCTGGGTGAGCACGGCGGTGAGCGGCCCGGTTTCCTCGAGCTCGGCGAGCTTGTAGTGCGCCTGGTTCGGCTTTGCGTCCGGCGCCACCATGCGCTCGCGGAAGAACTGGAAGAACTCCCTCGGGTGCTCCACGTAGAAGTGGTGCGAGAGCATCTCCTCGGGCGGATAGGCGAAGTGCTGGTGGTAGAGGCCGTCGGCGGAGCGGAAATCCGGGATGCCGCTCGCGGTGGACACGCCGGCGCCGCCGAGGAAGACCATCGAGCTCGCACGCTCAACCTGCTCTTTCAGAGCCTGAGCGCCTTCGCGTGCATCGGTAATGGCAGCCATGGGCACCTCGCTTGCATTCGCTAGGATAAGCACGTCCATCTTGCTCCAAAGGAGTGGCCGTGGAGAGTATCCAGTCGAAGAGCGGCGTCGCGCTCTGCGTGGAGGGCGGCGGCATGCGCATCGCCTACACCGGTGCCCTCGTCTGCGCGCTCCAGAACGCCGGCCTCACGTTCTCGCTTGCCTGCGGCATCTCCGCGGGCGCGTCGGTGAGCGCGAACTTCGTGGCGGAGATGCCCTGGCGCACCCGCGCGATGTTCGTGGACGGGGTGGAGGGCGACGCGAGCAGCCACTACGGCGGCTGGCTGGGGCTCGCGAAGGGAAACGGCTACTTCGACGCGGATTACCTCTACGAGGGATGCATCGAGGACGGCTCGTATCCCTTCGACTTCGAGCGCTTCAAGGAGAGCCCCACGAACTGGGCCACGCAGGCCTTCGAGGCGGACACCGGCCGCACGGCCATCTGGCAGAAATCCGAGCTCGGCGACGCCCTCTCCATGGCGAGCCACGTGCGCGCCTCCTCCACGATGCCCATGCTCATGAAGCCGATCGCCATCGACGGCCACGTGATGTACGACGGAGGGCTCGGGCGCGGCGCGGGGATCCCGCTCACCATCGCCGAGGAGCTCGGCTACGAGCGCTTCGTCTGCGTGCTCTCGCAGGTGCGCGGGTATCGCAAGAGCCCCATCTCGCCCGTGATGCGCGACCTCTACTTCCGCTGGGCGGGGCGCTATCCACTCGTGGCGAAGGCGCTCGTCGATCGCCCGGCCGTCTACAACGAGACGCTCGACCACCTCGACGCGCTCGAGAAGGAGGGTCGCGCGCTCGTCATCTGCCCGGACACCATGCCCCTCAAGAACACGACCCTCGACTACGGCGAGCTCGATCGCGCCTGGAAGGCCGGAAGCGCGCAGGGTGCGCGCGAGGCCGTCCGCGTGCGCGATTTCCTGGAGGCTTAGATGAAGCGCTTCGTCTCGTGGAACGTGAACGGCATCCGCGCGATCCTCAAGAAGGACTTCGCGGCCATCTTCGACGAGCTCGACGCCGACGTCTTCGCCGTCCAGGAGACGAAGTGCCAGGACTGCCAGGTGGCGCTCGAGCTCCCCGGCTACCACCAGCGCTGGAGCTACGCGGAGCGCAAGGGCTACTCCGGCACGGCCGTCTTCTCGAAGGAGGCGCCGATCTCCGTGGTGACGAAGATCGGCGACGCGGCGGCCGATAGCGAGGGGCGCGTGTGCGCGTGCGAGTTCGAGGACTATTGGTTCGTGTGCGTCTACGTGCCGAACAGCCAAAACGGCCTCGCGAGGATCGACGTGCGCGAGGAGTTCGACGCGCACCTCACGGACTTCCTCGCCGAGCTCGCCGAGGACAAGCCCGTCATCGTCTGCGGCGACTTCAACGTGGCGCACCAGCCGATCGACCTCAAGCGCCCGCAGGCAAACGAGGGCAACGCCGGCTACTCGCAGATCGAGCGCGACGACTTCTCCGAGCTCCTCGCCGAGGGCTTCATCGACACGTTCCGCCACCTGCACCCCGACACCGCCGAGGTCTACAGCTGGTGGAGCTACCAGTTCCAGGCGAGGCGCACGAACGCCGGCTGGCGCATCGACTACTTCCTCGTCTCGGAGGACCTCGAGGGCGCCGTGGCGAAGGCCGAGTGCCTCACGGACATCTTCGGGTCTGACCACTGCCCCGTGCTGCTTGAACTCGACCTCTAGCTCGGGTCCTACCGCTCGAGCGGGCCGATGGCGCGCTCGACGGCTCCCACGAACGCATCTGCGGAGCGCGTGGCGATGAGCTCCTCGGGGAAGTGGATCTCCTCGAGCATGGCGAGCGCGTGCTCGAAGCGCCCGACGTCGTAGGAGATGTGCGCGTCGGTGTTCACCGCGATCATCACGCCGGCCTCGGCGCACGCCTCGGCGAGCGCACGGCAGCGCGCGTTCGTCTCCGGGCGCTGCCACCAGAAGCTGTGCTCGTTGATCTCGAGCACCTTGCCGAGCTCGGCGGCCGCCCGCACGATCGCAGCGTACTCGCAGGGAAGCCCCGTGCGGCCGATGTGGCCGAGCATGAGGACCTTCGGATGCTCGAGCGCGGCGATGTACATATTCGTGAGCGCGGCGGGCGAGGTGCCGTTCGTGAAGTCGCGCCCGTGCACCGAGGCGATCACGTAATCGCACCAGCGAAACGCCTGCTCGGCGAGCGTACGCTCCGAGCGCCACACGTCGCCTTCGGCGAAGGTGCGAAACACGAGGTCGTAGCCGAAGAGCCGCCCGTCGAGGTCCGTGATGTCGGCTTCGGCGCCGCGCAGCACGCGAACGCCCATCCACTCGCGCGGGTACATCCGCATGTTCATGAAGTGCTGGTAATCAATGGGGTGGAGGGGCGGCGTCGCGATCATCGTGGAAAAGTGGTCGGTGATGCCCACGAGCTCGAGGCCGCGCTCGGCGGCCGCGCGCACGTCCTCCTCCACCGTGGAGTAGGCGTGGCGCGAGAAGAGCGTGTGGACGTGCGTGTCGCAGAG
>CANQNP010000101.1 GCA_947625235.1 uncultured Atopobiaceae bacterium | reverse complement strand
TCGAAGAGGTTCTCGTCGAAGATCCTCTCCACGATCTCCGCGTCGGAAAGCGAACTCTCGAGCCTAAGGCGCGCCACGATGCGCGTCTCGCGGAAGAGGAACTGCTCGCGCGTGATCGCGCCGTTATAGGGCAACGAAACCACCGCTTGCGCCACATCAGCTCCTTGCCATCGCGATTGCTCGTATTGTCGCACCTACCAGTCGAACTCGTCGTCATCGTCGTCCGGTTCTTCGCTGCCCGGTACCACGTACTTCTGGAGGTCGATCCCCTCTCGCTCCGCGCGGCGGATGAGCTGCGTGGGCGAGGCCTCCTCCATCGCGATCACGTCGCCCATGGCAAACGGCGACCCCACGAACGTGGCGGACCCGTAGTAGTCGATCATGTCCTCCCGCAGCTTGTCGACGTCTATCTGGACCTTCATCGCTTCCCTCCTTGCCTCCAGGCACCACGTCCCATGGCGCGTGGGGCAATTCTACGAAGCAAACTTGACAATAATTACCGGACTCCCGACGGCTGAGAATTCGCAGCATCTCCGTACGCAGGGCAAGGAAGGATGGAGGCGTGGCACGACCAAGCCAATACGCCCTGAGGAGTTTGATCGTCGCTTCGAGAGTGGCGAGGCCGTGACGGAGTTCATCGACACCACGAGCGCGGTACGGATGAATGAGCCGCCGCGCAAGGTGAAACCTCGCGTTCCCTCTTCCCCTACGCCTTCGCGAGGGCGGGCTGGGCGGTGGCGCCCTGGGGCGTGAAGACCTTCGTGAGGCGCGCGATCGTGCCGTGGCCGGTGCGCTTCTTCGAGATGTCCACCGCATCCACGAGCAGGCGCATCATCTTGATGCCGCGACCGTGCTCGTAGGTGGTCACCGGCTCCTCCGTCGGCGCGATCTCGAAGCCCTCGCCGTCGTCGACGGTCTCGATGACCACGCGATCCTCGTAGGCCGTCACGATCATCGACCCGGTGCCGCTCGGCGTGTGGAGTACGGCGTTTCCCATGGCCTCCCCCGCCGCGAGCGTGACGTCGAAGATCTCATCTTCTGAGAGCGGCAGCGTCACGAGCATCTCCTCGAGGCGATGCCGCGCGGCCTGGAGGCTGTCCGCGCTGATCCTCAGCGAGAGCGACCACCTTGGGACCGCGCCGCGCGCGAGCGGCACGAGCGAGGGCTGGATGCCGGGGCGCGGCTTCATCGGGATGAAGCTCGTGAGCTGGAGGATCGTGAAGGTGCGCGCGACCTTCTCCGGGACGTTGATGAGGGTGAGGAGGCCGCCCGCGCGACGCAGGTTGCGCCCGAGCGTGAGGATGAAGGCCACGCCACTCGAATCGACGAACTCCACGTTCGCGAGGTCGAGGATGATCCTCTCGCACCCGCCGTCCATGAGCCGCGCGATGTGCCGACGCAGCGCGGGCACGCTCGCGACGTCGATGTCGCCAGCCACGGGAACCCGCATGCCGTCGGAAATGATGAGCACGATCATCCAGTCTTCGCGTGCCTTTGTGGAGGAGTATCTACCCATACCCCGCGCCCGTGAGCAGCCTACACGATTAGCCGCCAAAGCTGAACGGGAGATGAAAGACCACGCCTAGTCGAGGCGCACTGCCATAAGCGCGCAGTCGTCCTCCAAGTCATTGTTCGTGTACTCGAAGAGCATGCCGAGGATGGCGTTCGGGAGGTCGCGCACGTCGGTGTCGAAGAGCTTCGCCACGGCCTCGTGCAGGCCCTCCTCGCCGAAGAACCGGCCCTCGGGGTCGCGCGCCTCGGTGAGGCCGTCGGAATAGAGCAGGATCTCGTCTCCCGGCAGAAACGGGATCGTGGCCTCGGTGAAGATCATCTCGCGAAAGGCCCCCACCGCGCCCGACTGCTCGGAGAGGAACTCCGCCTCGTGGCGCTTCGGATGGATGAGGAGCGCGGGCGGGTGGCCGGCCGAGCAGTACGTGAGCGTCTGCGCGTCGATGTCGACGATGCCCACGAAGAGCGAGGCGAACGTCTCGAGCGAGGAGAAGCTCATGAAGAAGTCGTTCATGAGGCGCACCATGTGCGCGGGCGAGAGGCCTTCCCAGGCATAGGCGCCGAGTGCGGTGCGCAGCGCGGAGGACACGCTCGCCGCGCGCACGCCCTTGCCCGCCACGTCGCCGAGGATCACGCACGCGCGCCGACCGGGGAGGTTCAAGAGGTCGTAGAAGTCGCCGCCCACCGACGCCGTGGCGGTGGCCGAGTTGTAGATCGCGGCGGAGGAGATCCCCGGCACCTCCTGCAGGCGGTTTCCCATCCCGCGCTGGAGCGACTGCGAGATGTAGTTTGCCTGCGAGAAGGCCTCGCGCTGATGGTCCACCATCACGAGGTCCTGCAGGCAGCGCTTGAGGAAGGTCACGTCGAAGCTCTCGAGCGGGCCCGCGTCCCAGGTGCGACTCACGATGAAGGTGCGACGCCTGCCGCCGAGCGACGGCACGTCCACGAGCGCGCCGCGTGGCTGGAGCCCCTCGGACACGAGCCAGCGCCGGAAGGCCGAGGAGCTCCGCGTGGTGGCCACGCGCACGACGTCGCCCGTATCGCTCGAGAAGGCCTCGTCGAGGTCGAGCGTCACCAGGCGCGACGAGCCGTCCGGGCTGGAGATCCAGAGCTCGCCATCGTGGCCCGGTTCGGAGTGGAGCGGCAGGTACCTGCCCTCGAGCGAGCGGGCGATGAGTTCGAAGACGCCGTCGTAGTCGAAGTGCTCCGGATCGTCGGCGAACACGAGGCTCTGGCGCACCGTGCGCATCACCTGCTCCACGCGGTCGGCCGTGCGCGTGCGAAGCGTCCCGAGGCCGTTCATGATCTCCGTGCCGAGGTGCTGCGCGAGGAGGTAGAGCACGTGGCGCTCGCTCTTGGCCACGTTGTGCGCGCCCTCCCAACCCACGATCACGATGCCCGCGGCGTCCGTGCCGAAGCGAAGCGGGATGAGGTAGAACGAGCCGAGCGGCGGCACCTCCGCGGCGGGACGATCTGCGGTGATGCCCGTGGTGGCGAGACCCACCGTCACGAGCCCCTGCCGTCCCACGCCGGCCTTCTTCGGCTCGGGCACGATGATGCCGAGCACGGGCTCTGAGGATTCCTCCAAGTGCCGTATGTTCACGTTCTCGAGGTAGGCGGGCATGCGTTCGGTGAAGGGACGCTCCTCGCCCGCCTCGCGCTCGTGGGCGAGCGCTGAGGGCGATTGCGCCTTCAGGTGGAAGATCCCATCGTCTTCGAGGTAGATGGCCGCGATATCGGCGCTCACGGCGCCACGGAGCTCCTCCACCACCGGCGAGAAGAGCGTCTGGGAGAGCTCGTGGGTGCCCGTGCCGAGGAACTGCTGGAGCTCGGTGCGCGAGATGTTGCGACCGCGCAGGGCGTCGCCGAGCGCCTCGTGGAAGGTCTCCGCCTCCACCTCCGCCTCGGCCTCCTTGCGCTCGGCATGGGCGATCTCCTCTGCCGCCTGGGCGTCGCCCTCGCCCGCGGCGCCCGCGGCGCTCGCGGCGTTCCTTGCGCCTCGCGTGCTCTTCCCCTCGAGCTTGGGCGCCGTGCCCTCGCGCGCGCGATCGTCGAGCTCCGCGGGGCGGCAGACGATGAGGAAGGAGCCGGCGTTTCCGAGGCGCTGCGCGCGCACGATCACCGGCAGGTAGCCGCCTTCGTTCGGCCGGCGGCAGTGCAGCAGGCACTCGCGCCCGTCGAGCGGGAACGGCCACTCTCCCTCCGGCGCGAAGGCCCCCGTCGTTTGCAGGAAGAGCAGGCGCACGTCGAGGCCGATCAGCTGGCGCGGCTCGAGGCCGCAGATCTCGGCGAAGTGGTCGTTCGCGATGATGATGCGGCCGTCCTCGTCGTAGCCGGCCATCGCGTCGTTCGTGAGGTTGAGCACCGCGTAGAGGCCCTGCAGGCTCACGAAGTCCGTCACGTGGCTCGCGCCCACGTCGCCCGCCACGAGGTTGTCGCCGAGGATCACGCCGCCCTCCCCTCCGCTCGCGAGATCGCTATGAAAAAAGCGACCCTCGGAAGGGTCGCTTGGAGGTCGCTGGTGTCGGAGGCGGGACTTGAACCCGCACGACCGTTTAGTTAGTCACTAGCACCTCA
>CANQNP010000100.1 GCA_947625235.1 uncultured Atopobiaceae bacterium | reverse complement strand
CGGGCAAGCCCTTCGGCGCCGAGGACGAGGGCGCGCGTGCGGACGAGTTCGGCCTTGGGGATGAGCTCGCGGACGAGCCGTTCGAGGACGAGGGCTTCGAGGCGGGGGGCTTTTCCGAGGAAGAAGCGCCTTCCGATTTCGAGAACGAAGCGGCGCCCGCGGAGGATGAGGCCGCCGAGCGGCCCGTAGAGGAGCACCCTCGCGGCCGCCGCCTGCGGCGCCATCACACGATGGCGATGCCGCCCGTTCAAGGCGTTGAGTCGCGCGCCGCGGAGACTACTTCCGTACCCTTAGGGGAAGACGCAGGGAAGGACGCGCCGCATGAGGCGCCCGCGTCGCCCGAAACAGAGGTGCAGGACATGAGCGAGACCACACACGAGCCCAAGAAGCACGAAGCGCAGCCGGCGGGCGAGCCCGCGTTCGAAGGCGCCGAATTCGACCCCGTGGGCGACGAGGAGGCCGAGGTCGCGGCCGAGCGCGGCGCCGATCGCGAGATCGAGAATTTCGTCGATCACGAGGCCGAGCTCGCGGACGCGGCCGAGGCCGAAGGCGGCGTCCAGGACGACGACCTCTCCGACGAGGTGAACAGCCGCCTCGAGGGCATCTACGCCGAGGAGCTCGGCTTTCCCGGCGTCACGCAGGCGGTGGACGACGAAGAGGCCGTCTACATGGAGAGCGACGCCGCCCTCGCGCGCGAGGAGATCCTCGCCGAGGAGCATGACGAGCCCGACCCCACGGGCTACCAGGCGCGCCACCTCGCCTCCGTGGCCGAGGAGTTCGAGGCCGAGGAGGAGGCGCGCAAGGCCACCGAAGATGCCGAGTTCGAGGAGGAGAAGGCGAGCTACGAGGCCAAGCACGTGAAGGCGAAGCCCGAGCCCAGGCACGCCGCCCCGCCCAAGGGCGAGTAGCGAGCCCATGGCCTCTCCCGCATCCTGCGCCCGCCGCACGCGCGCGACCGTCGCGCGCCATCGCGCAGCCTTCCTCGCCCTCCTCGCCATCGCGTGCGCGGTGCTCGCCATGCCGTTCCTCGGCGCCTGCGCGCGCGGCGAGGGCACCGCGAGCGCTCCCGCCACGGAGGAGGAGGCGACGGCCTCCGTCGCCGGTGGCGAGCTCAAGGTCCACTACTTCGACGTCGGCCAGGGCGATAGCCAGTTCCTCGAGTTCCCCGACGGCACGACGATGCTCATCGACGCCGGCCCCACCGATGCCGGCGAGGGCGTGGTGGAGAAGATCCGCGCGCTCGGACACGACACGATCGACATCGTCGTCGCGAGCCATCCCGACGCCGACCACATCGGCGGCCTTCGCTACCCGCTTCGCGAGATGGAGGTGGGCGAGGTGTGGGCGCCGGACGCCTCAAAGGACACGTACGCCTACGAGAAGTTCCTCACGGCCGTGGACGGCCAGGGCCTCACGATCAACAAGGCGGAGCGCGGCATCACCATAAAGGAGGGCAAGGGCTACTCGATCGAGCTCCTCGGGCCCGACATGGCCCGCCAGGGGGCGGACTCCGACGCGAACTCCTTCTCCACGATCATCCGCGTGCGGTTCGGCGACACGTCCTTCCTCTTCACAGGCGACGCATACGCGGACCAGATCGACCGCGCCGAGGAAGACGTCGTGGACGTGCTCAAGGTGGCGCACCACGGCTCCTATTCCGGCACGGACGCGAAGCTCATCGAGCAGCTCCGGCCGAGCCTCGCGATCATCCAATACGCCGAGGACAACACCTATGGCTATCCTCACGACGAGGTGTGCGAGGCGCTCGCGGACGTGCCCACGTACGGAAACGCCGAGAACGGCGAAATCACGGTCACGTCCGACGGAAGGAGCCTCGACGTGCTTCCGAGCAGGGGTGATGCGCTGTGGTGATCGATCGCTTCGAGGGCGAGTGGGTCGTGTGCGAGAGCCAGGCCGGCACGATCTACCACGTCCCACGCGCCTCGCTTCCCGCGGACGCGCGCGAAGGTGATGTCGTCGTCGCCTGGGGCAATGGCCGCCTCAGCGTGGACGTCGCCGCGACGGCCTCCCGCCGCGCCCGCATCCGCGCGCTGCACGACCGGTTGTTTGGAAAGTGAGCGGGAAAGAGGGCGACGTGGGGGCTTGTGACAAAGCGGATCCGCGCCTATACTTAGTACTTGCGCACACGCGCAAGTACATAGTGCGGGGTGGAGCAGTCTGGTAGCTCGCCGGGCTCATAACCCGGAGGTCGGTGGTTCAAATCCGCCCCCCGCGACCAACAATTCTTGCAGGTCAGCAGGCCCACATCGAGCCGCTGGCCTGTTCTCGTGTTGGACGTGTGTCGCCTTTGTCCTTCTTGGGCTGTGCGACGAACGCCCTTAGAGGATCGAGTGCTCGTCGAGGAGGAAGTCGACGAGACCGAGCACAACCACGCCGTTGGGTTCGACGGAGCGGCCGCGTTGGTCGGCCACGATGATGGCTTTGGGATAGGCATCGCCGATCTCCTGAAACGGTCGCATCTCGCGCTCGTACACGCCCTCGCCTTCGAGGCTCCAGGCCACTTGCACGTAGACACGCGACCCCAATCCGTCGGCCACGAAATCACACTCATGGCGCCGGTACTCGCGCCTTCCCTCTTGTCGGTCCGCTGGAAGGGCCAGCACTTTCTATTGGATGATCGTGGCCAATTGGCTAAAACCATCCAGTAGAGAAGGCCGTCCTTCGGGCGCGGGCGGCGGAATCCCCTCGTGCGGCTGCACGGATACGGCATCATCCTCTGTTCCACATGTCGCTTGGCGGCACGACGCATGGCACTTGGCGACACGACGAGAAGGTGGTCGAGCTCTCCCACCGTCGATGGCGAGGGCGCACTCGGGACTTTGCGGACCGCAAAAGACAGCTGCCTTTCCTAAGCAGCGCTCAGCCTTCGATGAGCCACTCCACGGCGGGTCGTACGTTGATGCGTGCAGCCATGCCGCCCATTTCGCGCAGATACGCCCGAGTTTCATCCAATCCCCGCGGGGTGATCTGCCCGACGATGATCGTGGCCTCGGGCAACGAACGGTCTTTCCCTCCGGCACTGCGCGCGTGCGCCTCTTCGAGCGCGTCCACGAGCGAACGCACTTCCCGCTCACGCGTCTTCGCGTCGTCCATCTCCCACGTCACCTGGTACAGCGCATCGGGCTCTCCCAGGAGTGCATCGCCTGCGACGAAGTCCACCTCATGGCCGCGACGCGTCTTGAGGTAGCTCACCCGATTCTCCCTGATGCCGGGTGTCCTTCTCAAAAGCTCCAAGTACACGACGTTTTCGAGCGGCTGCGAGGTGTTTGCGACCCGAGCTCCGGAGCATGCCTGCGCGAGCCCCGGATCGATGGCGTAGACCTTGGGCTGGTCGTTGGCGCCCTCAGCGAGCGAGCGGTCGTAGCGTCGCACGCAGAACGCGAGAAACGACTCCTCCAGATAGTCGAGCAAGTCGCCAAGCACTTCTTGGCTTGTGCCGATACCTGCGGCCTTGAGCGCCCTCACGCTTTGGCGAATCGAGAGCAGCTGGCCATTCGACGCGAGCACTCGTTGCGCGAACCGCACGGCCACGCGGGGACGTGTGACACTGTGGCGCTCGACGATGTCCTTTAGCACCACGCGCTCCTCGTAGCATTGAAGAAGGGCGATCGCCCGCTCGAGCGGCAACTGCTGCGCATCGGGAAATCCACCCCGAGTGAGATACCTCGTGAGGAGATGCTGGCGAGCAACCCTCGTGGCCTCGGAGAGGAAGGAGCGGCGTCCCTTATCATCGTCCGCATCCTCGGCGGGGGACACGACACCCGCATGCTCGGGATTCATCACCTGCACGTACTCGGCGAACGAATAAGGGTAGAGCTCGTATTCCAAGGCGCGACCGCGAAACTCCGTGGAGACCTCGCTCGAGAGCAGCTTCGACGAAGATCCGCTCACATAAATGGTGGCGCGGTGCGAGTCCACGACGCGACGCAGCCATGCGGACCAGCCGCCCATGGCCTGGATCTCGTCGAAGAAGAGGTAGGCACCTTCGGAATGGGCGCGCGGGTTCGCGCTGAAGAATGTCTCGAGGACCTCGTCGCCCGTGGACGGGGTGACGGGGGCGAGGCGCTCGTCCTCGAAGTTGAAGTAGCAGATCCGCT
>CANQNP010000099.1 GCA_947625235.1 uncultured Atopobiaceae bacterium | reverse complement strand
CGCCCCCGCGTGTTCCGAGTGGCTTAGCTCATCGCCCGTTGCTTCATCTCGCTGCCGCCTTCGCCGGGCATGATGCGACGGGCGTCGAAGACGCTCGGCACGCGGCTCACGCGGCCAAGCAGCGGGTCCAGGAGCGACGCGGCGCTGATCTCCACCACGAAGCGCAGGCGCGCGATGCCCGTGCGCGTGGTTTGCGTGGAGGCGGAGAGGATGTTGCCCCCGGCCTCGCCGATCGCGATGGTCACGTCCTTCAGGAGCCCCATGCGGTCGCTCGCCTCGATGATGATCTCCACCGTGAACTGCGTGGCGCCGGAGGTGTCCCAGGCGACCTCGATCATGCGCTCGGGGTGGTCCATGAGCGCCTTCGCGTTCGGACAGTTCGCGCGGTGCACGGAGACGCCGCGCCCGCGCGTGATGAAGCCCACGATCTCGTCGCCCGCCACGGGGCTGCAGCATTTCGCGAGGTGCGCGTAGAGGTCCGGGTCGCCCTTCACCACCACGCCGGAGAAATTGCCCTTCGCGCCCTCCTTGCGCCGAGGCGGCCGGGGGAGGGAGAGCTTCACGGTCCTCGGCTCGCCGCCGATGCCGTCGCCCGAGCCTGCGCCCGCGCCCGTGCTCGCACTGGCCGCCACCTGCGGTTTCTCCGCCTCGAGCACGGCCTCCACGCGGTGCGCCACCTGCTTGGCCGAGAGCTTGTTCGAGCCCACGGCCGCGAAGAGGTCGTCCGGCTCGCGGAACTTCAGGATCTCGCACACCTTCGCAATCGCGCGCACGCTCCGGCGCGTGGAGATGCCGTAGCCCGCCTTGCGGAGCTCGCCCGCGAGCATGGCGCGCCCCTGCTCGGCGTCGATGGACTTGTTCGCGCTCGAGAAGTACTTGCGGATCTTCGCGCGCGCCGACGGCGTCTTCACGATGTTCACCCAGTCCGCCGACGGGTGCGAGTTCTTGTTCGTGAGGATCTCCACGCGGTCGCCCATCTCGAGCGTGTAGGTGAGCGGCACGACCGAACCGTTCACCTTGGCTCCCACGCAGTGGTTTCCCACCTCCGTGTGCACCTGGTAGGCGAAGTCGAGCGGCGTCGAATCGCGCCTGAGGCTCATCACCTCGCCCGCGGGCGTGAAGACGAAGATCTCGTCCTCGAAGAGGTCGATGCGAAGGTTCCGCAGGAACTCGCGCGGGTCGTCCACGTCCTCCTCGACCGTCCAGTCGAGGCTCCGGCGGATCCACGAGATCTGCGTGTCCATGGACTTGTCCGCCTGGCTCTTGTTGCCGGCGCTCGTGCCGGACGCTTTGTAGAGCCAGTGCGCGGCGATGCCGTATTCGGCCTGCTCGTGCATCTCCACGGTGCGGATCTGGATCTCGATCGTCCTCGCCGAGGGCCCCACGACGGTGGTGTGGAGCGATTGGTAGAGGTTCGGCTTCGGCGTGGCGATGTAGTCCTTGAAGCGCCCGGGCAGCGGGTGCCAGAGCGTGTGTACGGCGCCGAGCGCGGAGTAGCAGTCGCCCACCGTCTGCGTGATCACGCGAAGGGCGATGAGGTCGTAGATGTCGGAGAACTCCTTGTCCTTGCGGCGCATCTTCTGCCAGATGCTCCAGAGGTGCTTCGCGCGCCCGGTGATGGTGAAGTTCTTGATGCCCGCGCGGCGGAGCTCGTCGTCGAGCACCTTGATGGCCTCGTGGGTGACCTCCTCGCGCTGCTCGCGGCTCTCCTGCACCATGCGCGCCACGCGCTGGAAGGTCTCGGGCTCGAGGTACATGAAGGAGAGGTCCTCGAGCTCGGCCTTGATGGCGGAGATGCCGAGGCGGTCGGCAAGCGGGGCGTAGACGTCCATCGTCTCGCGCGCCTTGAACTGCTGGCGGTCGGGCTTCAGGGCGGCGAGCGTGCGCATGTTGTGGAGGCGATCGGCGAGCTTGATGATCACGACGCGGATGTCCTTGCTCATGGCGAGGAACATCTTGCGCAGGTTCATGGCCTGCTTCTCGTCCATCGAGCTCATCTCGATGGTGGTGAGCTTGGTGACGCCGTCCACGAGCTCGGCCACGTCGTCGCCGAAGTTCTGGCGGAGCTGGTCCTTCGTGGCGGACGTGTCCTCCACCGTGTCGTGGAGGAGCGCCGCCGATATCGTGTCCGCGTCCATGCGGAGGTCGTTCGCGAGGATGAGGGCGACCTCCACGGGGTGGTTGATGTAGGGCTCGCCGGAGCGGCGGCGCTGCTCGGCGTGGTAGTTCGCGGCGAAGCGGTACGCCTGCTCCACTTGGTGGAGGGCGTCTTTTCCGAGGTAGCGTGCGCAGGCCTTGCGAAGCGCGGCGATGTTGTCCGCGCCCACCTCGGGCTTCGGGAGGTCGAGCGCGAGCGACGGGTTCTTCGCACGCGCCGGCACGGCCGCGGGCTCGCCGGGCGCGGCTGCCGTCCCCTCGAGCACGGGAGCGGTATGCGGAGGCTTCGTCATCTCTTCAGCGCGTCCCCATCTCTCCTCATCCGCACGGCAAAGGAACCGTCCCTTTTGCCGTGCAAGACAAAAGAACCGTCCCTTTTGTCTTGCCTACGGGATGATAGGCCTGATGATACGGCCTCGGAGTGCCTCGGGGGTAGCCGTGAGGGCCCAATCGCAAAACTCGTCGAAGGCGGCAAGCGCGCGCTCGCCCTCCTGGTAGCGGATGGAGCGCTCGAGGTCGGCCGGCGCGGGATTCGCCGCGAGGGTGACCACGGGCCCCTCGCGAGAGGGGAGGAGCGTGAGGAATCCCAGCTCGGCGAAGATGCCGAGCCCCGCCTCCACCATCTGCTCCGGCATGGCGGGGCCGCCCGCGACGCGCCCGACGTCCTGGCCGAGGAGCTCGAGCGGCCCCTCGAGGCGAAGGCCCACGCGCCGCCTGAGCGCCTGGAGCGTCTTCCAGAGCGCGACGAGCTCCTCGCGCGTGGGCGCGCTCGCGGCGAGGACCTGCTGGTTGATGGCGGCGTCGTGGCCGCCGAAGACGAGGTGGATCGTGGAGGGCTTGCCATCGCGCCCCGCGCGCCCGCTCATCTGGTTGAAGGACGTCACGTCGTAGGGCAGGTGGTAGAGCACCACGTGGCGCACGTCGGGGAGGTTCACGCCCTCGCCGAAGGCGCTCGTGGCCACGAGGCAGGACACGCGGCCCTCGCGGAAGGCCGCCTCCACGCGAAGGCGCGTCTCGCGAGGAAGGCCCCCGTGGTAGAAGGCGATGGCCTGGCCCATCTCTCCTAAGCGGTGGCGGAGCTTGCGGCAGAGGGTGACGGCGCCCGCGCGCGAACTCACATATATAAGAGTCTTCTCGCCGACGCGCGCGATCTCGGCCACGGCGTCGTCGCGCTCGATGAGGTCGCGAAGGTCCTCCACGAGGAGGTTCTCGCGGATGGCGTCATCCACCACGAGCTTCGTGGCGCCGAGAAGGCGCTGTGCCTCCTCGGCCACGCCCGTCTCGGCGGTGGCGGTGACCCCGAGGCAGACGGGCTCGCCGAGCGCCCGCCTCACGCGGGGAAGCTCCTGATAGGCCGCGCGCGAGCCGCCCTTCGACTGGCCCGCGTGGTGCGCCTCGTCCACCACGAGGAAGCCCACGCGGCCGCATCGCGCAAAGTCCGCCACGTGGATGGCGAGGAACTCGGGCGTGGTGAGCACCACGTCGAGCGACCCCTCGATGAGCCCCTGATAGGCGGCCTCGCGCTCCTCCGCGGAGCTTTCGCCCGTGAGGGTGGCCACGCCGACCCCGAGCGCGGCGAAGCGGTCTCCCATGGCGTGCGATTGATCCGCCACGAGCGCGCGCAGGGGATAGACGATCACCGTCGCCTGGCCGCGCGTGAGGGCGGCCTCGAGGGCGTGGAGCTGGAAGATGAGGCTCTTGCCGCGCCCCGTGGCCATCACGGTGAAGGTGGATTGGCCCGAGTCGAGCGCGTCGAGCGCCTCGCGCTGGGCGTCGAGGAGCTCGCCGTCGCCGATGAGCACGCGGGTGAGCTCGGCGCGGAGCTCTTCCGCGGGGAGCGCCGCGAGCCGCGCGCGCTCCTCGGCCGCGCGGGCCGCGGGATCGGCGGCGCCATCTGAGCTGGAGCTGGAGCCGAGGCCGGAGCCGCGCGCACCGCCGCCCGCCACGTCGCCCGCGAGCGCGTCCGCGCCCTCGCCGGCGAGCTCCGCCTCGCTCGGCGGGAAGAACACGTCCTCGACCATCATCTTCGCGCGCGTGCGGCCCTGCCACGTCTCCAC
>CANQNP010000098.1 GCA_947625235.1 uncultured Atopobiaceae bacterium | reverse complement strand
GTCGCGCCGCAAACGAGCAGCCGAGGCACTCCGCTATTTCGCCGAGCATGAGGACGGCACCATCGCCGAGCTCACGCGCGTACTCGGCACATCGCAGCGCACCGCCGAGCGGCTCGTCACCACGCTTCGCAACGACGGGCTTCTTCGTCGCGAGGGCTCCACCCGCGCTGGTCGCTGGATCGTCGTTGATCGCTAAGGGCCCCTCCCCGCGCCGCTGAAGCGTTTACTAAACGTGGGGAACCCACAGGTACGGGGCCATCGATTCAAGAATAGGCAGAGCGCCCATCCAACCCCCACCCGCTTCCAGGAGGCACGCATGCAGAAGCTCAAGGCTCGCGCGATCTTCACGAACGACGGCGAATGTGACGACATGAACTCGTTCGTCCACCTCTTGCTCTACGCGAACGACATCGACATCGAGGGCATCGTCTCCTCGAGTTCGTGCTTCCACTTCGCGGGCGATCCAGAGAAGGGCGTCGAGCCCAAGCGCTGGGCGGACCCCGTGTGGATGTGGGAGGACGTGGACGCCTACGCCGAGGTCTATCCAAACCTCGCGAAGCACGACCCGGACTACCCCACCCCCGACGCGCTTCGCGAGGTGCTCGCCGTGGGCAACGTGAAGACCATGAACGACATGGACGAGCCGAGCATGGGCTCCGAGCTCATCCGCGAGGCGATCTTCAAGGACGACCCGCGCCCCGTCTGGCTCCTCGCGGGCGGCGGCACGAACACGATCGGCCGCGCGCTCATGTCCATCGAGGAGGAGTTCAAGGGCACGGAGCGGTGGCGGGAGGTCTACGAGCAGGTGTGCTCGAAGGCCATCATCTACATGATCGTCACGCAGGACGACACCTACAAGGACTACATCGCCGGCGCTTGGCCCGACCTCCCGATGCTCCACTGCACGAACATCATGGGCATCGCCTTCATGTTCAACGAGCAGCTTGACCCGCCCGAGGCGCTCCACGTCTTCCGCGGCCCCTGGCTGCACGAGCACCTGCTCTCCAAGGGCCCGCTCCTCGCGAAGTACCACACCTGGGCGGACGGCCACGTCTACCCCGGCGAGGAGCCGCGCTCGCAGTTCGGGAGCAACCCCGAGCTCCTCGGCGGCAACTGGTGGGGCAAGGAGGATCGCGAGCGGTACTACATGATCAGCGAGGGCGATTCGCCTTCCTTCCTCCACCTCATCGACGTGGGGCTCCGCTCCACGGAAGACCCGTCCTGGGGCGGCTGGGGCGGCCGCTTCACGCGCAAGCCGGACAACGAGTTCAACCCCGAGGCGGACTACTGGATGAACGCCGAGGACGGCGGTCACCCCACGGTGAAGCCCGGAGCGTACCAGTTCAGCCGCTGGGTGGGCGACTGGATGAACGAGTTCGCGGGGCGCGCCGAGTGGTGCGTGACGAGCGACTTTGGCAAGGCAAACCACCGCCCCGTGCTCGAGATCGAGGAGGGCCTCGACCTCATCGCCGCGCCGGGCGAGACGCTCACGCTCACGGCCAAGACCGAAGACCCCGATGGCGACGAGCTCGCGATCACGTGGTTCGACTACCCCGAGGCCGGCACATACGGAAAGTCGATCGACCTCGCGGCGCAGGGCCCCTCAGCCGAGCTCACCATCCCCGCCGACGCCCCCGCGGGCTCCACGATCCACGTCATCTGCCGCGCAAGCGACGAGCCCGCCCACGAGGACGGCTTCATGTGCGCGTACGCACGCGTCGTGGTGACGGTGGGCTAGCGCTAAAGAACCTCAGCCACTCTCCTCGACGCCCCGGAGCTCAGCCAAGCTTCGGGGCGCCTTCTTCGTGTGGCGAGGCACTCAGAAGTCCATCGCCCCCGGCACGACGGCGTCCGCCTCGGCCTCGGCCTCGGTGGTCTCGAGCTCCTTCTGCGTGAAGCCGAAGAGGTACGTCACGATGGCGCTCACCACGATCGCGAGCACCGCCGTGCCCACGCCGAAGGCCACGTTCATGAGACCGCCGGGGAGATAGTTCAAAAAGACGAGGAAGTTCGAGCCGCCGCCCGCGATGTAGTACGTCACGCCGAAGAGGCACGCCACCACGGAGCTCACCGCGCCGCCCACGAACATGCCGAGGAACGTGCGGCGATAGCGCATGTTGATGCCGAAGAGGGTGGGCTCCGTGACCCCGCCCACGATCGCGGCCACGAGATAGCCGAGCGACTGCGCCTTCTGGTCCTTGTCGCGAAGCCTGAGGAACGCGCCGAGCGCGCAGCCCCAGACGGCGAACGAGCAGCAATTCGCCGCCACGAAGATGTAGGGATCGTAGCCCACCTGGATGATCTGCACCTGCGCGAGGAGGATGATCGGCATGTGGATCTGCGCGATGACGAAGAGCTGCCAGAACGCGCCGAGCACCGCCATGAAGACGAGGATCGCGACGCCACCGAGGTCCGCAAGCGCGAAGAGCGCCTCTCCGATGGCGCCTCCAATGAGGTTTCCGAGCGGCGCGAGGACGATGAGGACGATCGGCACGCTCACGACCATCGTGAGGAAAGGCGTGAAGATCGTCGAGAGCGCGTCCGGCATCCAGCCCTTGATCCACCTCTCGACGACGTAGATGAGCGGCACCGCGAGCATGATCGGCAGCACCGACTGGCTGTAGTTCGCCGCGGCGATCTCGATGCCGTAGACGCTGATGGTGCCGCCGCCCTCCTCGGCGGCCGCGGCCACGATGCCGGGCGAGATGAGGATGCCGCCCATGAGCGCCCCGAGCACGGGCGTGGCGCCGATCTTCCTCGCCGAGACGAAGCCGAGGTAGATGGGGATGAAGTAGAAGCAGGCGTCGAAGAGGATGGTGTTGAAGAAGAGGTAGGTGGGGCTCTCCTGGCTGATGAGGTTCAAGAGATCCGGCCCGAGCACCACCGCGAACGAGCGGAAGAGGCCGCCCGCCATGATGAGCGGGATGAGCTGGATCATCGAGCCCGTGAAGAAGTCGAGCACCGCCTCGGCCGCGCGACGCACGGGGCCCTTGGGCTTCGCGGTGTCGGCCTTCTCGGGGATGGGGCCTTCGGGCACGAAGGGGTTCTCGGTCTCGGACATGGTGCCTCACGCTTTCTCAGCCACGAGGAGCCAGTCCTCGATGCTCGGCTTCTCCGGGAGCGTCCACGCGCCCTCGATGGGAGCGTCCGCGGGCACGCCGAACTCCCCCGTGCGCGGGTCGAACCACCTGAGGCGCCACGCGCCCGGCGTGAGGCCCTCGACGGCAAGCGGCTTGCGCACCGACTCCGAATAGTAGGCCACGAGGCGCGATCCGTCCTCGGCGATGCTCGCGAGCGGCTTCGCGCGGCCGAGCACGGCGCTCCCCGCGCCTCCCGCATAGGGCACGAGGTGCGTGAAGTCCACGCCCTCGTAGAAGCGCCGCATGATGCCCATCTGCTCGCCGCCGGGCGCGTCGATGCCCTCCACCCACGTCACGCGGTTGCGATTGAACGTGTTCGCGAGGTAGGTGGCCATGGGGTCGCGCTCGAACTGCGCGGCGTCCCAGACGTTATCCCAAATGCCCTGCGCGCCGTAGGTGTAGCCGGCCGCGCCGAGCTGGATCGCCGTGTAGGCCACGCGGCGAAGCATCACCGGCGTGATCGTCCTCGGGCCGTTCACCTCGAGCGAGGAGCAGAGCTCATACATCGCCTCGCCCTCGATGAAGGGCTTGTCGCCGTGCGCGGCGAAGAACTCGCGGTAGTCCGCCTCGGCGACGACGAAGTCGCCGTGGCCGGCTTGGTTCAGCGTGAAGTCGAACCAGTCCTCGCCGTGGTAGTAGCTCGCGAAGGGGCGCTCGTTGGTGGAGTGCGCCGTCTGGAGGTGGCCGTAGCCGTCGAGCGCCTCGAAGACCTTCGCCACCTCGCGCCAGCGGTTGATGAGCGCCTCGCGGACCTCGGGGTTGTAGCCCGCAATCTCGCCCGCAAGCGTCCAGACCATGGGGTAGGCGCCGTAGCGCGCCACGATGTAGCGCGCGAGGGCCGCCATCGCGCGCGGCCCCTCGGGGGCGAGGATCGAATCGTTCCACGCGATGCCGAGCGCGTCCACGAGGCCGGCGTTCGCCACGTAGGCCACTCTTCGGTCGAGTTCTTGCTGGTAGAAGGCCACGTTCGGCACGAGGCGCCCGAGGTCGCCGTCCACCCAGTAGCGCACGGCGCCGTGGAAGTCGCTCCGGAGGTTCGTCTGGTAGACCGTGAAGCCCTGCGCGGCTCGGCGATCGACCATGCCGCGAAACATCGAATCCATCCCCGGGTGGTTCGATTCGTCCCAGCGCTCGCCGTAGGCGAA
>CANQNP010000097.1 GCA_947625235.1 uncultured Atopobiaceae bacterium | reverse complement strand
CCGCAGAGCCGAAACCGCATCCTCGAGGGCATCCTCGAGCTGAACCGCGCCGGCTCCACCATCGTCTACACCTCGCACTACATGGAGGAGGTGGAGCAGATCTGCTCGAGGATCATGGTCATGGACCGCGGGCGCGCCATCGCCGAGGGCACGAATGACGAGCTCAAGGCCATGATCGGCACGGGCGAGAAGATCCGCGTGGAGGTGGGCGAGCTCGCGGGCACCCCGAGCACCGCGGGCGCCTCGAGCACTGCGGCCGCCCCGAGCGCCGCCGTCCTCCTCGACGCCCTGCGCGCGCTCCCCCACGTGCTTCGCGCCTCGCTCGGAGGCGGCACGCTCTCCGTGGATTGCAGCTCCGGCGCCCACAACCTCACCGACGTCCTCGAGGTCTTGCACGACCACGGCGTGCCCTTCGCGCGCGTCTACTCCGAGCCGCCGACGCTAAACGACGTCTTCCTCGAGCTCACCGGCACCGAGCTTCGCGATTAGGGGCGCGCCATGGGATCTGAATTCGCCAGCGTCTTCAAGCGCTTCTTCCGCGTGCCGGGCCTCCTCGTGTGGTCGCTTCTCTTCCCCTGCATCCTCGCCACGTTGTTCTCCGTGATGTTCAGCGGCCTCGACGAGCTCGGCATCGCGGCGGACATTCCCGTCGTGGTGGTGGCGGACGAGGGCTGGAGGTCCGAGGAGGCCGAGACGCTTCGCGGTGTGGTCGCCGATCTCGCCGAACCTGGCACCGGCACCGAAGACGGCCAGCCGCTCCTCGACGTGCGCGAGGTGCCGACGCTCGCCGAAGCCGAGGGGCTCGTCGAATCGGGAGAGGCCCTCTGCGCCCTCTCCTTCGCGAACGGCGCGCCCCGCCTCTCGATGCAAATGTCCACCAGCTCCGACGCCAACGACACCACGCGCATCCGCGAGATGGTGATAAAGACCGTCGTCGACTCGACGCTCCAGGTGGAAGCCGCCATCGACGGATCCGTCGAGGATCTCCAGAGCCGCATCGCCGCGCTTGTCGATGAGGCGCAGGCCGGCGACCACGCAGCGCTCGACGAGCTCCTCAACCTGCGCTCTTCCGCGAGCACCATCGAGCACCACGCGCGCCAGGCGGGCGAGGCAAGCCACGTGCGCGAGGTCTCCCTCACGAAGAACGCGCCGGACCAGACGGTGCGCTACTACTACGCGCTCTTCGGCATGGCCGTGCTCCTCACCGCGAACATCGGCCTCGTGGCCATCGTGAACGTGCGCGCGGGCGGCTCGCCGGTGGGCGCGCGCCGAAACGTGGGTGGCATCGGCCGCGTGCGGCTCGCCATCGCGGCACTCCTCGCGGCGTGGATCCTCGCCTTCGCGTGCCTCGTCATCGGTTACGCCTACATCAGCCTCGTGCTGCGCATCGACCTCGGCGCGGATCCGCTCGCCTTCCTCGGGGCCCTGCTCCTCGGCGCGGCGCTCGCCACCGCGCTCGGCGGCGTAGTCGGCGCCCTTCCCGGGCTCTCCGAGCGGGCGCGGGCGGGCCTCGTCACGGCCATCGCCTGCGTCGGCGCGCTCTTCGCCGGCCTCTACGGCCCGCCTTGCATGGACTTCGCCGACATGGTGAGCCGCGCTGCGCCGTGGACGAGCTATGTGAACCCCGCGAAGGCCATCTCCGACGCGCTCTTCGCCCTCTACAACTACGACATGCTCGGCCCGTACTGGCAAGCACTCGCGGCGCTCGGCGTCTTCACCGCCGCCTGCCTCGCGATCATGGCCGCGCTCATGAGGAGGAACAGCCTTGCCCATCTTTAAATGCGCGCTCAAGGTCCTGGCCTCGCACAAGGTCTACATCCTCGTCTACACCGTGTGGCTCGCCTTCATGGGGGTCTTCATGGGCCTCGGCGTGAGCACGCCGACGGCCGACCCCGGCGCCTGGGAGGGCGAGCCGCTCGACATCGGCTTCGTCGACCGCGACGGCAGCGCCGTGGCAGACGGGCTTCGGACGCTGCTCGCCTCGCGCGACGCGGTCGTCGACGTGTCCGACGAGACGCTCGCCATGCAAGACGCCGTGGCAAAGGACGAGGTACAGGTGCTCGTCATCGTGCCCGAGGGCTTCGGCGAGGACTACGTGGCCGCGGTGCGCGCCGGCTCATCGCTCCCGGAGATCGAGATCGCGCAGAGCTACTACGACATCGCGAGCATCGACCTCGAGGCCGTGATCGATTCCTACCTCTCCTGCCTCGGCGTGCGCGCGAGCTTCGACGACGTGGCCTCGCTTGCCACGCTCGCGGAGGGCGCGCTTTCGGACTGCGAGGCGCAAAGCGAGGCGAGCTACGTGGTGCCCGAGGGCGCGTCGACGCCGCTCCCGCAGAACTTCACGACCTACGCGCTCTTCACGTCCTATCCCATCATGTGCTCCATCATCGTCCTCTTGAGCACGTCCATGCGAGAGTTTGCCGAGGGTGCCGTGCGGGCGCGCACCGTGGCGTCGCCTGAGCGCGCGCTCTCCCTCTCGCTCTCCATCGCCGGCGCGAGCCTCGTCTGCGCGCTCGCGGTCTGGGCGGTGATGGTCGTCGTGGGGCTCGTGGCCTTCGGCTGGGCGCTCGAAGGCGTGGCCGTGTGGCGCATCGTCCTCGTGGCGGTGGCGATGCTTTGCTACGCGATGTTCGCGCTCTCCGTGGGCTTCATCCTGGGGCAGCTCGGCGTGGGCGATTCGGTGGCCAACGCCGTGGGCAACATCGCGAGCCTCGTCCTCTCCTTCATCGGCGGCTCGTGGATGAGCCTCTACTTGCTCGGGCCCGAGCTGCAGACGCTCGCGCATTTCACGCCCAACTACTGGGAGGCGAGCGCGATCGAGCTCGCCGCCGGCTCCACGGGCACGGCGGCCGAGATCTGGGCGGCGGCGCTGCCCGACCTCGGCGTGGTGCTGCTATTCGCGGCCGCCGTGGGCGCTGTGGGGCTCGCGGTGGGGCGGGCGCGCCTCGGCCGACCGGGCGTCCTTGCCGGGCAGGCGGATGCGGCATGATAGGTGCGTGGACAGGCTCATCGACAAGCTCGTAGTGGGCATCGGGTGCGTCGCCATCATCGTGGCGGCAGAGCCCGATGCCTTCGCCATCGTGGGCGTGCTCTGGGCGCTCGTGGCTTCGGGGCTCTTCGAGTGGCTGGAGGCCCCGTGGCGCACCCTTCCGCTCGACGCCTACCTCGTGGCATGTCTCGTCTGGCCCCTCTTCCTGCCCATGGTGCCGCTCATCGCCTACGACGCGCTTCGATGGGCGCGTCGCGAGGGCGAGGGGCCCGGGATCCTCGAGACGGTGCCACTTGTGCTCGCCTTCGCCGTGCTCATCGATGCCGTGCTCGTGCTTTCCGTGGTGCCGGCGGTGCTCGCGTGCCTCTTCTCCGCGCTCGCCGCGATGCTCTCCTGGCGCACCACCACCATGCAGGAGCGAAAGCTCCGCCAGCAGCGCACCGAAGACGAGCTCCGCGGGCGCGGCATCGCCCTCGAGGCGCGCAACCGCGACCTTCGCGAGCGCCGCGACTACGAGGTGGATCTCGCCACGATGGCGGAGCGCGGGCGCATCGCGCGCGACATCCACGACAACGTGGGACACCTCCTCACGCGCGCGAGCCTGCAGGTGGAGGCCCTGCGCGTGGCGCACGAGGGCGACGAGGACCCTGCGCTCGATTGCGGCCTCGCCGCCGTGCAGGCCACGGTGGACGAGGCAATCGCCTCCGTGCGCGAGAGCGTGCACGAGCTCCACGAGGGCACGCTCGACCTCGCGGACAAGCTTCGAGGCGTAGTGGGCGAGTTCGAGGAGCAGAGCGGCATCACCGTGGCGCTCGCCTGCGACTTCGACAGCGTCTCCGCGCCCGTGTGCCTCGCCTTCACGGCGTGCGTGCGCGAGGCGCTCGCCAACGCTGCCCACCACGGCCATGCGAAGACCGCGAGCGTGCGGGTGGTGGAGTACCCCGCGCTCTGGCAGCTCACGGTGGAAGACGACGGCGACGCGAAGGGCGGCGGGGCGACTTCGAACCCGGGCCTCGGGCTCTCCTCGATGGAGGAGCGCATCATCGCCCTCGGCGGAAACTTCTCCGCGGGCCCCGCGCCGAGCGGCCACGGCTGGCGCGTCTTTTGCAGCGTGCCCAAGGCACGAGACGAGGAGGTGCGCCCATGAGGGTGCTCATCGCCGACGACGACCCCATCGTGGTGGAATCCCTCGCCACGATCCTCGGGGCGCAGCCGGACGTGGAGGTGGCGGGCACCGCGTCGAGCGGCCCCGAAGCCACGGCACGCTACCTCGAGCTTTCCCCCGACATCGCGCTCCTCGACGTGCGCATGCC
>CANQNP010000096.1 GCA_947625235.1 uncultured Atopobiaceae bacterium | reverse complement strand
AAGCGTTTGGGACGCGGCCGAAGACCACGGCCGCATCCCAAACACTCCCAAGCGGCGCAAAAGAACCTCCGCCTGCCCTTATTTCTCGGTAAGGAGCGGGGGGAGTACGGGTAGAAGCCTTCGTGGCGCGTGGACGCGCCTCACGCAACCTGAGAGGAAGGATCCGCAATGCCCGAATTCGCGAACCCCTACGGCATGGAAGTCCCCCGCACGCTCACTGACGGCGAACTGGCACAGGCCATCCGCGTCGATCTCGCCGGCGAGCTCGAGGCCATCTACCTCTACGAGGCGCACGTGCTCGCCACCGACAACCCGGTGGCCAAGGCGGTGCTCTCCGACATCGCCAACGAGGAGAAGGAGCACATGGGCGAGCTGCTCACGCTCCTGCAATACCTCGAGCCGAGCGAGGCGGACCACTACCGCGAAGGATCGGGCGAGGTGAAGGAGATGCTCGAGGACATGGGCATCGACCCCACCGCCACCCTCGAGAAGCTCTTCGGCACCGACGTCGAGGCCGGCGAGGACGACTAGATTCAGATGCGAAAGAGATGAGAAGCCGCGGGAAGCAGTGCTCCCCGCGGCTTCTTCGCGTGATAAAGCAGCGTTACGCGCAGGTGTCGGCGAGGACCTGGCCGGCGAAGGCGCGGGCCTCCTTCAGGTCCTCCTCGTTCGGGCGATCCTTGTGGATCATCCCGAAGGAGCCGTAGCAGCGGAAGGACGTGCTCGCCATCGGGATGCCGTGCTCCTCGGCGAGCTTCTCGATGCGGCCCACGGAGGAAGCGGGGCTCGCGGCGGTGCCGAAGCTCGCGATCTTGCCGATCTTCTTCGTGTTCTCGTCGAAGAACGCGTAGATGCGCTTGTCCACGTCCATGCCGTAGAGCGAGGCGCCGAGGAAGAGCAGGTCGACGTCCTCCTCGAGGGGCTTCGAGATGTCCTCGGCGGGCACGCCTGCCACCTCGGCGATGGCCTTGGCCACCTTCTCCGTGTTGCCCGACCTGGTGCAATAGCGCACGGCGATGTTCATGGATCCTCCTTCATGCATCTGCGACGATGCGTTTGACGCAGCATTGTCCATACCCGCCCATAGCTTAAACGCTCGTCCTTCCACGTGCGCGCTAAATCGTCTCGCTCCACGCGGAAAATTGGAGCGCTATGCTTTGCGTAGGGTTCGGCGGCGCAGGACGGGGAGGTGCGTAGCTTGATCGCCAGAGACGGCATGATGGACAAGTTCACGCGGATATCCGTGGCCATCGGCAACCAAGTGCACCTTCGCTCCCTGCGCGACGCGTTCTCGACGATCATCACGCTCTTCATCCTCGGCGGCGTGGCCGTGCTCTTCGACAACGTCATCTTCCCGGCCATCATGCAGGGCGACATGCTCGTCGCCTGGCAGACGTGGGGAAACGCCGTGCTCCAGGGCACGCAGAACTTCGCGTCCGTGATGCTCGCTGCGATGCTCGGCTTCTGCCTCGCGAGGAACCTCCACTTCCAAAACGCCATCGGCGCGATCATGGTCTCCACCGCGTGCTTCATCGTGGTGATCCCGCAATCCGTGGGCGTCTCGGGCTCGCTCACCTCGCTCACGATCGACGACGACACCCTCGACCTCCACCGCCCGCAGTCCACGGTCGACAACCAATACCTGCTGCTTCGCATCGAGCAGGAGGCCGAGGAGGCCGAGGACGCCGAGGTGAACGATGGCAACGTGGAGAGCGGCGTCGCCCCCGTCATCACGCGCCTCCAGACCGACTCCCACATGACGATCGACTTCCACGAGGCCACCGAGGAGAGCGAGGAGGCCTCCGAGGCCGCGATCAGCGGCCAGGCGACCGTCTTCACGCAGGCCTTCACGGTGGACCAGTTCGGCTCGGCGGGCCTCTTCGTGGCCATCGTGATGGGCATCGCGTCCTCGACCGTCTTCTTCAAGCTCTCGAGCTTCAAGAAATTGCGCCTCTACCTCGGCGAGGGCGTGCCGCCCGCGGTGGCGAGCACCTTCAACGTGCTCATCCCGGCGAGCCTCACGATCATGCTCTTCGCCGGCATCGCCGCGCTCCTCGCGGGGTTCTTCGGCACGAACATCCCGGAGATCATCGACCTCGTGATCCAGCGCCCGCTCAGCGTGTTCGTGGGCGAGAACATCTGGGGCGCCTCGCTCATCTTCAGCATCGGCATGTTCCTCTTCACCCTCGGCATCCACCAGACGACGGTGAACGGCGTGCTCCTCACGCCCATCATGCAGGTGCTCCTGAACGAGAACACCGAGGCCTTCGCGCAGGGCCTGCCGATCAACATGGAGAACTACAACTACCTGAACTACGACACGCAGGCCGTCTTCGGCACGATGGGCGGCTCGGGCTGCACGCTCGGCCTCATCATCGCCACGTTCCTCTTCTCGCGCTCGCAGTCGGCGCGCGCGGTGTGCGGCCTCGGCCTCGTACCGGGCATCTTCGAGATCAACGAGCCGATCATCTACGGCTACCCCATCGTCTACAACCTGCCGCTCATGGTGGCCTTCGTGCTCTGCGCGCTCATCGGCTACGCGGGGAGCTACTTCATGACGGTCCTCGGGCTCATGCGCCCCTGCGTGATCACCATCGCGTGGACGACCCCGCCCTTCATCAACGCGTTCCTCGCCACGGCGGGGGACTTCCGTGCGCCCGTGTGCCAGCTCGCGCTCATGATCATCATCACGGTCGTCTACACGGCCTTCATGAAGATCGCCGAGATCACGGGCTCCGGCTTCAGCGACACGGACGTGCTCGGCGACGACTTCCTCGGCTCCGAGGCCGCCATGGAGGCCTCGGAGAAGGCGAGCGCGGAGCAGGCCGCGTAGCCCGACCCCGCTTCTCAACCGGCTCCTTGCGATCCTCCGCTCGGCCCGCGGCGAGCCAAGGCCGAAAAGGCGTTTTGGTATGCTCGATCGGGCATTCATCGGCGCGCGTGGCGCGCCCTCGGAACGGAACGCGATGGGTCGATCTGGCGGCGGTTTCTCAGGTGGCGGCCACTCAGGGGGCGGCGGTTCGTCGGGCGGCCACTCCGGCGGCGGAGGGCATGTCTCCGGTCGCGGTTCCGCGGGCGGGCGCTCAGGCGGGCGCTCCATGGGCGGCCCCGGCTACGGCGGCCCCGCGATGGGAGGCCCCGGCTACGGGCGCCCACGCGTTGGATTCGGCGGCTTTCGGCCCTTCCGCGGGCCCGTGATGATGGGCGGGCCTGTGATGGGAGGTCCCGTGATGGGAGGTCCCGTGCGCCGCGTGCCCTACGGCGCGGGCGGGGGCGGCTGCGGGTGCATCGGGCTCATCGCCCTCGCGGTGCTCATCGTCGTCATCATCTTCTTCGCGATGCCGCTCTCCCTGTGCTCCGGGCCCTACTACGCGGGCTATTCCTCCGGAAGCTCGGTGGAGGTGCCCGAGAACACGACGGAGCGCGAGCCGCTCCCGCTTTCGGCGGCCGAGCAGACGCAGCTCTATGTGGACGCCGATGGTTCGTGGATCGCCGACCCCTCCACGCTCGAGGCGGGCCTTCGCGAGTTTTGGCAAGAGACCGGGGTCTACCCCTTCCTCTACATCGCGCCGAACGGCTCGCTCACCTCGGGCGCCGCGTGCCATGAGGTGGCGGCCAACATCTACGACCAGCTCTTCGACGATTCGGCGCACATGGTGCTCGTCTTCTGCGATGACGGGTATGGCGGCTTCACCTACGGCTACGAGGTGGGCAGCCAGGCGCAGACGGTGATGGACGACGCGGCCATCCAGACGCTCGTGGCCTACCTCGAGCGCTACTACCAGACGGCGCCCACCGAGAGCGTGATGTTCGCCGACGCCTTCACGAGCACGGCGAAGACCATCATGCACGTGGAGCAGCCCGTCTACGTGACGATGATGCCGCTCATCATCGTCTGCGTGGTGGGCGTGGCCATCGTCGCGGTGGTCTACGCCATCCGCAAGAGGAGCGCCGAGCGCGACGCGCACGTGCGCGAGATGCTGAAGGAGCCTCTCGAGAAGTTCAGCGACCAAGAGGTCGAGGACCTCGAGGAGAAGTACAAGGACAAGCTCTGAGCGAGCGCGCCGAGGGCGCCACGCGATATCGGCCACAAGGACGCGGCGGCGAAGGCGCCGCCGCTCGAGAAAGGAAACCCCATGGCTTCGATCCTCTCCCGCTTCACTTCGATCGTGAAGGCCAACATCAACGAGCTCATCGACAAGGCGGAGGACCCGCAGAAGATGGTGGACCAGTACCTTCGCGAGCTCGCCGAGGACCTCGCCGAGGTGAAGGAGGCCACCGCGGGCGTGATGGCCGAGGAGAAGCGCTGCAAGCGCGCTCTCGACGAGAACGCCGACAAGTCCGAGCACTACGAGGACCTCGCCAAGGCCGCGCTTCGCGAGGGCAACGAGGACGACGC
>CANQNP010000095.1 GCA_947625235.1 uncultured Atopobiaceae bacterium | reverse complement strand
CCGGATTGGCTCGAGGCGATCCCCACGTGCCTCGTCGTGCTCGCCGTGGCCGCCTGCGCCTGGACCCTGAGCTACTTCATCGCCCGCGCCTGGTACGTCCGCAAGGAGTTCTAGGCGGAAACATCGACTGATGGCTGAAACATCGACTGATGCATCGACTGATGCATCGACTGATGACTGAAACATTGACTGATGCATCGACTGATGCATCGACTGATGACTGAAACATCGAGTGATTCGCGGTCAGCCTCTTGAGTGGTGGGCCAGCTCTTTGACTGATTCGGTGAGTGCACGAGCGGGAAACAGCCGAGCCTTTCAACTTCGCGCATGGAAATGAAAGGATAACGAGTATCCTTTCATTTCCAAGGCGAGTGACGGAACGAAGTTGGAGCTCTGCGTGCCTGAATCCGCATCATCGGGGTGGCCGGCGGTTTCGCATGAGACGCTGCCGTGGCACGTGGACTCCGAGCTGGTGCGGATGCTCTCGCGTTCGCAGCGCGCGAGGGTGCGCCCCACCTATGAGGCGGCGGTTCCCGCGCGCATCAGCGGGCTCGTCCCCGCGCTCCCGCAGGGCCTCGTGGACCGGGCGTGCCGTATCGCCCTCGCGCTCACGCGCTTCGATGAATCCCTGCATGCGCTCAACATCGACCTTCCCGCGCTCATGCTCAGAAGCGAATCCGCCGCGAGTTCGCACATCGAGCACCTCACCTCAAGTGCGCGCAACATCGCGTTGGCGGAGATCACCGAGGATGTGTCGCGCAACGCGAGGACCATTGCGGCCAATGTGGCGGCCATGCAGCGAGCCATGGAGGCCGCGAGCGACTTCTCGATCGAAAGCATAAGGGCCATCCAAGCTCGGCTGATGGAGGATTGCGCACCGCGGCTCGTGGGAGTGCGAGACCAGCAGGTGTGGGTGGGCGGAACGGGGATCTCGCCGCACGGAGCGCGGTTCGTGCCACCTCGGGCGGCGCGGGTGCCCGAGCTTCTTGGCGATCTCGTTGCCTACGTGCACACGTCCACTGCCCCTGCGCTGGTGACGTGCGCGATTGCCCACGCGCAATTCGAGACAATCCATCCCTTCGCCGATGGCAACGGGCGCACGGGACGCGCGCTTCTCCACGTCATGCTCGCGGAGGCGGGGATACTCACGCAGAGCTCGCTTCCCGTGTCCGCTGGGCTCCTCCATCACGCGGACGAGTACTTCGAGGCGCTCGGCGCGTATCAATCGGGCGAGGTGGAACCCATCGTCTCCGTGGTGGTGTCCTCCCTCAGAGACGCCCTCGTCATAGGACAGTGGCTCAAAGCCGAGGTAGTGGCACTCATGGAGGAATGGCGGGAACGTTTTGGCGGTCGCGCCGATGCGGCTATCCGAAGGCTCCCCGCGCTCCTCGTGCGCCATCCCGTCGTCGATGGGCCCATGGTGGCGAGGGAGCTTGGCATCTCAGCGCCCACGATGCGCAAGGTGCTTGACGAGGCCGCGAGCCTCGGCATCCTCAGCCTTCGCACGACAAGGGGCGCTGGGCGCAGGAGGAAGCCCTACTATCAAGCCGACGCGGTGCTGGAGGTGCTCGAGGAGGTCGCGCGCCTGCCCATGCTCATTCGCGAGGGGCCTAGCTGAGGGCCACGCAGGCGTCCACGATGAGGCCGGTCGCGGCGATGAGCACGAGCGGCACCATGCCGCTCACGAAGGCCGGCACCGGGGCGAGGTCGTAGTACGCGAGGTAGCAGGCCATGGAGATGCCGATCGTGGCCACCGTGGCGACGATGGCCACCACGACGCCCGCCACGCCCATCGCGCCCACGCCCGCGAGCGCGTTCACGCAGGAGAGCTCGAAGGTGGCCCACGCGACGATGAGCAGGAGCTCCGTCGTCACCTGTCGGCCGAAGAAGTGCGAGGTCACGAAGAGGAGGAGCCCGTAGGCGCCCGCGCCGATGAGCCACACGGCCCAGCCCGGGAGCGCGATCCTCTCCGCCGGGAGCGCGCCCATGCCGCCCGCGAGGAGCACCACCGCCAAGATGCCGCACGCGAGCGTGGCCACGAAGCCGAGGACCTTGAGGGGCATGGGGAAGTCGCGGAGCGGATTGAACGCGATGCACCACCACGCGAGGTAGATGCCGCAGCACACGGCAAGCCACACGTTTCCGCGCAGGATCTCTGAGACGGCGCCATCCATGGGGTTCAAGTGTAGTGCGCCTGCGCCCGCGGCACGCCCGCTATACTTGGCCTTGGAATGCGCTGGATGGGTTCGGGCGACGTCACACCTCGAACCTGGTCAGGGTCGGGAGACAGCAGCCATAAGGGGCCCCTGGCGGGCGCCCGCTCCCATCGAGCGCATTCCTTTTTCGTGCATCGGGCAGCTGAAACGCGCCACCGTCGAGCCCCCGCCGGGAGATCCCCATGGACTTCATCAACGCCATCGTGAGCCTGCTCCAAGACCCCATGGCGGCCATCCAGGGGTGGATCGCCTCGGGGCCCGTCGTGGCCTACGGCTTCATCTTCCTCATCGTCTTCGTGGAGACCGGCGTCGTCTTCATGCCGTTCCTCCCGGGCGATTCGCTCCTCTTCGCGGCGGGCTTCTTCGCGCACAACTCCGAGCTTCAGATCCTCGTGCTGCTCGCGGTCGTGTGGGTGGCCGCCATCGTGGGCGACCAATGCAACTTCATGATCGGCCACTTCCTCGGAAAACGCATCATCGCGAGCGGCAAGATCAAGGCCCTCACCCCCGAGCGCGTCGCCGAGACCGAGGGCTTTCTCGAGAAGTGGGGCGGCCTCTCGATCTTCCTCGGGCGCTTCTTCCCGTTCATCCGCACGTTCGTGCCGTTCTTCGCGGGCATGGGCGGCATGCACTGGCACCACTTCTTCGGCTTCAACGTGCTCGGCGGCATCACGTGGTCCACGCTCTTCACGATGCTCGGGTATTGGTTCGGCGACATCCCGGTGGTGCAGGAGCACTTCGAGCTCCTCGTGGTGGGGATCATCCTCGTGAGCGTCATCCCCACCGTCGTGGGCGTGGTGCGCGCATGGCTGAAGAACCGCCAGGCGGAGACGGTGCTCGCCGAGGAGGACCTCGCGAGCGATGCCGGCGGTGCCGAGGACGAGAGCAGCAACGGGGCCCGCTAGCTCGGGAAACGATGGTTTTCCCGCGGGCTCGCAATTGTTGTCGAACTCCGCTCCTATACTTGGCGGCATAGCCATCTCACACACCTTGGACGGCCCATGGAATCGCTCTACACGAAATATCGTCCGCAGACGTTTGCCGACGTGGTGGGACAGGTGCCCGTGGTCTCCACGCTCGAGCGCGCCGTGCTGAACCAGACCCTCTCGCACGCGTACCTCTTCTGCGGGCCGCGCGGCACCGGCAAGACCACGATGGCGCGCATCCTCGCGAAGGCGCTCGTGTGCGAGGAGGGGCCGGGCGTGCTGCCGGACGGCACGTGCGAGCAGTGCCGGGCCGTGGCCGAGGGCATCCACCCCGACGTCGTGGAGATCGACGCCGCGAGCCGCACGAACGTGAGCGAGGTGCGCGAGGAGATCATCACGAAGGTGGATTTCGCGCCCGTGCTCGGCCGCTCGAAGGCCTACATCGTGGACGAGGTCCACATGCTCTCGCGCGCCGCCTTCAACGCGCTGCTCAAGACCCTCGAGGAGCCGCCCGCGCACGTGACCTTCATCTTCTGCACGACGGATCCGCAGAAGATCCCCGCGACGGTGCTCTCGAGGCTCCAGAAGTTCATGTTCTCCCCGCTCTCAGACGCGGACATCCTCGGGCGCCTTACGGCCATCTGCGCCGGCGAGGGGTATCGCGCGGAGCCCGAGGCGCTCGACCTCGTGGTGCGCCACGCGAAGGGCGGCATGCGCGACGCCATCTCCACGCTCGAGCAGCTCGCGGTCTTCGGCAACGGCGAGATCTCCGCCGACATCGCGCGGGATCTCCTCGGCCAGTCCTCCGAGGACGTGCTCGTGCGCCTCGTGGAGGGGCTCGCCGCGCGCGACACGGGCGGGCTCTTCGGCGTGGTGGCCGAGGTCGTGGATGGTGGGCGCGACCTCCAGCAGCTCGTGGCCGAGCTCACGCTGCGCATGCGCGACCTCCTCGTGGTGAAGAGCGTGGGCCTCGTGCCGGCGCTCGTGGCCGGGGCGGCCGACGCGGGTGCCGAGCTTGAGCGCGAGGCGGCGCTCTTCCAGGATGCCGACCGCCTCTCGCGGATCCTCCTACTCCTGAGCGATGCGGAGTACGCGCTGAAGCGCGGGGGAGACCAGCGCATCGCGCTCGAGGTGGCGCTCGTGCGGATGGCGAGGCCCGAGGCCGACCTCACGCTCGAGGCGCTGAACGAGCGGCTGAACCGGCTCGAGGCGCGTCTGGCGGGGGGCGCGCCCGTGGCCGCGCCGGCGTCTGGGCGCGCGGCGAGCGCGCCTGCGCCCGCCCGCGCGGCGAGCGCGCCAAAGTCGATTCCCACGCCTGCGCCCGCTTCGG
>CANQNP010000094.1 GCA_947625235.1 uncultured Atopobiaceae bacterium | reverse complement strand
CATACGGAGACGGCAGCGAGGTCACGGGAAGGAGAATGCCAGAGGACCTGTCCATGCGTGTCTTCCTAGCCCTTCACTGCGCCTGCCGCCACGCCCTCGATGATGTACTTCTGGGCGCAGAGATAGAAGATGATGACGGGGATGATGGCCATGAGGATGAGCGCCATGGTGGCGCCGAGGTCGACCGTGCCGTAGGACCCCTTCAGGTACTGGATGTGGATGGGGATCGTTCGATACACGTTGATGTCGAGCACCAGATACGGCAGGAGGTAGTCGTTCCACACCCACATGATCTCGAGGATGCCGACGGAGATCATCGTCGGGCGCAGCATCGGCACATCGACGTTGAAGAACGTGCGCACCGGGTTGCAGCCGTCGATGGCCGCAGCCTCTTCGATCTCAAGCGGGATGCTCTTCACGAAGCCCACGAACATGAAGATCGCGAGCCCCGCGCCGAAGCCGAGGTAGACGATGGGTATCGTCCACGGCGTGTTCAGCTTCAACGTGTCCGCCGTCTTGGAGAGGGTGAACATCACCATCTGGAACGGCACGACCATCGAGAAGATGCAGAGGAAGTAGACGATCTTGCAGAAGATCGAGTCGACGCGTGCGATGTACCACGCCGCCATCGAGGTGAAGAGCAGGATGAGCGCGCTCGACACCACGGTGATGAAGATGCTGTACCACGCGGCGAGCCAGAAGTTGTAGTTGCCGAAGGTCACGCCCGTGATGAAGTTCTGCCAACCGGCGAAGCTCTCGGCGGTGGGCAGCGCGAAGGTCTCGGTCTTCACGAACGTGTTGAGCTTGAACGAGTTGACGACGACGGCCACCACGGGAAGCACCCATATGATGCAGATGATGGCCAGGATCACGGACAGGATGATGAGTCCGCGGCTCTCGGCCTCGAGGCCGCCCTTAGCCTTTTGCGCCATTACTGCTGCACCTCCCTCTTACGGGTGTAGGCGAGCTGGGCAAGGCCCATACCAGCCACGAGGATGAAGAAGATGACCGCCATTGCCTGCGCGGTGCCACGGGCACCCGTGGAGCTCGTGTAGAACGTCTTGTAGATCGTGAGCGCGAGCATCTGGGTGTAGCCGATCGGCGGCTGGCCTGAGATGGGCATGCCGCCCGTCAACGCGAGGTTTTGGTCGAAGAGCTTGAAGCCGTTGGTGAGGCTCAGGAACATGCAGATCGTAAAGGACGGCATGACGTTCGGGATCGTCACCTTGAAGAGCGTCTGCATCTTCGTGGCGCCGTCGATCTTCGCAGCCTCGATCATGTCGCCGGGCACGGCGTTCAGACCGGCGATGTAGATGATCATCATGTAGCCGATTTGCTGCCAGCACATGACGATGATGAGGCCCCAGAAGCCCCACGTCTGGTCGATGAGGATCGACGTGTTGTAGGCCGAAAGGAAGCCGTCGAAGATCATGGACCAGATGTAGCCAAGCACGATGCCGCCGATGAGGTTCGGCATGAAGAACACCGTACGGAAGAGGTTCGAGCCCTTGATCTTCTGGGTGAGCAGGTAGGCCACCGTGAACGCGAGCACGTTTATGATGACGAGGCTCACCACGGCCGTGAGGGCCGTGTACCAGAACGAATAGATGAACTGCTGGTCGGTGAAGACTTTGCCATAGTTGTCGAAGCCGACGAATTGCGCGTCGGAGATCAGCTGGAACTTGCAGAACGACAGCCAGATGCCCTGGAAGAAGGGCCAGACAAAGCCGATGACGAAGGCGATGACGACGGGACCCAAGAAGAGCCAGCACCACTTGCGGGTGGCGGTTCTGATTGAGTTCGCCTTCAGCGACTTGGCCATTTCATCTCCTCTCTTCTCTAACGCGTGATGCGGGTAGTGCCTCTCCGAGGGATGAAAAAGCCGAGACGGCTTCGTGCACCGCCCCGGCTTCCTTTCTCGTTACGAGATCACACGGTCAATGGACAGCGATTAGCCGTTGACCTGCTGGTAGTTGGTGGCCCAACCCTCGACGAACGCGGTCTTGACGCCCTCCCACGTGGAGTCGCTCTGGGCACCGTTGTAGTTGTTGAGCGCGGAGACGAGCGCGGCGCGGTAGCTGTCGACGTTCGGCTGGAAGTTGAAGTCCCAGTCCATCGTGTAGCAATCGGCGGAGTTGAGCTCCTCGGCGTCGTTCAGGAAGCCGTTACCGCCCTTCTGCGCGTTGATGAACGGCATGGAGCCAAGCTGCGCGACGAGCTGCTTGGAGGCGTCGGGATCGGTGACCAGCCAGACCATGAAGTCGAGGGTGGCAGCCTGATCGTCCTCAGAGACCTTGCTGTTGACGGCCCAGCAGTTCTCGGTGCCGCTGTTCAGGCCGGCCTTGTCCTCGCCGTCGACGCCGCAGTAGTACGGGATCATCGTGGCATCCGGCACCTTCGCGGACACGTCGCCGTAGGTCCAGGAGCCCTGGAGCATGAAGGCGACCTTGCCGTCGGTGAAGGCGGTCTGCGGGTCGTGGCCACCGGTGGCGAGATCGGTCGGCGGGACGGTGGAGTTGTTCGTCACGAGGTCATAGAGGTTCTTGTAGTTCGGCAGGTAGTCGCCGGTGATGGTGGGCGGGCATTCCTTCCACGCATCGGGATCGGCCTTGGCCTCGTAGAAGTAGTCGATGTTCGCGAGGTGGCCGGTGTAGATCCAGCTGTTGGAGTCGTCCATGTCGGCGGGCGCGAAGGCGTCGAAGCCGAGGTCGGAGGCCTTGGAGTGGATGTCCTCGGCGAGGGTCTTGAGGGCGTCGAAGCCCTGGATGGTGTCGAGGTCGCCGCCGGCCTTGGTGACGAGCTCGGGGTTCGCGATGATGCCGAAGCACTCATAGCAGTAGCCCTGGGAGACCATGCGGCCCTCGTCGTCGTAGAGGTTGAAGTCGTCGGTCGAGCCCTCGTCGGCGATCTTGGTGCCCTTGAGGTCGATGGCGTAGCTGCCCCACGTCTTCACGGCAGCCTGGTTGCCGATGACGAAGAGGGTCGGCGGCTCGGACTTCTCCATCTCGGAGGTGAGGGTCTGGTCATAGGTGCCGGAGGCAGCCGTGACGACCTTCACGGGAACGCCCTTGCTGTCGCTGTAGGTCTTGGCGAGGCTCTGGAGGGTTTCGTCGATCTCGGGCTTGAAGTTCAGCCAGTAGACCGAACCCTTGGTGGCGTCGCCGCTGCCCGAGGACTCGCCGCTGCTCTCAGTGCTGCCGCTGTTGCCGCCGCACGCGGCCAGCGAAAGCGAGAGGAGGCCGGCACCACCCAAAAACGCCCTACGAGAAAGCTTAGTGCTCATACACGCGCTCCTTTCCGTTGCATCATCTTGATGCACGTTTTTGATGACAAGCTTACTGCCGTTCTTGGCTAGAAAGTAATGCCATCGGTTCAAGTGGGTCGCCCTAATTCGGTGACCGACCTGCTCTTTGCATTTGAAGGTTTAGTGCGATCGTGCAGCGACCGCAAGGAACTGGCGCCGCTTGGCGCAAAATCGCAGGCGAACGCGCGATTTCTTGACCCTTCCACCGTCTTCGCAAGGGAGGCCACATGGCCCAAACCACCGATCCCGCCCTCCAGAACCAAGTGATCTACTCGGCCTTCGTGCGCAACCACACGAGCGAGGGCACGTTCGAGGCCTTCGAGCGCGACCTCGATCGCATCGCCGACCTTGGATGCGACATCATCTGGCTCCAGGCCATCCACCCCACGGGCGTCGTGGGGCGCAAGGGCTCGCTCGGAAGCCCCTATGCCATCCGCGACTACCGCGCGGTGAATCCGGAGTTCGGAGATCGCGAGGACTTCGAGCACCTCGTGGCCTGCGCCCACGAGCGCGGGCTCAAGGTGATGATGGACATCGTCTACAACCACACGTCGCCCGATTCCGTGCTCTTCGAGCGCCACCCCGAGTGGTTCTACAAGGACGAGCACGGCGAGCCCGGCAATAAGATCGGCGACTGGGCCGACGTCATCGACCTCGACTATTCGCAGCGCCCGCTTTGGGACTACCAGATCGGGACGCTCGTGGAGTGGGCGAAGCTCGTCGACGGCTTCCGCTGCGACGTGGCGTCGTTCGTGCCCGTGGAGTTCTGGCTGCGGGCGCGCGAGGCGGTGGAGACGGTGCATCCCGGCTTCATCTGGCTCGCGGAGACCGTGCACCGGGGGTTCGGCGAGACGGCGCGGCGGCTCGGGTTCTATTCGGCGCGGGACACCGAGGACTTCGCGGCCTTCGACATCGAGTACTCCTACGACGTGCAGACCGCCTTCGACGACTACCTCGCGGGAAGGATCGCGCTCTCGCACTACCTCGACCTCGTGGACTTCCAGGAGGCCGCCTACCCCGCGAACTACAACAAGCTCCGCTACCTCGAGAACCACGACACGCCGCGCATCGCGTCCGTCATCGCCCAGCGCAAGGGCAAGCCGGCCTTCAGCCTCGCCAACCTCACCGCGCTCATCTACTTCCTCAAGGGCACGACGATGATCTACGAGGGCCAGGAGGTGGGCACGCCCGAGCGCACGCCGATCTTCAAC
>CANQNP010000093.1 GCA_947625235.1 uncultured Atopobiaceae bacterium | reverse complement strand
GATGTGGCCAAGTGGTAAGGCAGAGGCCTGCAAAGCCTTTATCCCCAGTTCGAATCTGGGCATCGCCTCCAAGATCGCAAAAGCGGTCGTCCGGTCTCCGGGCGGCCGCTTTCGTGTGCGGGACGTGGCGACCGGAAGGCCCGACGCCGCACCCCTCCTCGCTCCTAGAAGTCCGCGTTGCCCACGGTGCGAGGGTGGGGGAGGACGTCACGGATGTTGTCCACGCCCGTGAGGTACATCACGAGGCGCTCGAAGCCGAGCCCGAAGCCCGCGTGCTCACAGGTGCCGTAGCGGCGAAGGTCGAGGTAGAAGCGGTATTGATCGGCGTCCATGCCCGCCTCGGCGATGCGCGCCTCGAGGAGCTCGAGTCGCTCCTCGCGCTGGGATCCGCCCACGATCTCCCCCACGCCGGGCACGAGGCAGTCCACGGCCGCCACCGTCTTACCGTCGTCGTTCGCGCGCATGTAGAAGGCCTTGATCTCCTTCGGGTAGTCCGTGACGAAGACGGGCTTGCCGAAGCACGCCTCCGTGAGGAAGCGCTCGTGCTCGGTTTGGAGGTCCACGCCCCAGTGCACGGGGTAGTCGAATTCATGGCCCTCCGCCTGCGCCTTTTCGAGGAGGTCGATCGCCTCGGTGTAGGTGATGCGCGCGAAGTCGCTCGAGGCCACGTTCTCGAGGCGCTCGAGGAGCCCCTTGTCCACGAAGCGGTTGAAGAGGTCGAGCTCGTCCGGGCAAGCCGCGCGCACGTCGTTGATGACGGTCTTCAGCATGGCCTCGGCCACGTCCATATCGCCCTCGAGGTCGCAGAACGCCATCTCCGGCTCCACCATCCAGAACTCCGCCGCGTGGCGGCGCGTGTTCGAGTTCTCCGCGCGAAACGTCGGGCCGAAGGTGTAGACGTCGCCGAAGCTCATGGCGAAGTTCTCGGCCTGGAGCTGGCCGGAGACGGTGAGGTTCGTCGCCTTGCCGAAGAAGTCCTGCGTCCAGTCGATCTCGCCGGCCTCCGTGCGCGGGGGGTTATCGAGGTCGAGCGTGGTCACGCGAAACATCTCGCCCGCGCCCTCGGCGTCGCTCGCCGTGATGATGGGCGTGGTCACGTAGACGAAGCCGCGCTCCTGGAAGAAGCGGTGGATGGAATAGGCGGCCACGGAGCGCACGCGGAAGACGGCGCGGAAGAGGTTCGTGCGGCTGCGAAGGTGCTGCTGGGTGCGCAGGAACTCGCGCGAGGCGCGCTTCTTCTGCATGGGGTAGTCCGGCGCGGAGACGCCCACCACCTCCACGCTCGTGGCCTTGAGCTCGAAGGGCTGGGGGCGCTCGGGCGTGAGCACGACGATGCCGCGCGCCACGATCGCCGAGCCGCCGGGGATGGCCGCCACCTCGGCGTAGTTCTCGAGCTCGCCCGCGTTCGCCACCACCTGCAAGCCCTTGAAGCAACTGCCGTCGTTCAGCGTGACGAAGCCGAAGTTCTTCATGTCGCGCACGGACTGCACCCAGCCGCAGACGGTGACCTCCTTGTCGGCGTAGGCGCGGGGATCGGCGAAGAGCTGGGCGATGCGGGTCCTTTGCATGGGAGCCTTCCTTTGGGGATGCGAGGGTGGGGGAGCGTGCTTGCCATTGTAGGGCGCGCCTCCCACGACAATTCGCGGGTGCGGCGGAGCGCGCACGCCTAGGCGCCCACCTCGCGCTCCATGATGTAGTCATCCATCACGAAGCCGCCCCCGATGCTGGTGACGACCTTCTCGATCACGCGGAATCCGGTGACGTCGTAGGCGTGGATGGCGAGCTCGTTGCCCTTGTTCACCGTGAGGTACATCGCGCGGAGGCCGCGCTTCGCGCAGAGCTCGTCGTAGAAGCGCACGACCGCCTTGCCGAGGCCCCGCCCGCGCTCGTTCGCGAGCACGTAGATCTTCGAGATGAAGAAGCGGTTCGTCTCGGGCTCCACGTGCCCGCCGGTGTAGCCCACGATGCGCACCGCGCCGTCCGCGCCACGCTCGACGATGAACCAGTACTCGTAGGCGTCCTCGGCCATCGCGCGGAGGATGGCGTCCTCGCTCTGGAAGAGCTCCACCATGTAGGCCGTCTGGGCCTGTCCGATCCTCGGCGGCCAGTACTCGAACCAGATCTCACGCGCGAGCTCCGCAAGCTCGGGCACCTCGTGAGGACTTACGGACTTGAATGCGACATCCACGAGTAGCTCCATTTCATTGAAGACACGCGAGGTGTGATTGATAGGTAGCGCATATATCGTAGAGCGCCGATCATTTGGGCAATGAACCGAGCCATGTCTCCATTTTCGTGGTGGGGCCGCGTGTAAAAATGCAGTTCAATCGAGCGCACGAGGCGTACGGTCTCCTAGGCCTTTAGCCGTAGTGGTAGGAAAAGACGGCCGCTCTCGCCAAGCTCTCTGAATCCGAAACGCAGGTAGAAGCCTTGTATGCTCTCATCTGCCGGATCGACTAAAAGCACCTTTGCTCCTATCACCTCGGCTGCTTGAAGAGATCGTTCGATAGCATCTTGGAGCAGTCTGGAACCATAGCCTTTACCTTGCTCAATGCTCTTCACTCCAAGCATGCCGAGGAGGAATGCCGGTATTTGCCTCGGGGCGTTACGCCGCAGCCAGCTAGATTCGACCGCGTCGCGATCGAGAGAACAGGCAGAAAGCGTATAGATTCCAACGACTTCTCCGCCATCGTAAAGACCGTAGACCACTGCCGTCCCATAAAGGCTCGCGAGCCTTGCATGGCTGTGGATCCAGCGATCAACCGTACGATTGCCCGTCGCGAAACCGACGAAGTTCTCGTCGCCACGTATCTGGCGGATCTCACTCGTCATGGGTGCTAGTCGAACCTTCGATTGAGGAGTTCGCGAGTGGCCTCGGGAAGGGGATCGTCGAGCGCGGCAAGGAGTGCGTCGAAATCGCTGGAGGAGAGGGTGATCTTCTCTGGGAAATCGCGCGCCAACGAGACTCGGACATCAAAGGGAATGCCGCCGACATGCTCGATCTTTGCGAAGAACATGCGGATGGCGGTGGGGATGTCGAGTCCGTTCTCGCCAAGGATACGGGCAACCGAATCCTTTAGGTCGGAATCGATGCGCGCCTGTACGAGTTCCGTTGCCATTTACTACCTCCTTAATAGTCAGAAGGCACTATAACACCTACATTAGTATGTAATATGAATATAGCTCAATTCGAGGCAAAGCCATCGACGCCTCAGTCATCGTCTCATATCGATTCCTCAACGTCCGTATACCGCCTTGTACGTGCAGTGCTCTCACGTAGGTGCCTAGACTGGGAATGAACCGAGCATTGGTTGTTCGAGAAAGGGACGTGCGATGCGCTATTTGGAGATCCCGCTGCGTGAGGACGGCACGGCAACGCTTCGCTGCTACCTCCTCGATCCCATGGTCTCGAGCAAGGCGCGCAAGATCCGCCCCGCCATGCTCATCTGCCCCGGCGGCGCCTACCTCTCGCTCTCGAACAAGGAGGGCGAACCGGTGGCGGCGAGGTGGCTGGGCTACGGCTACCAGTGCTTCGTGGTGATGTACAAGCACTACGTGGTGGCCGACCCCACGCCGGACCATCCCGATCCCGAAATCGATTGCGGCGCGCACTACCCCGAGCCGACGATCGACCTCATGCACGCGATGGCGATCGTGCGCGCGCATGCCGATGAGTGGGCCATCGACGCAGGTCGCGTCTACTGCATGGGCTTTTCCGCCGGCGGCCACGTGGTGGGCACCCTCGCCGAGCGCTTCGACGACGCCGAGCTCCTCAAGCAGGCCAAGGCGACGGCCGACGTGGCGAAGCCCACGGGCATCGTGCTCGGCTATCCGATGGTGGGCGCGTGCGATCCCACCGGCTCGCGTCACGGCAACGCCCCCTGGCTCGCCGCGGTGGCGACGCTCATGCCTCCTGCGATCTTCGGCACGGACAACCCCACCGTCGCGCAGGAGACCGAGATCGACCTCGCGCTCCACGCGCGCCCCGACATGCCGCGCACGTTCGTCTGGCTCTCCGCCGAGGACGAGGCGCTGCCGCCCACGGACACGCTCGACTTCGTGAAGGCGCTCTGGGAGAAGGAGGTGCCCTGCGAGCTCCACATGTACCAGACGGGCCCCCACGGCACCTCGCTCTGCGACTGGTCGAGCGAGGGGTCGCCGCAGGACCTGCAACCCTACTCGGCGCATTGGGTGGGGGAGTGCCTGCGCTGGCTCGACCGCGACGCGAGGCAGGCGTAGCGCGCGTGTGCTCTGGGCGTGCCCTCTGGGCTCATTGGGCGATAGATGGGGCGTCCGAGGGGAACAAACGGCGTATACAGAGATCGAGACGAGCATTCCGATTGAGAAATGGGGGCCACCATGGCTGACGATCCCACACCCGATGTGAAGCAGAACAAGGACGATTTCTTCGTCGATCCCGACGGCGCGCCCGTCTTCGAGGACGTGAAGGACGATCCCGACGCGGCGAGCGAGGAGACCTTCACCGACCCGCTCACCGAGGAGAACCCCCTCGACGGCTACGCTGAGATGCACCTCATCGACGGCAACAACTAGTCGACTAGCACAGGCGACGTAGCGAAGGGCCACGGTCTTCGGATCGC
>CANQNP010000092.1 GCA_947625235.1 uncultured Atopobiaceae bacterium | reverse complement strand
GAATCGGCCACCACCGGAAGGGCCTTCAGCCCCACGCGCTCGCAGATCCTCGCATAGGCGCCCTTCATGGCGTCATAGCTCGCCTGCATGCCCTCCACGCTCGCATCGAAGCTGTAGGCGTCCTTCATGATGAACTCGCGCCCGCGCATGAGGCCGAAGCGCGGGCGCCGTTCGTCGCGGAACTTCGTCTGGATTTGGTAGAGCGAGACGGGAAGCTGCTTGTAGGAGCGCAGCTCGCCGCGCACGAGGTCGGTGATGGTCTCCTCGTGGGTGGGGCCGAGCGCGAAGTCGCGGTCGTGGCGGTCGTGCACGCGCATGAGCTCGGGGCCGTAGACGCTCCAGCGGCCGCTCTCCTCCCAGAGCTCGGCCGGCGAGAGGATGGGCGTGAGCATCTCCTGCGCGCCGATCGCGTCCATCTCCTCGCGAATCACGCGCTCGATCTTCTTGATGGAGCGCCAGGCGAGCGGAAGGTAGCTGTAGACGCCCGACGCCGTGCGACGGATCATGCCCGCGCGAAGGAGCAGGCGGTGGCTCGCGAGTTCCGCCTCGGCGGGATCCTCTTTCAGCGTCGGGGCGTAGAGCGCGCTCATGGTCATGTAGCGGGGCATGGAACCTCCCGGGGTCTTCGATGCCTACGCGGGCATTCTAGCGAACACGCTCATCGACAATCGAAGCCGAGGCGCATGCTCGCGAGGGCTACGAGCAAAAACGCGCGCCTATCTCGTCCATGAGCGCGTCCACGGCGTCCGCTTGGCCCACCGTGGCGATGATCTCGCCGCCCGCGAAGAGGAGGCAGTGGCCGTGGCCGCCGGCGATGCCAATGTCGGCCGCCCGCGCCTCGCCGGGGCCGTTCACCTCGCACCCCATCACCGCCACGCAGATCGGAGCGCGCACCTCGCGAAGGCGCGCGGACACCTCGGCTTCGAGCGCCATGAGGTCGATCGTGCAGCGCGCGCAGGTGGGGCAGCTCACGATCTCCGGCCCGCGCCTCCGCACGCCCGCGGCGGCGAGGATCTGCCACGCCACGCGCACCTCGTCGGCGGGAGGCGCGGTGATGCTCACGCGGACGGTGTCGCCGATGCCCTCCGTGAGAAGGATGCCGAGTGCCACGGAGTTCTTCACGGTCGCCTGGCTGAAGTCCCCCGCCTCCGTGACGCCGAGATGGAGGGGCACCTCGGGAAGCGCCCGCGAGAGCAGGCGATTGACCTCGACGGTCTCCAGCGCCGAGTGCGTCTTCGCCGAGACGACGACGTCGGTGAAGTGGCGCTCCGCGAAGTGGCGCACGAAGCCGACGGCGCTCTCCACGAGCTTCTCGGCGTGCGTGAGGTCGGTGCGCGCTTCCACGTCCTTGGCGAGCGAGCCAGCGTTCACGCCGATGCGAATGGGGATGCCCGCCTCCCCCGCCGCCTCGATGACCGCATCGACGCGCTCCCAGCTGCCGATGTTTCCGGGATTGATGCGAAGCCCCGACGCGCCGCGCCGACACGCCTCGATGGCGAGGCGATGGTCGAAGTGGATGTCGGCCACGACGGGAAGCGGCGAGGCCGCGCAAATGGCCTCGAAGCCACCGAGGGACGCCGCATCGGGGATGGCCACGCGCGCGATCTCGCACCCCTCGGCCGCGAGCTCCGCTATCTGCGCGAGCGTGGCCGTGGGATCGCTCGTGGGGGTGGTCGTCATGGACTGCACGGCCACGGGCGCGCCGGCGCCGACGGGCACCGATCCCATGAGCACGCGCCTCGTGCGCTCCCTTGGGCAAGCCGCCGCCTCCCCCACAGCTAGCCTCCGAGCACGTAGCGGAAGATGTCTTGCTGCAAGAGCACGATGAAGAGCAGCATGAAGAGTCCGATGCCCACGTAGTTGAAGGCAAGGAGCGCCTTCTCGGGAAGCGGCCTTCGGATGATGGCCTGGATGATCTCCACGAGCACCTTACCGCCATCGAGCGGCGGGATCGGCAGGAGGTTCACGAAGCCGAGGGAGATGGAGACCGAGGCGGCGATGAGCGCGTAGGGCACGAATCCCTGCGCGGCCGCCTGCCCCGCCATCACGGTGATGCCCACCACCGACGTGGAGCTTTGCACCACCTCGGCCACGTGCGCGGGCGAGAAGAGCCGAAGGATCATCTGCGCGACCATGCCGAGGTAGGTGAACGTGTAGGCGAGCGCGTCGACGAAGCCGAGCCTCACCTGCTCGGTGGAGGCGCTGATGCCGAGCGTGGCGGCTCCCGTGCCCTCGGCGGGCACGATCGCGCGCTCCTGGGCGCCGTCGCGCGTAAAGGCGATCTCGAAGTCGGCGCCGGTGGCGAGCGCGTCGTGGAGCGCGTCGTGGAGCTCGGTCCACGTGGCCACGGGCACCCCCGCGACCTCGGTGACCTCGTCGCCCGGCTCGAGCCCGGCGGCCGCCGCGAGGCTCCCCTGCTCCACCTCGCCGACCACGCTCACGTCACGCGTGACCGCGATGCCCTGGATCATGAGGGCAAGGGTGACGATGAGGATGCCGAAGACGATGTTCACCGTCACGCCGGCGAGGAGCATCACGAGGCGGCCCACGAGGCCGTCGCCGAGGTAGGTCGCCTTCTTCTCGCGCTCGTAGAAGGCATCGCCGTCCTCCACCGGGCGGGCGGCGCCGGCTTCCGTGGCGCCGGGCAGGGAGAAGTCGCTCGCCCGATCGAAGCGCGTGTAGAGGTTCGCATCGCGCTCAACCGTCTGGAAGGATTCGGGATAGGTCTTCTGGCTCGGCTTCTCGCCCTTCTCGGGATCGTAGAAGGGCTCGACCGATGCCCAGTCCGTGAGGGTGATGAGGGCGTTCATCGCCTCGTCCGGCGTGCAGCCCACGTCCTGGGAGAGCTCCTCGGGGGTGGCGCGACCGCGCGCCATGAGGGCCATGAGCACGGGCTTCGTATCCTTCGGCGCCTCGCCGGCAAGCCCGCAGATCTGGTTGTAGCCGCCGAAGAGGAGCGCCGTCACGCCGTAGCGCGTGCCGTAGCGCTTAGAGGTGCGCGAGATGCGCCAGCGGCATGGGAGCCCGAGGAAGAACTCCGTCACGCGAATGCCCTGGGCGCGCGCAGCGAGGAAGTGGCCCCCTTCGTGGATGACCACGACGACGCAGAGGAGCAAGAGCCCCCAGAAGACCATGAGGATGATGTTGAGCAGCGTCATCGCGCGAGTTCCTCCACGCACGCCTCCGCGGCGCGACGCGCACGGGCGTCTACCTCGAGGATCTGCTCGAGGCTCTCGACCGTGGCGGGAGAGGTCGCGTCCATCACGACCTCCACGACCTCGTCGATCTCCGTCATGCGGATGCGCCCCGCGCGGAAAGCCGCGTTTGCCATTTCGTTTGCCGCGTTCATAGCGGCGGGCATGGTACCGCCCACATGTGCAGCTTCCATGGCGAGGGCGAGGCAGCGGAATGTCTCGAGATCGGGGGCGTCGAAGGTGAGGGGACCCTTCTCACGCCAATCGGGCGCGGGAGCGGGCGCTTCCCAACGCTCGGGATAGCTCATCGCGTATTGGATCGCCCCTCGCATGTCCGGCGCCCCGAGCTGGGCGATGGTCGCGCCGTCCTCGAACTCCACCATCGAGTGCACGAGCGATTGCGGGTGGATGAGCACCTTCACGCGGCGCGCGTCCACGTTGAAGAGCCACGTGGCCTCGATGACCTCGAGCCCCTTGTTCATGAGGTCGGCGGAATCGATCGTGATCTTCGGACCCATGCTCCAGGTGGGATGCCGGAGGGCGTCCTCGGCGCTCACCTTCGCGAGCGCCTCGCGGGAATAGCCGCGGAAGGGCCCGCCGGAGCACGTGAGCCAGATGTGGCGAAGCTCGCTCGGATGGCCCGCCTGGAGGCACTGGAAGATGGCGGAGTGCTCGCTGTCGACGGGGATGAGCTGGCCGGGCGAGGCGGCGGCCGCGACGAGGCTCCCCGCGGCCACGAGGCACTCCTTGTTGGCGAGCGCCACCCGTGCCCCCGTCTTGAGGGCGGCGAGGGTCGGCGCGATGGCCGCCGCCCCCACGATCGCCACGACCACGATGTCCGCGGCCACGCGCTCCGCGAGCTCCGCCACCGCGTTCGCGCCGAACTCGCAGGCGCATCCCTCGCCGAGCGCCTCCATCCGCGCCCGCGCGTCCGGGGAATCGTCTGCGAGGGCGAGATCGCGCACGCCGAAGGCGCGCGCATCGCGTGTGAGCTCGTCGACGGCGCACCCGGCCGCGAGGCCCACGACCTCCAACCTCGCCGCGTGCTTCGCGCACACGTCGAGCGCCTGGCGCCCGATGGAACCCGTTGCGCCGAGGATGCACACGCGAGCCCGACGGAGCGTCTCGCCCATCAGAGGATGCCTCCCAAATGGAGGATCAGATAGCCCGTCATGCAGCCGAAAAGCTGCGAATCCGTGCGATCGAGAAGGCCCCCATGGCCGGGCAGGAAGTCGCCCGAATCCTTCACGCCGGCCGCGCGTTTGATGCGCGATTCCACGAGGTCGCCGATGACGCCCGCGACCATCGTGAAGATCGAGCCGATGACGACGATGGGGATGGTGATGCCGGGAAGCCCCACGATGTACATCACGATCCACAGGATGAGGCCGCCCACGTAGCCGCCCCAGAAGCCCTCCCA
>CANQNP010000091.1 GCA_947625235.1 uncultured Atopobiaceae bacterium | reverse complement strand
CGAACCCGACACCGCCAGCGAGCCTGCACCCGAGTCAGGAGACGCGACCGAGCCCGACGCCAACGACGCTCCCACGCCCGCGCCGCACGCGGGCGAGGAGCCGGTAGAGGACGACGGTGGCACGGTGCCCGCCGATCCCGCCACCGGCGAGGTGCCCGTGGTCGATGGCCCCGGCTTCACCGGCGTGGACACGAGTGCGAGCCCGCGGGAGGCGAGCTCGACGGCAAAGGCGCAGGTCGTGCCCAAGACCGGCGACGAGACCCCCATCCTCGCCTACGTGGTGATCGGCATCGCCGGCCTCGCCTGCCTCGCCGCTGGCATCGTCCTCATCGTGAGGCAGCGCGCGTAGCGCGTATTTGGATAGCTTGTGGGCAGCTCAAGGCGTGCGCCTTGAGCTGCTCTTTTAGCCTCCGGATGGACTGCGGTTCGGACGGCCGAAGGACGCGGCCATCCGAGACCTTGCCATCCGGTCCAATAGGTCTGATGGTTCTCCAAGCGAATTACGTGTGCCGGCCGTAGCGGCCACCCATGGGGCCTCGGCCGCGGCCGCGGGAGCGCGAGCCGCTGAACATCGTGCGCTTCGCCTTCACGGCGCTGCGCGTGGCGCTCGGCACGATGCGCCCCGCAGAGTACGCGAATCCCTCGAGGTCCACGACCGGGACGATCTTCTTCGTGAAGTACTCGATCTCGCGCATCGGGCCGATCTCGTCCGGGCCCACGAACGTGAAGGCGTGGCCGGGGGCGCCCGCGCGACCGGTGCGCCCGATGCGGTGCACGTAGTCCTCGGGGTCGAGCGGCACGTCGTAGTTCACCACGGCGTCGATGCCCGAGACGTCGATGCCGCGGCTCATCACGTCCGTGGCCACGAGGACGGCGAGCTTGCCGTCGCGGAAGCGCTCGAGTGCGCGCTCGCGGGCCTTCTGTGGGCGATCGGCGTGCATCACGCCCACCGTGAGCCCGCGTTTCCTGAGGGCGTCGGCCACCTGGTCCACCCTGCTCTTCGTGCGGCAGAACACGAGGACGCGCGCGTAGCCCTTGCTCGTGATGAGGGCCTCGAGGAGCGAGGTCTTCTGGCCCGGCACCACGGGCATGAGCGCCTCCTCCACGGTCTCGGCCGTCTCGCCGATCGTGGAGATCGCCACCTGCACGGGGTCGTCGAGCATCGTGTCCACGGTGGGCTTGATGGAGGGCGGGATCGTCGCCGAGAAGAGGAGCGTCTGGCGCTTCTTCGGGCAGGCGCGCACGATCTGCCGCACGCTCGGCCAAAAGCCCATGTCGAGCATGCGATCCGCCTCGTCGAGCACGAGCACGCGCACCCCGGCGAGGTTCACCTGCTTGCGCTGCATGAGGTCGATGAGGCGCCCCGGCGTGGCCACGAGGAGGTCCACGCCCCGCGCGAGGGCGTCGATCTGCGGCTTGAACTTCGCGCCGCCCATGACGATGGCCACCTTCTGGTGCGTCTTCTTGCAGACGACCTTGCACACGTCGTCGATCTGCTGCGCGAGCTCGCGGGTGGGGGTGACCACGAGGGCGTGCGGGCCCTTGCCCTTGAGGCCGGCGATGCGCTGGAGGAGCGGGAGCACGAAGGCGCAGGTCTTGCCCGTGCCCGTCTGCGCGCTCGCGATCACGTCGTGGCCCGCGAGGACGAGCGGGATGGCCTCGGCTTGCACGGGGGTGGGTTCGGTGAAGCCCAGGGCGCGGACGCCCTCCATGAGGGGTTCGGAGAGGCCGAGCGCGGCGAAGGCTTGGGGATCTGCATCAGTCATAGGGTCCAGTATAGAGCCCCATGGCGATGCGCTCGGCCCTGGCGTGGCGCGCTCGCGCGCATGGCGTGCGGAGCGCGCCACGCCTCGGGCCGAAGTCGCCGCGGTGCTCTTCGTTCTCGCTACTCGTCTCGCCCGTCGCGCGGCTCGCGGTCCTCGCGTCGCATCGTGCGCGCCACGCTCGCGACGCCGAGCGCCGTCGTGGAGAGCCCGCCACCGCCGAGGAGGAGGCCGATCGCCGAGGGAAGCCCCGTCTGCGGGAGCGGCGTCGAGGTGCGCGTGACGTTGAACGTGAAGCTCTGGTTTTGCGTGTCCGCGCCCTGCGCCGAGACGCTCGCCGTGTTCGTGACGCTCTCCGCGGCGTCCTCGGCCACGATCGCGGTGTAGCTCATGTGGAGCGTGCCCGAGCTCTCGAGCTCCGGTACGGTGGCCTTGAGGGTCCCGTTGTCAAACTGCACCTGGCTTCCCGCCGCGGCGCGCGAGAGGGTCTCGTTCGTGATCTCGGGGATCTGCGTGATCACGAGCCCCTGCGGGATCTCGTTTTGGAAGGTCACCTGCTTGATGGCGTGGGGCGTGTCGTTGGTGATGGAGACGTCGAAGCTCACGGTCGAGCCCACGCTCGCGCTGTTGCTCTCTGGCGCGTGCCCCGTCATCGTGAACTCGAAGTGCGGGTTCGTGAGCACGGTCACGTCGGCTGCGCTCGACACCTGCGAGATGCCGTCGGCCTTCGCGGTGGCCGTCGAGCTCAGCGCCTGCTCGCGCACCGCGCTTGGGGTCGCGGTGGCCTGGTAGGTGATGGTCACGGTCTTCGAGGCCGCGAGCGAGGCGAGGCTCACCTGGAGCGAGTTCTCGGTCGCGCTCGTCTGCGGGGATCCGTCGGCGCCCTGCACCTGCACGGAGCCGGTGTCGATGGTGAGTCCCGCGGGCGGCGCGTCGTTCACCACGACGGTCGTGGCGGGAAGGACCGTGGAGGTGTTCTTCAGCGTGAGGGTGTAGTCCACCTTCTCGTTCTCGCCCACGGTCTTTTGCGTCGTGGTCTTCTGGAGCGAGAGGCCGGGCGCCACGAGCGTCACGGACTTCTCGGCCGTCTTCTGGCGATGGTTGGAATCGGTGAGTGTGGCCGAGTTCTGGAGCGCGGTGCCCTCTGGGCTCTCGGAGGTGACGGTGGCGTTGTAGGTGATGGTGAAGTCGTCGGATTGCTTCAGCACCGGCACCGTCACCTTCACCTTGCCGCTCGAGCTCGCCGAGGAATCCGTCGTGGACGTGCTGCCCTCGTCGAGGCCGTTCACCGTGATCGAGCTCGCCACGAGCGAGAGGCCCACGCCCGGCGTGTCCTCGATCACCACGTCCTTGCCGTCACCCTCGCCCGTGTTCGCCACGTTCAGCGTGTAGGAGACGGTCTCGCCCTTCTTGGCCTGCGTCTTGTCCGCGTTCTTGGAGAGCGTGTACTCGGGATAGCCCGCGATCGTCGTCTCCAGCGGGTAGCTGTCCTGCGTGATCTCGTTCATCGACACGAAGCCGCTCACCCTCAGATTCGCTCCCTTCTCGAGCTTGGAGGAGAGGGTGCCCGTCACGTGGAGGTTGAGCGTCTTCGCGTTCGAGCCCTTGGCCTTGAGCGCCGAGATGCCCGCGCTGTTGAAGGTGAAGGTGATCGTGTTGGGCGTCGAGCCGGTGGGATCGGGCTCCGCCGGGGGCTCGTCGAGCGTGCCCCAATCGTTGTGCTGCTCGGTGTCGTTCAGAAAGAGCGTGCCCTTGACGTTGCTGATGGTCTTCGGCACGGGGCTGTAGATCTTGAGTTTCGTGATGGCGTTGAGGCCGCCGTATTCGAGGTCGTCGAGGCGGAGGCTGATGTTGAAGGCGACGGTGTCGCCCGGCGAGATGGTCCCTTCGCTCATGAACTTGCACATGGGCTTGGTGAACATCACCGTCGGGTTGCTCGCGAGGGCCGGTCTGGCGTTGACGCCAAGGCTCACGAGGATGGTGAGCACCGCGAGGCCGAGGGCGCAGAGCGCACCCCTCAACCTCTGCCAGCGCGCGTGCGGGATTCGCTTGTTCGAGATTTGACTCACATGAACTCCCTTCTCGAAGCGGATGCGCGACCGAAGCCGCGGGGTCCCCACTATCGAAGGGAGAAAGCGCGAAAATCTTGCAAACCGTGAACGGAAATATCGATTTCTATCGATATCCAACAAATGCACTAAAGAATGACACGCGCTCGCTCGTGCGGCGAAAGGGGAGTTGGAAACCCGCCACGCGGCGAAGGGCTACTCGGAATCCGAGCCCTCCTCGTCGTCGCCCATGCCGAAGAGGTTCTCGAAGAAGTTGCCCTCTTCCTCACCCTCCTTGGGCTCGTGGTCGTGGAAGCGCTTGGCCGTGGAGCGCTCGAACACGAGCGCGAGGATGGCGCACACCACAAAGCCGCCCACGAAGAGCGCGAGCACGCCCTCACGCGTGTTGAACAGCCAATCGAAGAACTCCACGAGACACCTTCCTGGCGCGGCTTTCCCAGGAGCCCGCGGGCGCGCATGCGCGGGAAGCGAGCACCAGAGGCGAGTATATACTGCTTGGTTGGCCAAAAGCCCAAGGCAGGACCCGAGGAGACCCCCCATGCTCGACATCAAGTTCCTCCGCGAGAACCCCGACGCCGTCGACGCCGCCATGGCGTCGCGCAACACCACGTGGGACAAGGAGCGCTTCTTCGAGCTCGACAAGCGCCGCCGCGCCGTGATCAGCGAGGTGGAGGAGCTGCAGGCCACGCGCAATCGCGTCTCGAAGCAGATCGGCCAGCTCATGCGCGAGGGCAAGCGCGACGAGGCCGAGGCCGCGAAGGCGCAGGTGCGCGAGGGCAACGCGCGCATCGAGGCCCTCGAG
>CANQNP010000090.1 GCA_947625235.1 uncultured Atopobiaceae bacterium | reverse complement strand
TAGGGAATGATGGCGGCGGCGATGATGATCAGTGTCATCACGGCTACGACTATGAGCGTGCCGTAGCGCACGGCTGCGGGCGGGCGCGTACCTATGATGTGACGCACCTTGTCGGAGCGCAGCTCTATGCGGTCGTGAGTGTCGGCCCGGTGTCGGTCTTGGTCGTTTTCCATATCAGTTTCCGAGTTCGAGTTGGTTTTTAACAAGGTTATAGTAGTGTCCGCGGGCCGCTATCATCGAGTCGTGGTTGCCCGACTCTACAATTCGCCCTGCATCGAGCACGATTATGTTGTCGGCGTCACGCACCGTCGACAGTCGATGGGCCACTACCACCACCGTGCGACCATGGTAGAACCGTGACAGGTTGCTCACGATTTCCCGCTCGTTGCGCGCGTCGAGCGAGTTGGTGGCCTCGTCGAGAAATATGTAGTCGGGGTTGCGGTACACTGCCCTGGCAATGAGTATTCGCTGTTTCTGCCCCTGGCTCAGGCCCACGCCGTCGCGCCCTATCTTGGTGTTGTATTTCAGCGGCAGCGACATGATGTAGTCATGGATGCATGCCGTTCGGGCGGCCTCCTCGAGCCGGGCCTCGTCGATGTCGCCGTCGCTCACCGCTATGTTGCGCGCTATCGATTCCGAGAATATGACACCGTCCTGCATCACCACTCCGCATCGCCTGCGCCACCATGTCATGCTGTAGCGGTTGATGTCGGCACCGGCTATGTCTATGCTCCCGCGATTGACCCGGTAATAGCCGAGCATCAGTTTAATCAGCGTGGTCTTTCCGCTGCCCGACGCTCCAACTATGGCCGTCACTTGTCCCTGCGGCACCGTGAAGGTTATGTTGTCGAGGGTGTTCTTCAGCGCATGGAGGTCATACCTGAAGTCGATGCCGTTCAACGTTATCGAACGATTCTTGTCGTCGGCATAACGGGTGAGCAGCTCTCCGTCGTCCTCCTCGTTGCGCCGGCCGTGTATCTCGTTGATGCGTTCAAGCGATATCTTCACATCCTGAAGCGAGTAGATGAAGCTCATGATTTGTGCCACGGGCAAGTTGAGCTGTCCGATGACATATTGCACGGCGAGCATGGCTCCGAGAGTCATGTCACCGTTGATTACGGCAGTGGCGGCAAACACCGTTATGACGATGTTCTTGACCTCGTTGATGAATATAGAGCCGGCTTCCTGGGTCTGCTGAAGGCTCAGCGAGCGCATCTGCACCTCAAAGAGGTCGGCCTGCGCATCCTCCCATTCCCAGCGTCGTCGCCGCTCGCAGTCCTGCAGCTTTATCTCCTGCATGGTGGTGATGAACTGGTAGGTGCGGTTCTGGTTCATTGCCTGACACTCAAACAGCTCATAATCGATCACCTTGCGTCGACGCAGGAATGCCGATATCCACAGGGCATAACATAGGCTGCCGATGACAAACACCGTGAAAATCAATTGACTGTAGACAAACAGCACGGCTCCAAACACAACGAAGCTCAACATCGTAAACATTACGCCGAGAGTCTGTCCGGTAAGAAACGACTGCACGCGCGAGTGGTCGCTCATGCGTTGCAGCAGGTCGCCCATGAGCTTTGTGTCGAAAAACGACATAGGCAGCTTGAGCAGCTTGATGAAGAAGTCGCTCACAAGCGATATGTTGATGCGCATCGAGATGTGAAGCAGGAGCCAGCGGCGTATGAAGTCGGTGGCGGTGCGTCCGGTCACTATCATGAGTTCGCCGAGCAGGATGAGCCATATAAGGCCTATGTCGGCATCGTGGATGCCACGGTCGACAATGGCCTGTGTGAGAAACGGCATGGCAAGCTGCAGCACGCATCCGAGCAGAAGCCCGAGGAATATCTGGGCGAAGTAACCCCGATACTGCTTTATGTAGCCGACGAGAAACCTGAACGAGCGACGCTCACCCGCCTGTTCCGATTCCGCATCCGATTGCCCGAAGCGGGACCCTGGCTGAAGGAGCAGGGCTATGCCGCGGTCCTCGTCACCGCTTCGTGTGCTTGCCCATCGCCGCATGAACTCATCACGGCTGTAGGTGAGGAGCCCCTTGCCCGGGTCGGCTATGTGATAACGGCCCCGGCGGTCGATGCGGTATAGCACCACGAAGTGGTTTTGGTTCCAATGCAGGATGGCCGGCAGTGGCGACTGTGACAGCTCATCAGGAGAGAGGCGCACCGAAGCGGTTTCAAATCCGAGTTCCGAAGCCGCTTGCGACATACCGCGCAGCGACACTCCTTCGGTAGTGGCGTGGCATAGCTCTTCAATCTGCGACAACGTACAGGCCCATCCGTAGTGGCGGCATACCATGGTGAGGCATGCCACGCCGCATTGCATCGAGTCGCGCTGTTTTATCCAGGGAAACCGCCTGAATCGCCGTCCGATTGATTGAAAGTCCATCACCGTATATATGGTTGGTGGCTAAAGGTTTATCAGTAGGTTATGTTGACTCCGGAATCGATGCCATAGCTTGAGGTTGAGCGGTTGCCCTTGCGGAGCCTCTTTCCGAAGTTAAGGCTGTAGCGCACGCCGATGCTTACGAGGTTGGCAAAGTTCTTCAGGTAATAGTCGGAGTACTCGGGGTGTACGCTCGACAGCACCCAGTTTCGCTGCCTGATGCCGTGCTTTGAGAATATTTGTGATATCGATGCCGAGAATGTCCATTGGCTATAGCGGTAGCTGACATCCACACTGCTGAATCGCGATCTTTCGCTGAGGCTGTTGGTGCTCAACTGGTATCCCGGGATGAGGGTGAAGTTGGCGTTTACCGTCCATGTGTCCCAGTAGAAGGATGCCTGTGCATCGGCATTCCAGGTGCATTTCTCGTATCGGAATCCCTCGCCGCGGGTGGAGTATTTGCCCCATCCACCCCACACTGCGAGCGACAGATGGTTGAGAAGATTGTTGACGCTCATCGAGAGTGACATGCCCATTCGGCGGTTGTTGTGGCAGTTTTCGGGGCGCATTAGAAACTTGCCGGCGATTTCCGACGAGGGGTCGTCGACATAGCTGTAAACGTTCATTATCGGTCGCTTTACATAACGGTAGAACACTTCGCCCGAAGCGTAGAACTTTCCGTGGCCGTATTGGATCGACAGTCGGTTGGAGGTGGTTGTCGTTGACTTGAGATAGGGATTACCGGTGCGGTATAGGAGCTCGTTTACGGGTGTGAACACATTGGAATAGCGTGACAGGCCCGGTGACGACGGCTGCCACTGAAGCTGGTATCCCGCACTGAAGTCGTTGCCGAAATAGCGGTTTAGCGACATAGTGAGGCTGGGTCTTAGCATTGAGCTTGTGACACGATTGTAGCGAAGTCCGGCAGCAAACGAGTAGCCGATGTCGAGCAGTCGTCCGCCTATTGAGGCGTAGCCGTAGAAGACATGCGAACTTGCATCGTCGGCAATCGGGTTGCCGTTGTTTATCGTGGTCTTTCGGTCGGAGTTGGTGAATCGGTATTGGATTCCGTATCGGGTGCTTACCGACGAGTAGCGGTGGGAGTAGAGGGCCTCACCGCCGATGAACCATGCTGTGTTGTTGATTTTATTGAGGTCGGAGTAGCCCGTGGTGTTGAATATGTCGCGGTAGTAGTCGCCACGGCTGAGCGAGGTTGTGACATTCAGCTCCATCACGCCGTTGGCGCTTGTGTTTTCGCGATAGTATAGGTCGAAAGTGGGCGCGAGCGACTTGAAGTCGCGGCTTGTACGTTCGGTGTAGGAGGAACTTATCTCCTGCACTTCGGTGTCCTCGTCTTGATTCTGGCTATGCTGGTCAAGCAGCAGCGACGCGATGAATATGCGCTTGTCCGACGGCTGTCGCGTGTAGTCGATGCGCAGGCTGTTGTAACGGTCGATTGTCGTCGACGGAAGTCCGTGATAGTACAGGCGGGTGACGTTGCCGCCTCCTATGTACTCTTCCTCCTTGTGGGAATACTCCTTGTCGGAGTCGCGGAACCCTCCCGAGTAGTTGATTGACACTTCATTGGCTCCGTGTCGGTAGGATGCCGCTACCTGCTGCGAGGTGCGTTTTGCGGTCAATGCCGGATTCAGGTAGGCCATTACGCTTCCTCCCTTGTCGACCGGCACTGTTATGATGTTGACCCAGCATGCCCCGTAGCGCACATCGGGGTAGCTGCAGTACTCTACCCTGGCGATGTTCTCAGGAATCAGAGCCGTGAGGTCCTCGATTCGGCGCTGTACGCCGTTGATGAGTATCTTTGCACTCTGTCCGTTGATTGTTATTGTGTTGGTGAGTGAGTTTACCTTAAGCTCAAGCGACTTGAACGACAATGAGTTCAGTAGTCCCATCATGCCCGGCGCGCGCTTAATCTCCTCAGCCGATGGAATGAGGATGGTGCGGTCGGTAAGTCGATTTACGGCCTTGGCCGACACTGTCACTTCGGCCAGCCCGATTGTTGAGGGTGACATGGCCACGCTTCCAAGGTCGATGTCGCTACCTGCCCCTGAAAGTGAGAGCGACAGGCGGCTATAGGAGGTGGCGTCCACTGTGATGATGAGCTGCTCCGTGACACTGTCGACATTGACGGTAAATGTTCCCTTGCCGTCGGATGTTCCGCGTGCTATTACGGTTGAGTCGGGTGATGCGATTGTCACTATGGCTCCCGGCACCGGATCCTTTAGTGTGTTGTCGACTATGCGTCCGCGCACTGTGAAAGCCTCGGCGGTCAATGCCGAAATGATTGCAAC
>CANQNP010000089.1 GCA_947625235.1 uncultured Atopobiaceae bacterium | reverse complement strand
TAGCAGATCTCGACGACCCAGCCCTCGGGCCCCTCGATCCGTCCCTCCTGGATGCCGGTGAGCGTCTGGCGGAGCTTGCCCAGCACGGGGCCGATCTCGTCGGAGCCGCCGTTGAAGATGAAGTCGGTCTCGCTGTCCACGATGCTCATCACCGGGACGATGACGGCCGCCGTACCGCAGAGGCCGCACTCCACGAACTGGCCCAGCTCGTCGAAGCGCACGGGCCGCTCGATGACCTCCATGCCGAGCATATCGCGGGCCACGGTGACGAGGCTCCTGCGCGTGATGGAGGGCAGGATGGAGTCGCTCTTGGACTGGGGTACCACGAGGCGGCTCTCCGCGTCGACGAGGATCATGTTGGCGCCGCCCGTCTCCTCCACGTAGGTGCGCGTGGCTGCGTCGAGGTAGAGGGCCTCGTCATAGCCCTGGGCGTGGGCCATCTCGTAGGGCCAGAGGCTCATGGCGTAGTTGAGCCCCGCCTTGATGGCGCCGGTGCCGTGGGGGGCCGCCCGGTCGTAGTCCGAGACGATGATCCGGATGGGCGTGACGCCGCCCTTGAAGTAGGGCCCCACGGGCGTGACGAGGATGCGGAACTGGTACTTGTCGGATGGGCGGACGCCGATGGTGTCGCCCGTGCCGAACATGAAGGGCCGCACATAGAGCGTGGCGCCCGAGCCGTAGGGGGGCACCCAGGCGGCGTTGGCGCCGACGACCTCCCTCACCGCGTCGAGGAAGCGCTCCTTGGGGAAGGGCGGCATGATGAGCCTCATCGCGGAGGCCTCCATGCGCTCGGCGTTGAGGTCGGGGCGGAAGCATACGATGCGGCCGTCCTCGGTGGTATAGGCCTTGAGGCCCTCGAAGCACTCCTGGCAGTAGTGGAGGATCGTCGCGCACTCGCTCAAGGTGACGGTATGATCCCTCGTGAGGCCGCCCTCGCCCCAGGCGCCCTCGGCGTAGTCGCAGACGTAGCTGTAGTCGGCCTGGTGGTAGCTGAAGTCGAGCGCTGCCCAGTCGATGTCCTTCTTCTGCATGGGGCGTCCCTCCCGATGTGCCTCCGCCGCCCCGCCTGCATCCAAGGAAGGGCGGCCCTCAGTGTCGTTGCCAGCGAGTTTCCAGTATACGTGGGCAGCGGCTCCGGGCCTCCAAGGGGCGGCGCCGGTTTGCCGACTTGTCACGTTGCGCCTCATCGCAGAGCGCCTTCGACAACGGGGAAGCGCGAACCCACTAGAATCCTCTCCAGCTGTAAGGAGAGAGAGGAACCGAGGAGTCCCATGCCCAGACCCATGACCATGGCCGAGAAGATCCTCGCCGCCCACGCGGGCCTCGTCGAGGCGCATCCCGGCCAGCTCGTCGAGTGCGACGTCGATATCGTGCTCGCCAACGACATCACCGCCCCCATCGCCATCCAAGTGGTGGAGGACCTCGGCGCCGAGGGCGTCTTCGACGAGGGCAAGGTCGTCCTCGTGCCGGACCACTACGCCCCCAACAAGGACATCAAGAGCGCCGAGCAGACCAAGCGCATGCGCGACTTCGCCCATGCACGCCACGTCGCCCACTACTGGGAGCAGGGGAGGGCCGGCATCGAGCACGCGCTCCTGCCCGAGCAGGGCGTCGTCGTGCCCGGCGATCTCGTCATCGGGGCCGATAGCCACACCTGCACCTACGGCGCGCTCGGCGCCTTCTCCACGGGCGTGGGCTCCACCGACGCCGGCGTGGCCATGGCCACCGGCCGGGCGTGGTTCCGCGTGCCCGAGACCTCGCGCTTCCACCTCACGGGGAGCCTTCCCGAGGGCGTCTCGGGCAAGGACGTCATCCTCTCCATCATCGGGACGATCGGTGTGGACGGTGCCCTCTACCAGTCCATGGAGTTCAGCGGCCCGGCCGTGGCCGAGCTCTCCATGGACGACCGGCTCACCATCTCCAACATGGCCATCGAGGCCGGCGCCAAGGCCGGCATCTTTGAGGTCGATGCCGTCACTCGCGCCTACCTCGAGGGTCGTGCCGAGAGGCCCTGGATCGAGTTCCATCCCGATCCCGATGCCGTCTACGCCGCCACCTACGAGATCGACGTCTCCAAGATCGAGCCCATGGTGGCCTGGCCGCACCTGCCCTCCAACACCAAGCCCGTGGCGGCATCGCGCGAGGTGGCCATCGACCAGGCGGTCATCGGATCCTGCACCAACGGCCGCATGAGCGACATGCGGGCTGCGGCCGAGGTGCTCAAGGGACGCCAAGTGGCCCCGGGCGTGCGCTGCATCGTGATCCCGGCCACCCAGGCCGTCTGGCGCCAGTGCGTGGACGAGGGGCTCATGGACATCTTCGTCGACGCCGGCTGCGCCGTCTCGACCCCCACCTGCGGCCCCTGTCTCGGCGGCTACATGGGCATCCTCGCCGAGGGCGAGCGGGCGGTGTCATCCACGAACCGGAACTTCGTCGGGCGCATGGGGAGCCCCGCCTCCGAGGTCTATCTCGCGAGCCCCGCCACCTGCGCGGCGAGCGCCGTCGCCGGCCATCTGGCCCTGCCGAGCGACCTCGCCCCCGTCGCTTCCCCGAAGACCGACCCCGCCACCGCGAAGGAGCTGGCATGAACATCCACGGCAAGGCCTTCCGTTACGGCCGAGACGTCAACACCGACGTCATCATCCCGGCCCGCTACCTCAACACCTCCGACGCCAAGGAGCTCGCCGCCCATGCCATGGAGGATCTCGATCCCGGCTTCGTCGCGGCCGTGGAGCCGGGCGACGTCGTGGTGGCCGAGGAGAACTTCGGCTGCGGCTCTAGTCGCGAGCACGCCCCGGTGGCGCTCAAGGCGGCGGGCGTGGGCGCCGTCATCGCCAAGAGCTATGCGCGCATCTTCTACCGGAACGCCATCGACATGGGCCTCGCCATCCTGGAAGCGCCCGAGGCGGTGGACGCCATCCGCGCGGGCGACATCATCTCCGTGGATACCACGACGGGCGAGATCTCGGACGAGACGACGGGGGAGACCTTCCACGCCGAGCCGTTCCCGCCCTTCATCACCGAGATCATCGAGGCCGGCGGCCTCGTGGAGCGCACGAGGCGCCAGCTCGCCGCCCAGAGGGAGGCTTAAGGACCCCATGGCCAGCTATCGCATCTGCTGCCTTCCCGGAGACGGCATCGGGCCCGAGATACTCGCCGAGGGCAAGCGGGTGCTCGAGCGAGTCGCCGAGCTCGAGGGCTTCGAAGTGGAGCTCGAGGACCATCTCATCGGCGGCGCCGCAATCGACGCCACGGCGGACGCCCCCGAAGGTCAGACCGCCCTTCCCGAGGAGACGCTCGAGGCCGCCAAGGAAGCGGACGCCGTCCTGCTGGCAAGCGTGGGCGGCCCCAAGTGGGATACGACCGACCCTGCCGTCCCGCGTCCTGAGCAGGGGCTCCTCGCCATCCGCAAGGGGCTCGGCCTCTACCTCAACCTCCGGCCGGTGAGGGTCTACGACGCCCTCATCGACGCCTCGAGCCTCAAGCCAGAGTTCCTCCACGGCGTGGACCTGCTCATCGTCCGCGAGCTCACGGGCGGGCTCTACTTCGGCACGCGCGAGCGCATCGAGAACGCCCCCGGCGCCGGCCGCGACGGCGAGCCGGGCATCTGGTGCTCGGACGCCCTCGAGTATGGCGAGTGGGAGGTGGAGCGCGTGCTCCGCTGGGCCTTCGAGTGCGCGAGTCGTAGGGAGCGCCGGCGCCTCACGAGCGTGGACAAGGCCAACGTCCTTGGCACGAGCCGGCTCTGGCGCGAGGTGGCCCATCGCCTGCGAGAGGAGTGGCCCGAGGTGGCCTACGAGGACATGTACGTCGACAACGCGGCCATGCAGCTGGTGAGCGAGCCGGCGCGCTTCGACGTGGTGGTGACCGAGAACACCTTCGGCGACATCCTCTCCGACGAGGCGGCGCAGCTCACGGGATCGCTCGGCATGTTGGCCTCGGCCTCGCTCGGAGCGGGGACGCCGCTCTTCGAGCCGAGCCACGGATCGGCGCCCGACATCGCGGGCCAGGGCATCGCGAACCCGCTCGCCCAGATCCTCTCGGTGGGGTTGCTCCTTCGCCATGGGCTCATGGAGACCCGGGCGGCCAATCGCGTGGAGCTGGCGGTGGAGCGGGCCCTCGCCGACGGATGGCGCACGGCCGACATCGCCGACGACGCCACGGACGCCTCGCGAATCCTCTCCACGAGGGCTATGGGCGACGCCGTCCTCGAGCGCCTCTGAGGGGTGCGAGGGCTTCAAAGGGCTCTTCTAGACCTCGCGAGCCTGGGGCTTTAGGGTGATCCGCTTGGGTATCTAGCGCAGGCTCTCCAGGCCGAGGAGCGCCGCGCCGAGGGCGCCGCAGAGCTGCGAATCGTCCGAGGTTTGGATGGGCGCGCCGAGCACCTGTCCGATCGCCCTCACCACGCCCTCGTTTGCCGCCACGCCGCCGGTCATGAGGTAGGGGGGCTCGGCCTTCACGCGCTTGGCGAGGGCGCTCACCTTCGCCGCGACGGCCATGTCGAGCCCGTGGACGATGTCGGGCACGGCGGTGTCGTCGGCGACGAGCGACACGACCTCGCTTTCCGCGAAGACCGTGCACATCGAGCTGATCTTCACGTCCTTCTTCCAGTTGAGGCCCTCGGTGCAGAAGCGCTCGAGGTCCATCTCGAGCGTGTTCGCCATCATCTCGAGGAAGCGGCCCGTGCCCGCGGCGCACTTGTCGTTCATCACGAAGTTCTCGACGTCGCCCTTCTCGCCGAGCTTGATGACCTTCGAATCCTGGCCGCCGATGTCGATGATCGTCGCCACGCCGGGTGCGAGCGCGCG
>CANQNP010000088.1 GCA_947625235.1 uncultured Atopobiaceae bacterium | reverse complement strand
GCGTGCGGATGATCTTCATGCTGCCTCCCTTGGGCTGCGCCGCCCAGGGGCAGCGCTCACTGCGTAGACGAGCTCAGGCTACGACCCCGCAGCTTCTCCGCGAGTGCTGAAAGTGCGTGGAATCGGTGTGAGATGGCGTTCTTCCGCTCGGGCGTGAGCTCGGCCATCGTCTGGCCGGGAGTGTCGAGGGGCCAGAAGAGCGGATCGTAGCCGAAGCCGCCGGTGCCGCGCGGCTCGTGGCCCACCATGCCCTCGCAGGCGCCCTCGGCCACCACTTCCTCGCCCTCGGGCGTAACGAGGCAGACCGCCGAGCGGAAGCGCGCCGTGCGCGCCTCATCCGGCACCTCGGCCATGCGCGCCATGAGCTTCTCGTTGTTCGCGAGGTCGTCGCCGTGGACGCCGGCCCAGCGCGCCGAGCGCACGCCGGGCTCGCCCTCGAGCGCGTCCACGTCGAGGCCGGAATCGTCGGCGACTGCGGGAAGGCCCGTCTCCCGCGCGGCGGCACCCGCCTTGATGAGGGCGTTCTCGATGAAGGTCTCGCCATCCTCCTCGGGCTCAGGGAAGTCGCCGAGCTCCTTCACGCTCACGAACTCCACGCCCGGAAGCGCGGGCGAGAGGATCTCCTCGATCTCGCGCAGCTTGTGCGGATTGCCGGTGGCCACGACCACGCGATTCGGGCGCATGGGCGCCTCCTTCCCCGCCACGTCTTTGCGCCGCGGCTGCTTGAAGGCCTCGCCGAGCGCCTCGAGCGTCTCCACGTCAACGCTCTCCACGGCCTTCAGGCGCCGGCCGAACACGTACTCCCCCGCCACGGCGAAGGCGCCGAGCTCGGGCGAGGTGGTGGCGAAGTGGTAAGCCGGGTGGAGCTTGGGAAGCTCGGCCTCCTCGCCGTCGAGCGGCAGGGGCTCCGCGAGCGCACCGGCGCGCTCCAGGTACTCGCGCACCTCGCGCGCCGTCTCCTCCGCCGAGGACACCACGCGCACCCCCGGCCCGAGCGCGCGCCGATACTCGCGCGCAAGCAGCGGGAAGTGCGTGCATCCGAGGATGACGGCATCGATGCCATGCCCGCGAAGCGGCGCCGTGTCCTCCTCGGCGATGGCGCGCACTTCGGGCGTATCGAAGGCCTCGCGATCGCGCATCCAGTCCTTGCCCATGGCGGCGGGCGAGGCGAGGTGGCTCTCCACGACCTCCACGCCACGCGCGGACGGCGCCTGCCACACCCGCACGCCCGCGTCGAGCGCGCGAATGGCGGCGGGATAGCTCCCGGACGAGCAGGTGCCCTGCGTGGCGAGCACGCCCACGCGCCGCGAGTGCGTCTCCTGCACCACGGCGCGCGCACCCGGCACGATGACGCCGAGCACGGGGATGGGGAGCGACTGCTGCGCGAGGTCGAGACCGGCCGCGGTCGCCGTGTTGCAGGCGATGACGAGGAGCTTCACGTCGCGCTCGGCAAACCACGCCACGATCTGGCGCACGAAGCCGCGCACCTCCTCCTGGGGCCTCGGGCCGTACGGGCAGCGGAGCGTATCGCCGAGGTAGGTCATCGACTCGGCGGGTAGCTCGGACGCGATGGCACGCGCGACCGTGAGGCCGCCGATGCCGGAGTCGAAAACGCCGATGGGCCGCCGATCCGCCATCTGCCCGCCTTCCCTCGCCGCCCGTACTCGCACCTATCGTAGCAAGAGGGTATGAGAAGGCATTCGATGCCTAAGGGCAGCAAAAACCGGCCCTGAGGGCCGGCAATTTGCGTTGGTGGGCGATGATGGGCTCAACGATCCAGTGGATCGTTGAGAGCGCACAGCCACAAGCTGCTTCTTTGAGCTGTGCGCTCTTGACAGTCCACTGAACTGTCAAGCCTACGGGTTCGAGTCCCTCATCGCCCACCACGTAAAAAAGCCAGCCCGCTGGGCTGGCTATCTTACGTGGTGGGCGATGAGGGACTCGAACCCCCAACCTTGTGCGTGTAAAGCACCTGCGCTAGCCGTTGCGCCAATCGCCCGGTTTGTGGGAGCCAAAGTGTAGCACGGTTGGCATTTTCGCAGGTACGTGCCGCAATGTGGATGTGTGGGCAACCTATGGGGCGCGCGGGGCGACGCTATACTTCCATGCCATGGCCACCTTGGGGACAATCCGCGAGCTGCTCGAGCGCGAGGACCTTCTCGCGGCGGGCGCGAGTGTGGCGCCGGAAGCCAGCGAGGTTGGCCTCGAGGTCTGCGGCGCCGATTGCGACAGCCGCTACGCCGCACCCGGCCATCTCTTCATCTGCAAGGGCGCGCACTTCAAGCCCGCCTACCTCGCGCAGGCTCTCGACGCGGGCGCCTCGGCATGGATGGCGGACGAGGATCTCGCGTCTAAGCTCGAGGCGAGCGTCCCGGGAGCCGCACGCGCGCCCCATCTCGTGGTCACCGACATCCGGCGCGCGATGGCGCGTGCCTCGGCCGAGGCGTGGGGGCATCCCGATCGAGACGTCGCCTGCCTCGGCATCACCGGCACCAAGGGCAAGACCACCACCGCGCACTTCCTTCGCGAGATCCTTCGCGCCGTGGGCGAGGAGCCCGCGTTCATGGGCACCCACGAGATCTCCGACGGCCTTGCCATGGAGGAGACGGCAAACACCACGCCCGAGGCGCCGGATCTCTGGCGCCACCTCGCGAACGCACGCGCCGCGGGCCGTCGCGCGTGCGTGATGGAGGTTTCCAGCCAAGGGCTGAAGTACGACCGCACGCTCGGCCTCCGCTTCGCCGTCGCCGGCTTCCTGAACATCGGAAAAGACCACATCTCCCCCATCGAGCATCCGAGCTTCGAGGACTATTTCTCCTCCAAGCTGCGGATCTTCGAGAACGCCGAGCAGGCGGTGGTGGACCTGGACACGCGGGAGGTGGCGCGCGTGCTCGAGGCCTCGGCGCGCATCCCGCGCACGACCGTGGCGCTCGAGGAGACGCCGGGCCTGCCCGCGCCGGACTTCTTCGCCACCACGATCTCGCACACGAAGCGCGGCGTGGCGTTCACCGCCCGCACGCCCGAGGGCGAGGTGGCCGTGCGGCTCGCGATGGAGGGCGCCTTCAACGTGGCGAATGCGCTCATGGCGATGGCCATGGCCGCTCGCCTCGGGATATCTGCGCATGTGGCGGTGGGCGCACTCGAGAAGACCACGGTGCCGGGGCGCATGGAGCGCTTCTCCTCCGCGGACGAGCGCTTCCAAGCGCTCGTGGACTACGCGCATAACGACCTCTCCTACCAGCAGTTCTTCGAGACGGTGGAGAGCGCGTGGCCACACGCCTACGTGGTGAGCGTCTTCGGCGTCTCCGGTGGCAAGGCGCTCGACCGCTACCACGACCTGCCCGCCATCGCCTCCGCGCACTCCCACGCGATCTACCTCACGAGCGACGATCCCGGCGAGGAGGATCCCGCCGAACTCGTCGCGCGCATCGCGGAGCATGTGCGACCGGGCGTGCCGGCCGTGCGGGAGCCCGATCGCGAGCGGGCCGTCGAAGAGGCCTTCTCCCTCGCCCTCGACAAGTGGCGCTCGGGCAGCCAAGTGGTGCTCTGCCTCCTCGGCAAGGGGCGCGAGAACGCCATCTACGCAAAGGGCAGGAACATCCCCATAGAAAACGACGCCGTGCACGTGGAGCGGCTCATGCGCGAGACGGGGCTCATCGACGACGCGCCGCACGGCGCGCGGGAGGCGAGGTGAGCCATGGCGTTTGATCCCGCCTACGAGGACTTCCGTCGTCTCGCGCTCGCCCACCACGATCCCGCGATGGACGCGGACCCCTACGAGCAGACGCGCAAGGCCATGGCCTTCAGCCAGCAATTCTCCTGGGGAAACGACGCGCTCGCCCGCTCGGACCGCGACCGCGCGTTCCACCTTGCCTGCGAGGCCGCCGTCATCATCGACGAGGAGCTGCCGTTCCTCCCCGAGAGCGAGGGCGCCATCGCCGCGGCGGACGCCCAGCGCCTGCTCGAGGAGGCGCTCTCGCTCGACGAGCACTGCTTCGACGCGCGCCGCATGCTCCACGCGCAGACATCGCCCACCATGGACGACCACATCCACTACCTCATGGACCACATGGACGAGGTGGAGAAGGTGTGCTGGGAGCGCGCCGACCGCTTCTCGCGCAACGTGAGCGCCACGGATCCCGAGTTCTTCGAGCGCGTGAGCCTCGAGCTCGCCCCCCTCCTCAGGTGGATCCAGAGCGCCGCCGAGTTGAACCTCCTCGGAGGGCGCTATCGCAGAGCCTACGCCCTCGCGCGGCGCGCGATCGAGATCGACCGCGAGGACATGGCGGACAGCCGCTTCACCGCGGTGCTCGCCCTCGCGAAGCTCGGCGACGAAGACGAGCTCGAGGCCTTCGTGCACTGGGTGGCGCCCGAGCTCGGCGATGTCGCCCGCGACGACGCGTGGATCCGCCTCGCGCGAATGGCGCTCGCCTGGCAAGACGATCGGCTCGAGGAGGCCTCGGCCCACATCGACTGGATCCTCGCCACGTACCCGCACGCCGCCTCGGCCCTCACGCTGCAATCGGAGCTCCCCGAGCCGATGTTCGCGCGGCTCGCATGCGACCCCTACTCCAACGACGAGATCGTGCTCGCGGTGAGCGAGGCGACCGTGCTCTTGCAGGAGAGCGCCGACGAGAGCGGGCGCGGGCCGCTCGGCACCTTCGTGGCGGAGCATCCCGGTGTGCGCGCCGCCTACCATCGCGAGCTCGAGTTCTTTGGCGAGAGCTCCGAGGAGGCAGACGAAGCGGACGGAGAGGAGGGCTGATGGACGCACGTGCGGAGGCACTCGAGCGCACCGTGCTGCGCAAGGCCCGCGAGCTGGGCATCTCCTCGGAGGCCGC
>CANQNP010000087.1 GCA_947625235.1 uncultured Atopobiaceae bacterium | reverse complement strand
CTCGTCCGCGAGCTCATCCCCAAGGCCGAACTCGTCCGCACGCGCGCCCTCGTCCTCGGCGCCGAAGGGCTTGCCCGTCTTCGGGTCGAACTCCCACGGGCGCTTCCTGAAGATGAGGTGCTCGAGGCGCACGAACGGCCGCACCGTCCACGGGTACCATCCCTCGTCCACGCGCACGCCCGTGAGCCCGATCAAGACCCACGCGTAGGATGGCACGAGGAAGGCCGCGACCTGCCATCCGATCCCGAGGTGCATGCGCTGGGCGAGCGCGAGCGACACGTACATGATGATGAGCACCCCGAGCGCGATCGGGATCCAAATGAGGTCCTGGACCTCCGGCTCCTCCCTCAGCCAGAACCCGTAGCACGCCACGCCGCAAGCGAGGTAGGCGAGGAAGAGCACCTGCAGACGCGCACCGCAAAAGAGCAGGTAGAGGTTGTAGCCGGGAATGAGGCCCTGCCACCAGTGGCGCCCTACGCGCCCCATCATGAGGCACTGTCCGAAGACGAGCGCCACCACGCCCACGGCAAGCACGGCGAGCGCCGTGGAGTACACGAACGAGAACTCGTCTATGCCCATGGGGTGGCCGCCCACGACCGTCCTTTCCGACGCTCACGGACGCCATCGGCAAGCCTTCGCGCCGCGCAATCCGTGAGCTTAGAGAGTACCGTATGGGGGACATCCCCATCGGCCGATACGCTCGACAAAACGCCCCGTTTCGCACTTCGCAATGAAGCGTTGCGGCCACGTGGCGAGCGCAGGCCCCACAACGAAAGGAAGACGACATGGGTCTCTTCGACGGCAAGACGGTCATCATCACCGGCGGCGGCTTCGCGGGCCTGAAGGACGGCTCCGCGGGCTCGATCGGCTACGGCATCGCCACCGCGTTCGCCAAGGAAGGCGCGAACATCACCGTCACCGGCCGCAACATCGCCAAGCTCGAGGACGCGAAGGCGCGCCTCGAGAGCGAGCACGGCGTGAAGGTGCACTGGGTGCAGGCCGACGTCTCCGCCGAGGGCGACAACAAGGCCACCGTCCAGCGCGTCGTGGACGAGACCGTGGAGAAGTTCGGCGGCATCGACGTCCTCGTGAACAACGCGCAGGCCTCCGCCTCCGGCGTCACGCTCGCCGACCACACCACCGAGCAGTTCGACCTCGCGATCTACTCCGGCCTCTACGCCACCTTCTACTACATGCAGTGCTGCTACCCCTACCTGAAGGCCTCCAAGGGCTCCGTGATCAACTTCGCGAGCGGCGCCGGCCTCTTCGGAAACTTCGGCCAGTGCGCCTACGCGGCCGCCAAGGAGGGCATCCGCGGCCTCTCCCGCGTCGCCGCCACCGAGTGGGGCCCCGATGACATCAACGTGAACGTCATCTGCCCGATCGCCTGGACCGCGCAGCTCGAGAACTTCAAGGACGCCTACCCCGAGGCCTTCGCCGCGAACGTCCACATGCCGCCGATGGGCCACTACGGCAACGTCGAGACCGAGATCGGCCGCGTCGTCGTGATGCTCGCCACCCCGGACTTCAAGTACCTCACCGGCGAGACCCTCACCCTCGAGGGAGGCATGGGGCTGCGGCCGTAGCCGACGCTGCGAGGCGCTGGGGCACCCGATCTGCGCGCGATCTCGGGGGCTCACGTAGCGTAAGTACGCTACGTGCCCAAAATCCCACGAATCTGGGGCACCCCAGCGCCTCTCGCTGACGTTTTGCTCGTCCCTGGCTCCGCCATCGTTGCGGTAAGGACTCGTGCAAGCTCAACGTCTCTCGCTGACGTTTTGCTCGTCCCTGGCTCCGCCATTGCTGCGGCAAGGACTCGTGCAAGCTCGGTGACCCTTGCGGTCTCAGCATCGCCCGTTCTGGTCCTGTCGTGTAGCCCTTTCAGCCGCCTTTTTATCCGCGTAGCCCTTTCGGCCGCCATCGCTTTTGGCATGGAGCCCTCTTGGCCGCCCCCGAAGGGCGGCAGAGAAGGTTCCATGCCATTTTTTGAGTGTGAGGAGGGCGTGTCGAGGCGGCTGAGGCCGCTCTGCGACAAGTTGGCGGGGCGGCCGAGAACCCTAGGCGACGGAAAAGGCGGCTGAAGGCTCTAGGTAGCGTTTGCGGGGCGGCTGAGGGCGCTATGTGGCAAATTGGCGAGGCGGCTGAGAGTGCGAGATGGCAGATGCGCGCGAAAGCGCGAGGCGGGGTGGCGCGCGCTAGCCCAGGGTTGCGAGTTGCTCGGCGAGGCTCGCGAGGGCGCTTCGGACGGCGGGGTCGTCGAGCGGGTTCGAATCCTGCGCGCCGCCGTGGACCCCCGAGAGGTCGTCATCGGAGATGAGGGCGTTTCCGAGGGCGCAGAGGTAGCGGTAGACGCCATCGGCCGCGTTGCGGTTCATCCAGATCCCGCGTGCGTCCATGAGCTCCACGAACTCGTCGACGTCGGCGCAGGCGCACACCTCGTTCACGAAGGCGGGGGAGAAGCGGGGCCCCTGCGACGCCTTCGAGGGGAAGGCCCGCGCGGGGGCGTGTTTCCTTGGGCGGTTCACCATGGCGCGTCCTTCGATAGAGCGTCCGTCCCGCGGCATCCGCACGCGTAGGCACGATTCTATGGGAGTGAGCCGCTCGCCGAGCAGATTCTCGAAAACGTGCGTGGATGTCGCCGAAAAAAGCACGAACGAAATTTCACCCCCCCCCTTGATCTCGCGCGTTTCCGTATGCTTGCGAAATGGGGCACCCTCAGATCCCCCACACCGATTCCGTCCCCAAGGAGGACCCATGAAATACGAGATCATCGGCAATCCCTATCCCGCGGTCGTGTGCCACGTCGAGAAGGGCGAGGCCATGAAGACCGAGAAGGGTTCCATGGTGTGGATGGACCCGGTCTTCACGATGGAGACCAAGGGCGGCGGCGTGAAGAAGGCCCTCGGGCGCGCCCTCGCGGGCGAGTCCATGTTCCAGAACATCTTCACCGCGAAGGCCCCCGGCAAGATTGCCTTCGGCTCGAGCTTCCCCGGCCGCATCCTCCCGCTCCAGATCGACGCGCAGCACTCCTACGTCGTGCAGAAGATGTCGTTCCTCGCCTCGACGATGGGCGTGGACCTCTCGATGACCTTCCGCAAGAAGCTCGGCGCGGGCGCGTTCGGCGGCGAGGGCTTCATCATGGAATCGCTCACGGGCAACGGCACCGTGTTCATCGAGTGCGACGGCGAGCTCGTGGACTATGAGCTCGCGGCCGGTCAGACGCTGCTCGTGGACACGGGCAACGTGCTCGGCTACACGCAGGGCGTCACGCTCGAGATCGAGAAGATCTCCGGCGTGAAGAACGTGCTCTTCGGCGGCGAGGGCCTCTTCAACACCAAGCTCACGGGCCCCGGCCACGTGTGGCTGCAGACGATGCCGCTCGCCAACGTCATCGACGTGATCGCCGCGCACATGCCGGTGTCGAACTAGCGCAATGGGCTCGGACGACAGGAGCCAACACGCAGCGGCCCCCGCCGACGAGGGGGCCGCCTCCCCGTCGCTCGCCGACCTCACGCGACGCTTCACGCACGACTTCATGAACGGGGACGGCGAGAAGAACGTGGGGATGCTCGCCGACGACTTCGCCTTCATCGCCGCCACGCCCGGCCAAACGAGCTACGACCGCGACTGCTACCTCGAGCTCTGCGGTGCGGTGGCGCAGGACGACGTGCGCATCGTGCTCACGAACCAGTCCTTCGTGGCGCTGCCGCTCTCCGCGGAGTACGGCTGCGTGCTCGCGACGTTTCGCGTGTTCCTCAGCAAGGGCTCGGCGCCGGCGTCGCTTCGCGGGGTCTCGGCGCGCCTCGTCTTCCATTGGTCGCTCGCCGGGCGCGAGCCGCGCCTCATGGCGCTCGAATCGGCTTTCGTCCTCGGGCTCGCCGACGTCTACGGCATGAACGCCCGCGATGACGAACCCCTCGATTCGCGCGCGCCGGAGGGCGTCCAGGACGATCGCCTGCTCGAGTTCCGCGACGACCATCGCATCTCGCACTTCGTGGCGGCCGAGGGGATCCTCTACGTGGAGGCGCACGGCCACAAGTGCACGATCCACTGCGTGGAGGACGTCTTCGACGTGAACGAGGGCATCAGCGCCATCGCCGAACGCCTCGGCGAGGGCTTCGTGAGGCTCCACCGCTCCTACCTCGTGAACCCCTGGCACCTGCGCACCCTCTCGGAGAAGGGCGCCATGCTCGACGACGGCGAGACGCTGCCCGTCCCCTCGCGCAGGCTCGAGGAGCTCCGCGAGGTGCTCCGGCAGGTGAAGAGGCCGAGAACCGACCTCGACGGAATCGGCTATTTGCTCTGGAGCGGAAAGCTCTAGGATTCCCACGGGCACGAGCTGCCCCGAGAGGCGCGCGCGAAGGTGCGCTCCATCAGCACGAATTTGGGAAAAGGACACCAGATCTATGGACGATAGGACGAACGAGCCCCTGGGCGCCCCGGCGTCCGGGGCCACGGACGACGCCCCCATCGAGAACCTCCCGACCGCGGAGAGCGAGGCGGAGGTCAGCGAGGAGGTGGACGACGCGAAGGCGCGCCTCGAGACGCTCGAGAAGCTCGAGCGCGTGGAGCTCTCGCTCGACGCCGCCTTCAATACCGGCAAGGCCGAGCGCAGCCGCATCACGCGCGCCGCGCAACTCGACGCCGCCGAGGCCGTGGCGATGGCCGGCGTGGCCATGGAATCCGACGAGGTGGCCGACGAGGCCTTCCGCCTGAACGTGATCGCGGGCCACTCCGGAAACCCCGAGCGCGCCAAGACCGCGCGCCAGAACCTCCGCAAGGCGAACCGCGAGGCCAAGGCCAACCACAAGGCCGCCACGAAGTCGGCCAAGAACGCCTACGACGCGATCCG
>CANQNP010000086.1 GCA_947625235.1 uncultured Atopobiaceae bacterium | reverse complement strand
CCCAGACCCAGACCCAGACCCAGACCCAGACCCAGACCCAGACCCAGACCCAGACCCAGACCCAGACCCAGACCCAGACCCAGTCGCAACCTCCTGCGTCTTCCCAGCCGCAGCCCGAAAAGGGCCCTCGAAAGGGCAAGGCCTTAGGAATCGCGGTTGCGGTCGTCGCGGTGGTGGTTGCCTGTGTCGTCGGGGTCTTCGCTTTCGCGAATCCCTTCGCCCCGACGGAACCCGAGCCCGAGCCCGCCTCCGAGGTCGCTGAGACCCCTGAGCCGGAGGAAGTGGAGCCCGAGGGGACGGTGGATCCCGCACTGGAGGTCATCTCCACCGACACGTACCAGCTCGCCCGCGACTTCATCATCGACGAAAGCCACATCTTCACCGAACAAGGCGTGGCGTGGGCCGTCTTGGAGGACCCGCAGGACTCCGATCGCACCGTGAACGCCCTCATCAACACCGCGGGCGAGATACTCTACCTCGCCGATCCCGCGGATTACGGCAAGCAGAAAGCCTCCGACGTCACGACGAGCCCCTTCGTCGATGGCCTCTCCGCGATCTACGTGCCTGGGAGCGCCTCGTTCACGATCGTGGACGAGCAGGGCGTGGAGCACTATGCCAACGACGACGAATCACTCCTGATGGTGACGCCAGCCGAGGACGGCGACTTCTTGCTGCTTCGCCACGATTCGGGCTTCGAGCACGACGGCTACGTCGTGTGCGTGCTCGATCACGATATGCAGCTCACCGATACGGGCGTCGTGGACGACGGCAATCTCGCGGAAATGGAGATCACGACCCTCGCTGACGGGATTTATGCCGTGTCTCCCAACAGCATGACGATCGGCCAAATCCTCAATGTGAACGAAGGCTTCTACAACAGGCTTCCCGGCGGCATTAATGGCAACAATGATGACTATCTCTTCACTTGGAGTGCAAACGGAAATTGCGCTATCCCCGTGAGCGATTTGGAAAACGCAACGTCTCCCATCGATGATTGGTCTCCTTATTACGCAAGTGACGAAGAGATCAACGAACTCTGGAGCACCGGCCCCGACGTCACGTATCCTGAGTTCGGCGACGAGGTGACCTACCTGAAGGTCGATCCGTTCTCGGGAGGCTATTCGGCCATCTACCTGCGCGGCGCTAATTCGAAGCAATACGTGTCGCTCGTCGACGAGAGCGGCGCAACACAATACGACCCGATGGTGCTTCCCTACGAACTCATGAACAAGAACTCCTATACGCTCCACACCTTCGACGACAACGCGAAGGCGGTCAACGGCTACATCTTCGACTACAACGCAGACGATGGGCACATCCTCAACTATCCCACGTTTGCCGATGAAGCCGACCTTATCATCATCGCTCCCGACGGAAGCCAGAAGAAGCTGGGCGATGCCCTGCCGGGGCTCGAAGACGCGCACTTCCTGTGTTCCGAGGAGTTCGTGAAGCTCGCAATCGGCAACGGCTACATCCTCACCCACGACATGGACACCGGAGAGGCCACCTACTTCTCTACGGATGGCACCGAAGAGCTCACGAGCTTCTCGGCCAACTACAACTCCGACGGCGATCTCGTGTTCACTGGCACGGACGGCGAGCTGGCGACGAACAGGGCGCTCGACACTTCCTCCAACTCGAAGTGAGCAGCTGTGCGGCGCTCTTTGCGTGAGATTTGCAGCTGACGAACCTCCATCCAGTTCGTCTTCACCTGTGCTCACGTCGGTTCCATGTGTGCATGCGGGGCGTGCGCGGTCAGTGCTGATGTTCTCTCCCTCGGTTTGAACGCCACGGAGGCCTCTTGGCCGCCTTTCGTGGCACGGAGGCCTCTTGGCCGCCCGGCATCTTTGCCATCGAGGCCTCTACGCCGCCCGTGGGCGCGGCTGAGGACCCTACGCGTTACCGATTGCGCGGCCGAGGAGCCTACGTGACGCGAATCTCCGAAAAAGCCGGGCGGCGGAGGCGCCTACGCGGATTCAAAGGCGGCTGGGAGGGCTAGGTGGCAAGTCGGCCATGGCGCTGCGACGAGCGCTGGCTCTGCCGGCTCCGTATCCCCGGCGCGCGCTCCGGTAGGTACTTCGGCGGGCGCGCCGCGCTACTCCACGCGATAGAACCCGGCGCTCCTCGCGGGAACGGTCACGCTGCGCCCGCTCACGGAAACCGGCGCGCCGAACTCGTAGATGGTTTCGCCGAGCGCGATGCCCTCGGGCAAGCAGAAGGCGGCTGGCCTCGCGGACGGGTTCAGCACCACGAGCACCTGCTCGCCGCCCTCGCGCACCTCGCCCTCGGCGTCCACCTCGCGCCGCACGTAGGCGAGCGGGTAGGCGTCCTTCTCGGCATAGACGAACTCCACGTCGCCCTTGCTCTGGAGCGCGGGATGCGCCCGGCGGATCTCGATCAGCCGCCGCACGCGGTGGAGGAGCGAATCCTCGTCGTCGAGCTGCGCGGCCACGGTCGGGCGCTCGGGGTTCGGGTCGAGGGGGATGTAGAGCTCGTCGGCGGGCGCGCTCGAGAAGCCGGCGTTCAGGCTCGAGTCCCATTGCATCGGCGTGCGCGCGCCGGTCCGCCAATAGGAGCCCTCCACGGAGTGCAGCCCCCGCACGTGATCCATGCCGATCTCGTCGCCGTAGTAGATGAACGGCGCGCCCGGCATCGAGAGCAGGAACGCGAAGCACATCTCGAGGAGCTCGGCGGGGATGTGCCCCGCGAGGCGATCCATGTCGTGGTTTCCGGAGGGGATGCACATGAGGCCCTTGCCGCCCGAGGCCGCGCGGCTCTCCTCGTAGCGGCAGACGAAGGCGCTCACGTCGCCCTCGCCCGCGAAGAACGGCCGCTCCACCCGGAAGAGGTCGTTATAGTGCGACGGCCCGAAGTGCAGGAGGAAGTCCATGTCGAAGCCGCCCTGGAGCGAGTGGTCGGGGTTGCCCCACTCGGAGATGAGGATGGCCTCGGGGTAGGTCTCGTCGAGGAAGGTGCGCAGATCTTGCCAGACCTCGATCGTCGCCTGCTCGCCCTCGTCCTCCTTCACGAGCGAGTGCGCCATGTCGCAGCGGAAGCCGTCGCAGCCGAGCGCGAGCCAAAACGCCATGACGTCCTTCATCGCCTGGCGCGTGGCCATGGGGCCGGGCGCGTCCACCGGCTGCTGCCAGGGCTCGGCGGGGTCGGGGTGCGCGTAGCCGTAGTTCAGCGCGGGCTGGTGCGAGAAGAAGTTCGTGGCCACCGAGCCGTTGCGCTCGGAGATGCCCTTGAGGACGCCCATCCCCCTCACGTCTTTCCACACGTTATCCGTCCACACGTAGCGGTCGGTGAACTCGTTTTCCGTGGCGCTCATGGAGGCGAGGAACCATGGGTGGTCGGAGGAGGTGTGGCCGGGCACGAGGTCGAGGATCACGCGGAGGCCGCGGCTGTGCGCCTCGTCGAAGAGCCGGCGGAGGTCCTCGTTCGTGCCGTAGCGCGGCGCCACGTGGCAGTAGTCGGAGACGTCGTAGCCGGCGTCGCGGAAGGGCGAGACGAAGCACGGGTTCAGCCAGATGGCGTTGCACCCGAGGTAGGCCACGTAGTCGAGCTTCGAGATGATGCCCTGGAGGTCGCCCACGCCGTCGGCGTTCGTGTCGCGAAACGACTGCGGGTAGATCTCGTAGAACACGGCGTCGTCGAGCCAGGTGGCGGTGGTGGGCATGGGGCCTCCTCGAGGGGCGGAATCGCAGGCGGGGCGGGATGGATGGGCGAAAGCCCACCGTTCGCCAAGTGTAGGGGAGCGGCGCCGTCGCGCGGGCGCGCGTGTGCTAGGGTGGGAGCGCTTGAAAACCGCATACTCGCGCAATTCGAGATAGAGGCGCACCGCGCAAAAAGTAGCTCGCCCCCATGGGTCATCGCCGACCGTCGGGCAGGTGAAAGGTGCCGGTGCCGAAAGCACGTGCCAGGCGAAGGCGCGGAGCTTGGGCCGGAGGAGAAGATCCTCCGGACTGTCGTCAAAGTGACGGAGGGCTATCGGAATCGCCGTGCGGACACCACACCACGCGCGTTTTCGGCAGCCGATATTCCTCGATATCGGCTGCTTTTTTGCTTTCGGCGAGTGTGCACGCGCGAAGGCACGGCGAAGAAAGGACGGGCACCATGCAAGAGGCGATTTTCACGGGAGCGGCAACGGCCATCATCACGCCGTTTCGAGACGGCGAGGTGGACTTCGAATCCTTCGGCAGGATCATCGATTGGCAGATCGGGAGCGGGATCTCGGCGCTCGTGGTCTGCGGCACCTCGGGAGAGGCATCGACGCTCGTCGATGAGGAACACATTGCGACCATTGAGTATGCGGTGAAGCGAGGCGCGGGGCGCGTGCCCATCATCGCGGGCACGGGCTCGAACGACACGGCGCACGCCATCCGGCTCTCGCGCGCCGCGTGCGACGTGGGCGCGGACGCGCTCCTGCTCGTGACGCCCTACTACAACAAGACCTCGCAGCGCGGGCTCATCGAGCTCTACACGCGCGTGGGCGACGCGGTCGATCGCCCGATCATCCTCTACAACGTGCCGTCGAGGACGGGCATGGCCATCGCCCCCGCCACCTACGCCGCCCTCGCGGACCATCCGCGCATCGTCGGCATCAAGGAGGCCTGTGGAAACATTGCCGCCATCGCCGAGACGGCGGCGCTCGTGGGCGATCGCATGACGCTCTACTCCGGAAACGACGACCAGATCACCCCGATCCTCGCGCTCGGCGGCCAGGGCGTGATCTCCGTGCTCTCGAACGTGCTCCCGAAGGAGACGAACGAGATCTGCGATCTCTTCGCCGCGGGGCGCGTGCGCGAGGCCGCGGAGCTGCAGCTTCGCCTCATGCCGCTCATCAAGGCGCTCTTCAGCGACGTGAACCC
>CANQNP010000085.1 GCA_947625235.1 uncultured Atopobiaceae bacterium | reverse complement strand
GACAAGGAGGGCACGGCCTACCTCGAGCACGGCTGGCCGCTCATCCGCAACCTCATCATCTACTTCATCATCTTCTCCGTGCTCGGGCACTGGATGGAAGCCGGCATGTGCCAGTTCATCCGCCTCGGCCTCGTGGAGGGCGAGTACGACCCCACGAACACGATGCTCTGGCGCGACTGGCTCTACCCGTTCCCGATGGAGGGCGCCGCGGTGGTGCTCATCGCGCTCTTCCTCTACCCGCTGCTCCAGTGGCTGAAGAGGAAGATCAAGAACCCCATCGTGCCCTACGTCATCAGCTTCTTCGTGAACGCGGGCGTCTGCAGCTTGATCGAGTTCTCGATGGGCCTCCTCGTGAACGCCGACCACCAGCTCTGGGATTACTCCACCATGCCCTTCAACATCATGGGGCAGGTGTGCCTGCAAAACGCCATGGCCTTCGGCGCGGCGTCGTCCATCATCGCGTGGTGGGTCTACCCGCTGCTGCAGCTTTGGATCTCGCGCGTGCCCGACGCGATCATGAACATCGCGTTCGTCGTGGTGGCCGTGATCGGCGCCATCCTGTGGTCGCTCTACCTCTTCACGCCGCCTGAGTCCATCGAGTACGTGCCGCAAGAGACCCTCACCACCGAGCAGCGCGACATGGAGGATTTGAACGCCTCGCTCGACGTCCTGCAATCCTCGCTCGACTGGGTGCAATCCGAGGCCGCCGAGCTCGGCTCCGACGGCGCCGACCTCCAACCCGAGCTCCAGCAGATCCAGGACTCGATCACCCAGATCAATCAGCTGGTAGGAGCGTCGTAGCAAGAGCTTCGGCCGAGCAGCCCAAATTGCGGTACCGGTCGGTACCGCAATTTGGGCTGCTCGGCCTTCGCAAAAAGACGCGGAGCTCCGCCTCGCGGAACTCCGCATCATAACTGCTCAAGCGCCGAGGAGGACTTACTGCGGTACCGGCGGTACCGCAGTAAGTCCTCCTCGGCGTAAGCAAACGGTTACGCGAATTCCAGGATCTTGTCGAACCCCGTCATTTCGAAGACGTTCATGATCTCGGGGGCGACGCCGGTGAAGACGAGGCGGCCGTCGAAGAGGCGCTTCTGGAGCGCGACGATGGCGCGCAGGCCGGCGGAGGAGACGAAGTCGCAGCCGGAGAGGTCGACGACGATGTCGGTGATGCCGTGGTCCACGAGCTTGTCCGTGTAGGCGCTGAACTCGGGCGCGGTGTTCGTGTCGATGCGGCCCTCGACGAGCACGGTCGTGGGCCTCACGTTGTCCTTCACGCTGAGATGCATGGCGATCCCCTCGTTCGGTGCGCGGCTCAGAGGCCGAGGAGGTCGGCGATGCCGGTGATCTCGAAGACCTCCATGACCTCGTCGGAGGAGCCTTCGATGGCGAGCTCGCCGCCCTTGGCCATCACCTGCTTGTAGGCCACCATGAGCACGCGCAGGCCCGCGGAGGAGATGTACTCGAGGTTCGAGAAGTCGAAGGTGACGGACGTGACCTCGGGGTCGGAGAATGCCTCGCCCACCGCCTTCTCGAAGTCCGGTGCGGTGTTGGTGTTGATCGAACCGCTCGCGGCGATCGTGGCCACGTTGCCGTTTACGCTTACCTGAGCATCCATCGCCCATTCCTTCCCTTTGGCTGCTACGACTTTACCCGTTAGCCGCGGGATCTGCCACGGGCGCGCACAGGTGAGCGGGAGTGTGGCGCTCGCGATTTCGCGGCACCACGCACGAACGGCGGCCCGAGGAGAACGAATGTCGCTTTGAGGCTCGTGGGGCGCGTGCGAAGGCAAGGTTTCCTACACTTGCGCTATCCGGTGAATGGCGGGAGGGCCGCACATGACGCACATCAGCTCCGATACCACGACGCTCAGTCTCACGCTTCCGGCCACGGTCGGCGCACTGCCGGAGGTCATCAACTCGCTCTGCGCGGTCCTCGACGAGCACGGCTGCCCGCACCCCACGGCGGACAAGATCGCGGTGGCGGTGGAGGAGCTCTTCGTGAACGTGGCGCACTACGCCTACCCCGAAGACGAGCGTCCGGGCGAGGTGCGCGTGACGTGCGTGATCACGGAGGCGGACGACGAGCATTGCGTGACGATCACCCTCGAGGACGAGGGCATCGCCTTCGACCCGGTGGCCAAGCCCGATCCGAAGCTCGCCACCTCGGTGGAAGAGGTGAAGATCGGCGGACTCGGCATCCTCATGGTGAAGAGGATGATGGATTCCCTCAGCTACGAGCGCCACGGCGAGACGAATCGCACCACCACCTCGAAACACTGGTAGCTCCTCGATATACTGGTCGCGGGCAGGAGAGGCTCGCGACGGGATGGGGGAGCATGGCCGAGGAGCACGCGCATCGCGCACGATCCGTGGCCGCCGACCTCGCTTTCGCCCTGCTCGGCGCCCTCGTGGCCCTCCTCATGGTCCCGAGCGTGGCGCGGGCCTACGTGGATCCCTCGGCCGTCACCTACACCATCCAGGCCATCGCCGGCGTGGCCGTGGCGCTGGGCGCCGTGCTCGGCGTCTTCCTCAGGCGAAGCCGTCGCGTGATCTTCAAGATCTTCCACATCGACGAGAACGCGAACAAGACCGTGGATCCCGAGGTGCACCGCGTGGAGGCCACGGACGAGGCCGCGCGCTCTGAGGCGGACGAGCGGGCGCGTGGCATCCGGCGCGAGATTTCCGAGGGACGCCCCGCCAAGCGGCTCGGCTGGCCCACGCGCTTCCTTCGTGCGCTCCTGGCCGTGACCTTCCTCGTCTTCACGGTCTTCGTGTTCGGCCCGCTCGAGGTCGTGGCGGGAAGCTCGGAGAGCCTTCTCTTCGGGTTCTACGACGTCACCTTCGTCGTCGTCCTCATGGGCGTCATCCTCACCCTCGTGCTCGCGCTCGTCCTCTCGCTCGTGCGCGGGCGGGCCTTCGACGTCGCGCTCGCGCTCGTGGTGGCCGTGGGCGTGTGCTGCTACGTGCAGGCGCTCTTCCTGAACGTCTCGCTCCCCACGGCGGACGGCCAGCAGATCACGCTCTTCGACCACAAGCGCATCCTCGTCATCGACACGATCGTCTGGGCGGCCATCATCTCCGCCTTCCTCGTCTTCAACGCGAAGCGCACCGCGTCCTGCCGCGCGCTCGTGCTCGTGCTCAGCGCGGCCCTCCTCGTGGTGCAGGGAGTGGGCGTGGTGAGCATCGCGGGGGAGGAGCGCGCGAAGCTCGACGAGGAGATCGCGCAGTTCGGCGGCACCGTGGCCATGAGCACCTACGGCTTGGACGAGGTGGGCGCCGAGGGCAACGTGACGGTCTTCATCCTCGACATGTTCGACACGCGCGTGCTCGAGGAGGCCGTGGCCGACGACCCGCACCTCCTCGACGAGTACACGGGCTTCACGTGGTACCAGAACTCCACCGGCATGCTCATCCCCACGGGCTACGCGCTGCCCTACCTCGCGACGGGCGTCGCGCCCGAGCCGGGCGACGACTACCAGGAATACCTCGACACCCGCTACGACCGCTCGACGCTCTTCCCGGACATCCTCGACCAAGGCTACGAGATCACGGCGTACTCGGACAGCCTCGACAAGGCGAAGCTCGAGCCCTACGCGGCAAACCTCCACGCGACGGAATCGCACAAGGTGGACACCGAGGCCCTCTGGCCGCTCCTCGCGAAGGTGGGGCTCTACCGCGACGGCCCCTGGCTGCTGAAGCCGCTCGTCTGGTTCTACACGGACCAGCTGAACGCCACGGCCGAGGACAACTACGTGATGGACGACATCGTCTACGCGGAGAACCTGCGCGAGGACGGTCTGCACTTCTCGGAGAGTGCGGATAAGACCTTCCGCTTCATCCACCTGCTCGGCGACCACTGGCCCTACATCATGGATAAGGACGGCAACCGCGTCCTCGAGACGGAGAACTCGCAGGTGGCGCAGGCGGAAGGCGCCATCCTCATCGTGGCGGACTACTTGAGGGAGCTGAAGCGACTCGGCATCTACGACCAGTCCACGGTGATCGTCACCTCCGACCACGGCGAGTGGTACGTGACGCTCGACCCGCTCGACCACCCCGTCTCGCCCATCCTCCTCGTGAAGCCCGCCGAGACGGCCGAGGAGGCCGCGGAACCGCTGAAGGTCTCCGACGTGCCCACCGGCCACGTGGACCTGCCGGCGACCTTCATCGAGGCCGTGGGCGGCGACGCCTCGGCCTACGGCACGCCCGTTTGGGACGTGGAGGAGGGGCCGCGCGAGCGCGTCTATTGGATGACGCGCTACGGAGGCGGCGACGACTGGCGCTCGTGGAACCAGTACGTGATCGACGGCGACGTGCTCGACTTCGAGAACTGGCACCTCACCGGCGAGGAGATCGACTTCCACCCGCAGTCCTGAGCGCGCACGGCAAAAGAACCGTCCCTTTCGTCTTGCCTCGCGCAGGGGGGCGCGAGCGCCACGAAAGCGCCACGAACGTGGCAAGACTGTGATGCCCGCGCGCGAGGCCGAGCGCCGATGGACGGACTGATACCCTTAACCGCGGAGCAATCCATGAGGCATACGCCCCGGCCTTGGAGTTCTTGCACGCCATGTCGCCCAAGCAGCCAAAAGTCACGGTCATCATGCCGGCCTTCAACGTGGAGGCCTTCGTGTCGCGTGCCGTGGAGAGCGTGCGGGCGCAGACGCTTCGCGACCTCGAGCTCATCGTCGTGGACGATGGCTCCACCGATCGCACGGGGCGCATCGTCGATCGCATCGCCGAGCGCGACTGGCGCATCGAGGTCATCCACACGCAAAACCACGGGGCGCCCGCGGCGCGCAACCTCGCGCTCGAGCGCGCGCGGGGCAAGTGGATCGCCTTCTTCGACGCCGACGACTGGGCCGAGCCCACGATGCTCGCCGACGAGGTGGGCTT
>CANQNP010000084.1 GCA_947625235.1 uncultured Atopobiaceae bacterium | reverse complement strand
GGGATCGGCGTCGGCCTCCGGCGCGTCCTCGGCTTCCGCTTCCGCTTCCGCGTCCATCGCCTTCGCGGCCTTGCCGGCCTCGTCTCCCTCGGCGGGCGCGTCGGGATCCTCGGGCGCGAACTCCTCCACGTCGGAGCCGATCCACGCGACGCCCTCGTAGCGCCAGCCGTAGCCGATGAGCTCGTTGGCCTCGTCCACGCGGGAGGTGAAGAGGTGCGCGCCGGTCCATGGGTTGTAGAGGCGGTGCACGGCGCCCGCGACGTCGCAGCTATAGGGCACCGCGGCGCTTCCCGCGGGGTTGCCGGCGATGAAGGCGGTCGCCCGCCACGCGCCGTCCTCGCCGCGCACGGCTTCGTAGGAGATGGCCTTCTCCTTGCCGAGCGAATCAGGCCAGATGCGGAAGGCCACGCGCGGCGCGTCCTCCACGCCGCGGCCCGAGGCGCTGAGCTCGAGGACCTTCTCGTCCTCGGAGAGCGTGGCCTCCACGGTGGCGGTGCTCGCGGACGGTTGGCCCGTCTCCGGCGTGCTCGCGTTCGGCGCGCCGAAGGCGGCCGCCGGCGCGAGTGCGAGGACGCCCGCGATCGCCGCCGCGGCCAGGCTTGTGAGGATCGTTGCGCGCTTCATGGCCCTCCTCAGGTTCCGCGAGCTCAGGCGAGCTTCACGGGGAGAATTACTGCAGGTCAGGCCATGGTAGCACGGGCTCTTTACTAAAAAGACAACGCCACGGCGTCGGCGCTTCGATGCGGCTTTCGCACCGAAGCGCCGGCGCCGTGGCGAAGCGAAATCCTTAAGCCCTACGCGGGCACGGCGAAGATGACGGATTCGTAGGGGCGCAGGCCGTAGGCGAGCGTGTAGGGCCGGCCGTCGCACTCGCGCTGCATCGCGGTGAGCGGCGCGACCGTGCCGCCGCCCTCGCCGGGCAGCTGGTCGTAGGTGGTGAAGACGCGCTCGTAGAGCCCGGCTACAGGCGCGCCGACGGTGTAGTCGTCGATGCGGCTCGGTGAGAAGTTGCACACCACGAGGAGCGCGCCGTCCATGTTCCACGGGTTCTTGCGGATGAAGGCGATGGTCGAGCGCGCGCTGTCGTTTCGGCTCACCCACTCGAAGGTCGCCGGATCCATCGAATCGCTCGAGAGCGCGGGATGGCTCTTGTAGAGCTTGAGCAGGGCGCGCACGGTCTCGCGCACGTCGCGGTGCCCGAGCTCGTCGGCGAGCGCCCAGTCGAGGCCCTCAGCGTAGTCCCAGTCGTCCACGACGCCGATGTCCTGGCCCATGAACAGCAGTTTCTTGCCCGGATGCGTGAACTGGAACGTGAAGAGCGTCTTCAGCGCGCCGAAGCGGTCGAGCTCGCTTCCCGGCAGGCGCGAGAGGAGCGAGCCCTTGCCCGGCGACACCTCGTCGTGCGAGAACTCGAGCACGTAGTTCTCGTTGAACGCGTAGTCGAGGGAGTGCACGAGGTCCTCGTGGTCGGCGTGCTTGCCCTCCACGCTCGTCGCCGCGTAGCGCAGCACGTCGTTCATCCACCCCATGTTCCATTTGAAGAGATAGCCGAGGCCGCCCTGCTCGGGCGAGGTGGTGATGCCGGGGATGGAGGACACGTCCTCGGCGATGAGGTAGCCCTTCGATTGGTCGCGCACGACGGAGTTCACGTGCTTGAAGAACTCGAAGCTCTCGAGGTTCTCGGCGCCGCCGTAGGCATTCGCGCGCCATTCGCTTCGGCTGAAGTTGTTGCAGAGCATGGCGTAGACCGCGTCCACGCGAAGCGCGTCCACGTGGAACTCGTTCAGCCAGTAGAGCGCGTTCGAGATGAAGAAGCTCTTCACCTCGGGGCGGCCGTGGTCGAAGGCCTTCGTGCCCCAGATGGGGAATTCGGCGCGCAGCGGGTCGGCGTACTCGTAGAGCGCCGTGCCGTCGAAGTCCGCGAGGCCGAAGTCGTCCTTCGGGAAGTGCGCCGGCACCCAGTCGAGAATGACGCCGATGCCGTGGCGGTGCAGGTAGTCCACGAAGTAGCGGAAGTCGTCCGGCGTGCCGTAGCGCGAGGTGGGCGCGTAGTAGCCCGTCACTTGGTAGCCCCAAGAGCCGTCGAACGGGTGCTCGCAGATGCCGATGAGCTCGACGTGCGTGTAGCCGAGGTAGTTCGCGTGGTCGGCAATCTCGTGGGCGAGCTCGCGGTAGTTGAGGAAGCCGCTCTCGGGGTCGGCCTCGTAGTCCTTGCGCCAGCTTCCGAGGTGCACCTCGAGGATGGCCATCGGGCGCTCGAGCACGTCTTTGTTGCTCTCCTGCTCGCGGTACTCGTGGTCGAACCACTCGTAGCCGTCGAGCGGGTAGATGCGGCTCGCGTTATCGGGGCGACGCTCGGCGAAGAAGGCGTAGGGGTCGCTCTTGAAGCGGCGCACGCCATCCGCGCCGTCGACCACGTAGCGATAGGAATCGCCCGCGGCCGCGCCCGGCACGAAGGCCTCCCAGACGCCGGAGGGGGAGGGCCGCATCTCGCCCGCGGCCTCGTCCCAGTCGTTCGCGTCGGTGATCACCGCCACGCGGCGCGCGTTCGGCGCGAAGACGGCGAAGCGCGTGCCGGCCTGGCCCTCCTCCTCCGCGAGGTGCGCGCCGAGCTTGCGGTAGACGCCGTAGTGCGTGCCCTCGTGGAAGAGGTACGCGTCGAGGTCGGTGAAGGTGGGGGAGTGCTGCGGGGTGGTTTCGAACGCCCCGTTGCTCGTGGAACGGGGCTCGGTTCGTACGGCAGTGGCGGTGGTCTCTTCCATGGGATCGCCCTTTCGTAGGTCGTGGACAGAGCGCGGCCTGCGCCGCTCGCAGTTTCCCCGCGCCGGAACGCCTTCAAACACTTGAGGTTTCCTGAAAATCCCCGCCAAGACAGAAGGGACGGTTCTTTTGTCTTGGTAAAACCGCAGGTAGCGAGCTTGCCGCACGGCAAAAGAACCGTCCCTTTTGTCTTGCGATCGCTCCGATTGGCTGTCCGCACGTAGGACTTTACATAACGTCACAGAATTACACGTGCTTGCGGCAGCAGGGCACAGAAACTCTTGCCCTTGCGGCTTTGCGTGGCGCGAGGACGGGAGTTTCTGTGCTCGATCTCGGCTGAATCTGGCACATGGGCGCAAGTTTCTGTCTTTTCATGCCGCGAGGGCGAGAGTTTCTGTCTTTTTCTGTCGCATCGCACGGTCTTTCTGTGCTTTTGGGCCCTTGAATCTCGAATCGGAGTCAGAAACTCCGCCTCTCGCGACAGGGCGCATCGGGAGGCACAGGCACGCGTGCCCATGCGACACTATGGATGGACGCTGGCGGGCGAAGAGGGAGGTGCGCGATGGTGCGCGTGGGGGATTCGACGATGGAGACGTGGCGAGGCGACATCACGACGCTCGAGGTCGACGCCATCGTGAACGCCGCGAACTCGAGCTTGCTCGGGGGCGGGGGAGTGGACGGCGCGATCCACGCGGCCGCGGGGCCGGAGCTCCTCGAGGAATGCCGCGCGCTTGGCGGCTGCCCCACGGGCGAGGCGCGCATCACGGCGGGCTACCAGCTGCCAGCCGCCCACGTGATTCACACCGTCGGCCCCATCTACCCGCGGCTTTCTCCCGAGCGCGCGGCCGAGCTCCTCGCGAGCTGCTACACGAACTCGCTCGACCTCGCCGCCGAGCAGGGCCTTGCGAGCGTGGCGTTCTCCGCCATCTCCACCGGCGTCTACGGCTACCCGCTCGGCGAGGCCACGGCGATCGCCGTAGCCACCACGCGCGCCTGGCTCGAGGCGCACCCCGAGCAGCGGATGCGCGTGGTCTTCTGCTGCTTCGATGCGCGGACCCTCGCCGCCTACGAAGCGGAACTCGCCCACGCCGCCATCAATTAGAATCAACCTTGCAAGACAAAAGAACCGTCCCTTTCGTCTTGCGGCAGGTGCACGGTTGATCCACTGAACGGAGGACGCCACATGGCAAAGCCCATCGTCTACTTCATGAAGGAAATCACGCCCGAGAACGTCGTCAAGATCTTCCACATGCTCGATGCCGACCTTCCCGGCAAGGTGGCCGTGAAGGTGCACTCCGGCGAGCGCGGCAACCAGAACTACCTGCGCCCCGAATTCATGAAGCCGATGATCGACGAGGTGGACGGCACCATCGTGGAGTGCAACACCGCCTACGACGGCGCGCGCGACACCACCGAGAAGCACGAAGAGCTCATGGCAGAGCACGAGTGGTCGAAGTACTTCGACGTGGACATCATGGATTCCGAAGGGCCTGACCTCGTGCTCCCCATCGAGCACGGCCGCGTGCTCCACGAGAACTACGTGGGCAAGCACCTCGCGAACTACCCCTCCATGCTCGTGCTCTCGCACTTCAAGGGCCACCCGATGGGCGGCTTCGGCGGCGCGCTCAAGCAGCTCGCCATCGGCTGCGCGTCGAACCAGGGCAAGGTGAATATCCACACCGCGGGCGTGACGCTGAAGCAGGGCGAGTTCTGGGACAAGCTCGCGAGCCAGGAGGACTTCCTCTGCGGCATGGCTGAGGCGGCTGAGACGATCGTGAACCACTTCGGGAACCAGATCGCCTACGTGAGCATCGCGTGCAACCTCTCCGTGGACTGCGACTGCTGCGCCGTGGCGAAGGATCCCTGCATGGGCGACATCGGCATCTTCGCGAGCCTCGACCCCGTGGCCATCGACCAGGCCTGCATCGACGCGGTGAAGGCCTCCGACGACCCCGGCGCGGCGACCCTCCTCGAGCGCATCGATTCGAAGATGGGCACGAAGACGATCGATTTCGCCGCCGAGCGCGGCTACGGCTCCAAGGACTACGAGCTCGTGGTCGTGGAGCCGGATAGTGAGCCCCACCCGCATCCGTAGCCGACGCTGCGGCACTCTGGTGTACCCCATCTAGCCACGATCTCGGGCACTCACGTACTTAGTACGCTACGTGCCCGAGATCCTGTCTATCTGGGGCA
>CANQNP010000083.1 GCA_947625235.1 uncultured Atopobiaceae bacterium | reverse complement strand
TCGTTGCCGAGGTTCATCTGGTTGTTGATCTCGTTGAAGGTCATCCAGTACTTGACCTTGTGCTTGTAGCGCTCCATCACCACGCAGCTGTAGCGCACGAACATGTCGATGAGCGCGCGGTTCTTCCAGCCGCCGTAGTGCTGCGCGAGGTAGAGCGGCATCTCGAAGTGGCTGAGCGTGATGACGGGCTCGATGTTGTAGCTGAGGAGCGTGTCGAAGAGGTCGTCGTAGAACGCGAGGCCGGCCTCGTTCGGCTCGAGCTCATCGCCCTTCGGGAAGATGCGGCTCCAGGAGATCGAGGTGCGGAAGCAGCGGAACCCCATCTCCGCGAAGAGCTTGATGTCGTCTTTGTAGGTGTGGTAGAAGTCGATGCCGAAGTGGTTCGGATAATTCGTGCCCTCCTCGATGGTCTCGGTGATGCGACGGTCCTTGCCGTGCGCGCCCACCTCCATGACGTCGGCGATGCTGGGGCCGCGGCCGCCCTCATCCCACCCGCCTTCGAACTGGTGCGCGGCTACCGCGCCACCCCATAGGAAATCGTCCCGAAGCGCCATGCGAGCCTCCCTTGCTCGAGGAGTGAAATACCGCTCCTACTGTAGCGCGCGGGCGATTGCGACGAGGGGACGCGTCGCTCGGCGCCGAGGCGGGCGACGAGGCTCGCGAGCAGCGCGGCGCGCCTACGTTCCCGGCGCCAAGGCTAAGAGGGCGAGGCGGCGCGCGGTGGGGCGCCGAGGCGGGCGATGAGGTTCGCGAGCAGCGCGGCGAAGTCCTTCGAGGCGCGTGCCGCCATGGCCTGCACTTCCTCGTGGGAGAGCGGAGCGGGCGAGAGACCCGCGGCTTTGTTCGTGATGCAGGAGATGCCCGCCACCTCGAGCCCCATCGCGTGGGCGGCCACGGCCTCGATGGCGGTGCTCATGCCCACCGCGTCGGCGCCGAGGGTGGCGGCCATGCGCACCTCAGCCGGCGTCTCGTAGGCCGGACCGGGCATCTGCAGGTAGACGCCCTCTTTGAGCGCCACGCCCACCTCGCGCGCCGCGTCGTGGGCGAGCGCGCGAAGGCGCGGGGAATAGACCTCGCTCATGTCCGGGAAGCGTGGCCCGAGCTCGGGCTCGTGCGGGCCTGCGAGCGGCGATGGCACGAGCGTGGCGATGTGGTCGGTGATGAGCATGAGGTCGCCTGGCTCGAGCGCGGGCGCCACGCCACCGGCGGCGTTCGTGAGGATGATCGCCTTCGCGCCGAGGAGCCCGAGCAGGCGCACGGGAGCCACCACGTTGGCGGGCGCATACCCCTCGTAGAGGTGCACGCGCCCGTCCATGGCCACGAGGGGCACGCCGGCAAGCGTGCCGAAGAGGAGGCGTCCCGCGTGGCCCTCCACGCTCGAGACGGGAAAGCCCGCGATGCGCTCGTAGGGCACGCGCGCCGTGACGTCGATGTGCTCGGCGAACCCGCCGAGTCCCGAGCCCAGCGCAAGCCCCACGCGCGGCACGAGATCGGCCGGAAGCGCCTCGCGCACGCTCGCCACCGCTTCCCGCAGTCGTCCAAGCTCCGTGCCCATCGCCCCTCCCGATGCCGCGTCCGAGTCCTTCGCTGCCCTGCTTTCCACCCTCTTTCGTCGTCCGCCATCACGCGTTCACGCGGGAAAAGCCCGCATGCGCACGTTCGGCGTGAAGTCGAAGTCGAAGCCGTCGAAGGGGGCGAGGGGGTGCGTGAGGTGCGCGTAGGGCAGGCGCACGAGGTCTTGGTCGACGGCGCCCGGCGTGAGCACCATGATCCAATCCGCGGCCGCGGCGGAGAGCTCGGGCTCGAGATAGCCCATCTTCACCACGACGATGTCCTCCTCGCCGAGCGCCACGCCCGCGTTCTCGAACTGCCGCGCCGTGCCGAACTGCGTGCGCGCCTGCGTGATGAGCACCTTGAAGTTGCCGTCGGCGAGCACGATGCCCTCGCCGCCCATCGCGTCCACGAAGGTGCGCGCGACGGTGGCGGTGAGCTCGAAGCCATGCGGCAGGACGAACGTGAGATCGCGGCCGAGCAGCATCGAGAGCGCCTCGAAGGGCATCTCCATCACGCCGTCGTCGGCGCGGATCGCGGGTTTCGGCACGTAGACGGAGGCGAAGGCCACCTTCTTCGAGGAGCCCGCCGCGCGGTAGGCCTCGTGGAGGTTCCGCAGGAAGCCGGTGGTGTCGTCGAAGCCCCCGGCGCCGGGGTTGTCGCCCATGTCGGAGAGGAAGAACGGCCGCGCGCTCGAGGCGAGCGCGGCTGCGATGGCCGGCTCCTCGTGCTCGGTGGGTCCCACGAACGTGAAGTCGTGGCGCACCGCCCAGTACGCGTCGGCGATCTCCGCCGCGGCGGCCTCTACCTCCTTCGCCTGCGTGCCCTCGGTGACGATCGCACCGTGGCAGCGCGGCTGGTCCGCCCACGGGTAGCCCATCCAGATGCTCGCATCCCAGAGCCCGTGCTCGCTGATCACGCGCTCGAGCATGCCGTAGAGCGAGGCGCCGGGCTCCACCTCGGTGGAGGTCTTCTCGCCGGGAAGGAGGATCGGGATGTCCACCTTCGCGCGGTGCAGGTGCGGGCGCTCCTCGACGAGGCGCACGATTGCGCGGAAGGCGCGCATCTCGGTCTCCGCCTCGTCCACGTGCGGCGCCGTGCGGTAGCACGTGAGGTAGTCGATGGCATCGAAGAGCTGGTCGGACACGTTGCCGTGGAGATCCATCGCGCAGGCGACGGGCACCGTGGGCCCCACCATCTCGCGCACGCGCGCGGCGATCCAGCCCTCGGGGTCGTCCATGCCGACGACGCTCGCGGCACCGTGGAGGTAGAGCAGCACGCCGTCCACCCCGCCCTCGACGATGGCCTCCTCGAGGAGGCCGAAGAACCGCGCGCCCCACGCGTCAAAGAACTCGCGGGTCACGGGGCCACCGGGTAGCGCGCGGGCGTGGATGAGCGGCACGATCTCGATGGCGTCGCCCACCTCGGGCGCGTAGATGCCGTAGCGCTCGACGATGCCCTCCCCCTCGAGCACGCGGAAGTCCGCGAAGGACGAGCGATAGTCCGAGAACTCGGATGATTCGATGTGCAATCCGCCGATAGCGATGCGCATGGTGGCTCCTTCGATGCGAGGCGTGCGTCCCATATTGCCGCGCGACGTCCAGACGTGCGCCAAATAGATTGAACCGCATGGCAAGGTCTCGGATGCGCGCGGACTTCGCGCGTCCGAACCGCGGTTCGTGCGGAGGCCAAAGCAGCAGCTCAAAGTCTTTGGCTCGAGCTGTATACGCAGCTCAAGGGATTTGACTTGGGCTGTATACGTAGCTCGAAGAACATGGCTTGGGCTGAATATGAATTCCAATATCGCGCCGCGTAGCGTGCTCCGCCGCCCCGCCAATTAGCCGCGTAGCCCTCACCGCCGCCCGCACATTCGCCATCGCCCCTGCTCGCGCGCCGCGTAGCCCTCTCCGCCGCCCGCACACACGCCATCGCCCCTGCCCGCGCGCCGTGTAGCCTTTTCCGCCGCCTTTTCATCCGCATAGCCCTCTTGGCCGCCCCAGCAATTAGCCGCGTAGCTCTCTCCGCCGCCCAAGTAGGCCCTCTTCGTACCTCAGAAGTGGCGCGGAGCGGCCTGCGCCGTCCTTTTCGGGCGGCCGAGAGGCCTCCATGCCAATTGCATAGGCGGCTGAGGAAGCTAGGCGTCAGAAAAGGCGGCGGAGATGGCTACGCGGCAGAACGTGGGCGGCGGAAAGTACTCGGCGGCAGAGGAGAAGCGGAAGATGGATCGGTGGACGTCGGCCAAGGGGAACGCGTAGCAGCGGCGTGGCGGGAAACGCGAGCGTAAAGGCGGCGGAGAGGGCTATGCGGCAGATAAGTGGTGAAAGCGGTCGTGAAAGCGGTCGTGGTCGTGCTCGCGGTCGTGGTCGTGCTCGCGATCGCGGTCGCAGCAGAGCTCACTCGGCTCGAGCGCGCTGAAGGAGGAACGCAACAACAGGCTGACGCGCTCGAGAATCGATGACGCTCGAAGGATGGTGAGCCTCGCAGGATGGCTCAAAAACTGCTGTCCCGTGGCTCACTTTTTCGCGACTTGACGCGCGCTTGCTAGGCGCCGTAGCCAAGTGCTTCATAGGCCTCGATAGGTACCTCTCCGTCTTGGAACAGGTACCGCTCCCCAAGGGGAAGGCCCAAGCGTTCGCGGAGGCGGTGCCTTCTCTGGATGGTCCGCGCGCCGAGCACGCGCTGGCGTTTTCCCGCGAGCCGCGAGAATTCGTCGCAGAAGGATGCGCAGCGCTCCTCGTCCATCACGATATCCGCGGTGAGGGAGAGCAATTTGATATCGAGGCATTGCGCCGCGGTGATGCGCACGCGATCACGGTAAACCCTGTCTGTCCGATCATGGTACTCACGACTGTCGTATTCATAGCCGATGAGGCCGCTCGCGAGATAGCCATCGAGCACGAGATAGGGTTTCCCCGCAATCTCTCGCTGCTCGTTCGTGAGTTCTACGCGGCGATTGAGCAAGAGTCCCCGCACTCCCCATCCGCCAAAGGCAACCGGCAGAGAAAGCATAATCGCGACTTTCGTCTCCATCGGGGACGCGGAGCTGCCAAGCACATAGCGCGCCATCCTGAGCGCTCGCGCGAGCCCGGGCACACGTTGTCCACCCGCCGCGTGCGCAAGCTCCTTCACGCCGTGGAGAAGCGCCGAAGGCGTGCATGCCGGTTGCAGCTGGGTGAGCAATGCCCTCTCCGGCGAGCGCGAGTAGGTGCCGCACATCTCCATCGCGATCTCCAGTGCAGCCGCGTCATCTGCTCGCGCGGAGTCAATGACCCAATTCAGAGCCGGGGAAACGATGTAGGCTTCCTCGCCGAGACCGAGTTCGGGAGCCACGCGGAGAAGGCTTTCGTCGGCGAGCGGGCATGATGCGTAGCGCACGTTCGCGCCGAGAGGGGAGCGTGCGCTTCGATTGCGTGGAAGAACGAACGCGAACGCGGGGGCCGATGCGAGCGCTGGCGCGGGCGAGGACGC
>CANQNP010000082.1 GCA_947625235.1 uncultured Atopobiaceae bacterium | reverse complement strand
CCGCGGCTTGATATACACCGCAAGCCCTGCCGCGGCACGCCCAGATACACCGCAAGGGCCGGTGCGTCAGGATTGGCATACGCGATTACCAATGCGTGCGCGAACGATGCGCGCAAAGTGCCCGATGTGGCATCCGGGCGCCCGCACGTCCGGGCGCCCCGCACGTGCGAGTTCGAGTGGCATTCATTGAGAAAATGCGTGAGATGCAACGGAATAACGGGTAATAATGTGCGAAATAGTGCGAAATTGCAGTAACATTCTCTCCAACCAGTAGCCGCTGTGGCGAGGAGAGGATGCCATGCGCCGAAAGATCGACCAGAAGCTCGATGAATGGAAGCGGTCCCCGAGGCGCAAGCCCCTCATCGTGAATGGCGCGCGCCAGGTGGGGAAGACCTACTCCATCCTGCGGTTTGGCGAGACGGCCTTCGATTCGACGGTGGCGTTCGATTTCTCGCGGGATGCCCTCGCCGCGAGTCTCTTCGAGGGGGACATCTCTCCGGAATCGCTCGTGCCCCAGCTCGAGGCCCTTGCGCGCCGACCCATCGAAGCCGGTCGCTCACTGCTCTTCTTCGACGAGGTGGAGGCCTGCCCGAGGGCGCTCACCTCGCTCAAGTATTTCTCTGAGCAGGCGCCGGAATACTCCGTCATCGCGGCGGGCAGCCTCCTTGGCCTTTCGCTTGGTCGGGAGGAGTATTCGTATCCCGTGGGCAAGGTGGATACGCTCGATCTCCACCCCATGGACTTCGAGGAGTTCCTTTGGGCGATGGGGGAGGAGCGGCTCGCTTTGCTCGTGCGCGAGTACTTCGATGGGGCGGCTCCCCTCGGCCTTCATGAACGTGCGCTCGAGCTCTACCGCGCCTACCTGCTTGTCGGCGGGATGCCGGAGGCTGTGGCGCTCCATGCCGATGGCGCCTCGTTTGATGAAATTGCAAAAGCTCAGGGAACCATCGCCGATGCCTACGTCGCGGACATGACCAAATACGCGAGCCCGCTCTCGAGTGCGCGGATCCTGAACGTGTGGCGGGGCATTCCTCGCCAGCTTGCCAAGGAAAACCACAAGTTCCAGTACACGACCATCGCCTCGTCGGCTCGCGCGCACCAGTACGAAGCGCCCATCCGCTGGCTCGAAGCGGCGGGGATCGTCTCCAGGTGCACGCGGGTGAGCGACGGGACGCGTCCGCTTGCCGCCTTCGCCGATGATGACTTCTTCAAGCTCTACTTCGCAGACGTCGGGCTTCTCTGCGGCACCTACGGTCTGCGGCTCGCCGACCTCGTCCCGGCGGCGGATCGCGTCTCCGGCGTGCGCGGTGCCCTCGCCGAGAGCTATGCAATGCAGCAACTCGTCGCTTCGGGCTTGAAGCCCTACTACTGGGGATCGAACGGGCGCGCCGAGGTCGACTTCGTCGTGGAAACCGCCAGCTCAGGAGTGGTGCCGGTGGAGGTGAAGTCCGGTGGCAACGTCACGGCCCGCAGCATGCGCGCGTATCGCGAGCGCTACCAGCCCAGCGTAGCCGTGCGCCTCTCCGCGCGCCAATTCGGCCGCGAGGGCGATCTCATGAGCGTGCCGCTCTACGCCGCCTTCTGCCTCGACCAGCTCTAGGCGCTCGCGGCGGCGCTCGCGGCGGCGCCCGAGCGGAAACGACCCGGCGCGAGCATGACGGTGGTGCGTACGGCGGTGGCGAGGTTTGATTCTCGAGTTCCATCCGTCGGTTTGCGTGTCGCGTGCTTGTCGCGTAGCACCTTGCGCCGAGTCCCGTAAGACCTTGTGCCGGTAAACGCACCGCGTAGGGCCTTGCGCCGATGGCAGCTATCGCGTAGGGCGTTGCGCCGGCTCGCGTAGGGGCTTGTGCCGGCCATTGCACCGCGTAGACCCTTCGGCCGGTTGCACGGATATCGATTTGACGGGCCAAAGGCCCTTCGTGAACCGGCCGAAGCGGCTATGTGGACTTTTCGACCGGCGCAAGCCGCTAGGCGGCAAAACCCTCGACCGGCGCAAGCCCCTACGCGCCACGATTACCGGCCGAAGGCCCTGCGCGAACCGGCGCAAGCACATACACGCCGCCGCCATCGGCCAAAGCCCCTATGCGTCACGAGATGGAGCGCCGCTTCGAGCGCGAGATCCGCAAGGCCAAACGCTAGGCGAGTCTCCTCGAGAATCGGGAGCTCCCCGACGCCAAGGTGCGCATCAAAATCGGCGCCTACCAAACGACGTGGCAGTATGGTACCATGCCATAAAGTTGGAAAGTAAGAAAGTAGGAACCATGCTTACAGAGCTGAAGGCGAAGTCGCAGGTGACCATCCCCAAGCGCATCGTCGATGACATGGGCCTCAGGCAGGGCGATCTCTTCGAGGTGGTTCCCACAGGCAGAGAGATCCATCTCGTTCCGGTGGTGGTCTGGCCGAAAGAAAAGGTGGAAGAGCTCCAGCGTGCGGCTGCACAGGCACGCAAAGAGCTTGAGGATGGTTCTGCGAAGGTTTATGACGACGTCGATGAGCTGATCGCAGATCTCCACGAGGTTGCGGAATGACCTACCAGCTCCAACCAGCACGTGGCTTTGCCAAACAGTACGCACGACTTCAGAAGCGTGAGCGAGAGGCGATTGATGCCAAGTTGAAAATGCTTGCGCGCAATCCATGGCATCCATCGCTTCGCCTCAAGCGGATTCAAACCACGGATCTCTTCGAGGCAAGCGTCAACATGGACATCCGACTGGTGCTTGATTTCATCGGGGATACCGTGATCGTCCTTCTCGATGTTGGCCATCACGACGAAGTGCTCAAGCGACGCACGCGAAGGTAGAGGCCACAGGAGTACACGATCTGTGGGGCATCATCATGGCGAGATTCTCGCAGCTCACAAGGGTCGCTAATTGTTGTCAAGTCTGAGTCGTACTGTGGTTGCCAGAGCGAGCGCACGAGCGGGAAGGGATCGCAATGGGAGCCACGAAATCCGAGATCAAGCAAGATTGCGCTGAGGGCGTCGACGGCAAGGAGGTTGCTTCTCGAGGCACGCCGGTGCCTCCACGCTACGTCTCGCACGTAAGCGATGATGGGCGCTACGAGTCCGTTCGCCAGCATCTCCAAGAGGTGGCGGACATGGCCAAGGGTTTCGCCGATGCCTTCGGGGCGGGCGAATGGGCCTACTACGCAGGTCTTTATCACGATATCGGCAAGTACTCCGAGGAGTTTCAACGGCGCATCCTGGCCAATGGAAGGCGTTGCGACCATTCGACGGCCGGTGCGCGCGAGCTCGCCGATGTGAACCTGCTTCTCTCCTACGTGGTGGCCGGTCATCACGGTGGCATGCCCGACGGGGGAACCGCTATCGACACCATCGATTGCCCCACGCTCACGGGGCGGCTCCTGAAAGATCCGAAGTCCCGCCAACTGCCCGCATACGAGGCATTCAGAGAAGAAGTGCCCGAGGACTTTCCTAAGACGCTCAGCGACTTTCCCAAGGGCATCACGCCGGTGCGCGAGACGTTTGAGGACTACGAGTACCTCCTCACGTTCCTCACGCGAATGGTCTACTCCTGCATCGTGGACGCCGACTTCCTCTGCACGGAGCGGTTCATGCGAAACGTCGGCCGAGCGCCGATGAGTACTGCAAGCCTTGACGAGCTCGCGGATCTCCTGGAGAAGAGGCTCGCGGAGTTCTATCCGCCGAAGACGCCCATTAACGAGCTACGATGCCAGGTGCTCGACGATTGCCTCGCCGGGGCGCGGCTGCCGAAGGGCTTCTTCTCGCTCACCGTGCCGACGGGCGGTGGCAAGACCTTTGCGTCGCTGAGATTTGCGTTCAACCACGCGCGTGAGCGCGGGATGAGCCGCGTGGTCTACGGCATCCCCTACACCTCGATCATCGAGCAGAACGCGCAGGTGTTTCGCGAGGTCTTCGGCGACGAGAACGTGCTCGAGCACCATGGCGCCCTTGAGTTCGATGACGAGGACAAGGACGCCGGCGATCGCACGTCGCTCGCCGCGAGGCTGCGGCTTGCGACGGAGAATTGGGACGCGCCCCTCGTCGTGACGACGAACGTGCAGCTCTTCGAGTCGCTCCATGCGGCGAAGCCCTCGCGATGCAGGAAGCTCCACAACCTCGCCAACTCGGTGATCGTGCTCGATGAGGCGCAAATGCTCCCGAGCGCCCAGCTGCTCCCATGCCTGCGGGCGCTCGTCGAGCTCGTCCACAACTACGGCTGCACGGTCGTCTTCTGCACGGCCACGCAGCCTTCGTTGGATGAGTTCGTTGGGGAATACGGCTTCCACGTCACGGAGCTCGCCCATGGCGTTCCCGAGCTCTTCGCGGCGCTTCGACGCGTTTCCTACGAGGATCTCGGAATCGTGGATGATGAGCTGCTGGCCGAGCGGCTTTCGCAGGAATCGCAGGTCCTCTGCGTCGTGAACAGCCGGGCGCAGGCGAAGAACCTCTACGAACTGCTCGCGAGGGAGTGCGATGACGGCTCGGTTCTGCACCTATCAACGCTCATGACCGCGGAGCATAGGACGCGGGTGATCGAAGAAATACGGCGCCGGCTCTCGCAAGGCGAGCCCTGTCGGGTCGTGTCGACGAGCCTCGTGGAGGCGGGAGTCGATCTGGACTTTCCCACGGTCTATCGCGCGAAGGCCGGGCTCGACAGCCTCATCCAGGCAGCGGGGCGCTGCAATAGGAATGGCAACAAGCCTTGGGAAGAGAGCCGGGTCTACCTGTTCGATCCCGAAGAGGACTACCAGCTTCCCACCGATATCGGCCATAAGAAGGGCGTCTCTCGCGACTTCATGGACGATCTGCAGACACTCGATATGCCTGAGAACGTACGTGGCTATTTCAGCCGTCTCTACGGCGACAGGGATCTCGACCGCGATGCCGTGCTCAAGGATCTCAACGATCCCAAGTACGACCTCGACGGCATTCCCTTTCGGTGCGTTGCTGAGCGCTTCCACATGATCGACGACGGATCGTATTCGGTCGTGATCCCGAACGAGAGCACCGAAGAGATCATCCGGCAGATTCGTGATGGAGAGGCATCACGCGGCGCTCTGAGGAAGCTGTCTCGCCATACGGTGAGCCTCTATGAGAACCACCTCATGAAGCTCTGGCGAGACGGCATCGTCGA
>CANQNP010000081.1 GCA_947625235.1 uncultured Atopobiaceae bacterium | reverse complement strand
CGGGCACTCGAGCCCGAGACGGTGAGGTACTTTGCGGCCCCCACGTACTGGGGATCGACGAGATGCTTGAACGTGCCGGCGGACACCTCGAGGTTGCCACCGCTCACGGTGACCTTGCCATTGACGCGCGCGTCGCCCGAAATCTTGACGGTGCCGCCCTCGACCTTGATATTGCCGTTGATCGTCCCCGCAGTGATGTTCACTTCGCCGTCTTTGACAACGATGTCGTTTTCCACTGTGCCGCCGCCGATGTTCAGCGTGCCGTAGTTCAAGATGGAGACGTTCTCGTTTTCCACGCCAGCGGAGAGCGTCGCGCCCGTGTGCTTGTTGCCAACGCCCTCGATGGTGAGCGTGCCGTTATTGGTGATGCGTCCGTGGATAACGAGATATGCGTCCGCACTTGACTCAAATCCACGCAGGGTGAGGCTGCTGGTTTCGTCTACGGAAACAACACCACACTTGATAGTCTTTACGTTGCCGTTCGCATCCTTGAGATCACTCGGTGTCTCATTAGTGAGCTTGAAGTTATTCTCGATGATGACGTTGCTTTTCTGAATAGCTAGTAGATTTCCTTTCGAATTAAAGAATCCATCCCCATCGACAAGCCTATCCTTCTCGCCCTTGATCTTGGCTGAAGCCGGAGCGGCTTCAAATGACTTCACTTTTAAGTATTTTCCAGCGGTGCTATCGCTCTTAGGCAGTATGGTGATCGCAGCATTCGATTTCGTGTTGAAGAGACCACCATCACTGTGATCCTCGTTGTTATTGAGCTGCGCGGGGGGAAGATAAGCGAGAGATCCTTTCGAGAAATCAAGGTCATAGGGGGTCTCGGCGGTTCCCTCACCCGTGATGCCGACAGCACCACTGAATGATAAGGATTTCGGACGCCATGTTTGCACCGGATCGACACCAATTGACCAGCTGGCGACTGTTGATTCCGCTGCGGTTTCGCCGAGCGTAAACAAGAAATAGGCTTGGATACTTGCCGCCCACGCCGTCGTGCTTGTGAAGAGCACGGACGCGAGGGCCGCCATGGCGACGACCGCCATCGCGGCGCGCTTCGCCCAGACGTGCCTGTGGCGCGGGCGCGGGGTGGGAGCAGGGATGGTGGCCCGGGCGTCGCGCTCGGGGGTATGGCTGTGGAGCTGCACCATGGTTCAACCGTCTCTTCGATCGCTCGAGGTCAAAAGATGCGAGACGGTGCGCACTAGCTCGCGCGCACCTCGCTTCCACAAGGCGCGCCGAGCGCTCGCGTATGCGTGAGTTGTGGGTGCCTTGCGGCTAGGAAATGGGTAGTTCGGCCAATGAGTGGCCCCCCCCCGCGATTTCGCGGGCCTTGGGGGTATCGAGGATCGGGAGGGCATGCAACGCCATAGTCGCCATGTGCTCGCTCCCTTCCTCGCGTTGCCTTTTCGTGCTTTTCTTGGCCGTCGGCCCTGATTGTACGAACGCCTTCAGGGTCCCTTCAGACAAGCCTCGTGAAGGGTAGAGGATCGTCCGTGAAAGTCAAAGTCGCAGCTCAGCGGCCATACATCCTCGACAATCCCACCACACTTCCTCCACGAACGAGCGCCACGGGCCGCCAGGTCGACCACCGCGCGTGTCTCACGCGCCCCGTATGCTTTGCCGACGAGCCCGAGGGCATCTCGACCGCCAGAGTTCGCGCGGAGCGCGAAGGAACGGGTTGCATACCACGCGTCTTTGGTGATTCCGTAGAGATCGGGCGTTTGTTGGACGCTTGCAAGGTTTTGCTTGGACCCGTGGCTCGACAATGGCCCCCACGGCGAGGTCCGCACGCGGGCGGCGCACTCTCGAAGAGAGAGGAGGCGAGCCCATGAGCATTGAACTTCTGGCCACGGTCCTCGCGGTCGTGGCCGATCTGATCAGCATTCTCGACTGGTTGGAAAGGAGGACGAAACGCTCCGTGCGGAGACGTAGTAAACGAAGCGGGAGACGGAGGTAGGAACTCCGTCTCCCCAGCGAACTGCGCCGCCCGCAACTCCTAGTGTCTCCTGCGGGCCTTGCCGTTTTCTGGCTTCAGTATAGCGCGCTCCACGCACCCCCCCCCATGTCTTCGCGCTATCTCCATGCAAACGTGCGAAGAGAATACCAAGTTGATGTTATTACCTCAGAATGGCGTTGAAGACCGTCCGTCTGTAAGGACTCATAAGGCGAGCGCCTCCTTGAGCACGGTTTCCTTGAAATCGCCTTCACGCAGCTCTGAGATTTCGTATACATCGACCTCTTTGCCCGAAGTCCGATAGAGCTCCTCGGTCACCCCCAACACATCGAGCGCATGACAGCCATCTTCTCCCACGAGGAGCACGTCGATGTCCGACGACGCATCGGCCTCGCCACGGGCATAGGACCCAAAGAGGCTCGCCGAGGCCATGTGATAGCGCTTCAACAGTGGCCGCAGCATCTCCCGTATTTCATCTACGGTATTTACGTCATCACTCATGACAATCCTGTCCTCAAATATGGCGCTCGCTGCGATTCTACATGGAGACCCCTGCGCCTCAACGCAGCGCTCGCCTGTGGATGCCTGTTTTCTGGCTCCAATAGAGCGGCGCAAGGGTTGCGTTCTCATCTACCGCTGGTGGGGAATGTCGAAATAGTCGAGCCACGCGACCACGCGATCCTGCGCGGCGAGGATCGTGTCGGTTAGGTAGCCGTCTTCGTGGCCCCATTGCGCGATACCACGGTTGTAGTACCAGCGCATATCGTCGGCGATGATGGGTGGCACCATACCCTCGCGCAGGCTCTCCTTGAGGAGCACGAGCCTCCCCACGCGGCCGTTCCCGTCTTGGAAGGGATGGATCCGCTCGAAGTCCACGTGGAAGGCGAGGAGATCCCGAAGCTCGTGTCGTGCGTGGGGATCGTAGCGTCTGAGCAGCGATTTCATCGCCTTAGGTACTTCCGCCGGTGCCGTCGTATCGTGACCACCCACCTCATTGGGTACGCGCTTGTACCCGCCTACCGCGAACCAATCGAGCGCCGCATCGCTCGTGCTTTGCTTGAGCAGGCGATGGAACTCCTTTATCACGCCCTCTGAGAGAGGTTTGCCAGCCACATCCAAGCAGTAATCGATGCAGCGAAAGTGATTGGCCGTCTCGACGACATCGTCGATCCTGAGCACTTCTCCATCTGCGTTCACGGTGGCGGTCTCGAATATCAGCCGCGTTTGGTCGAGCGTGAGACGAGAGCCCTCCATGTGATTGCTGTTATACGTGAACTCCACTTGGAACTTGTGGTATATCCCACCCTTCACGTGGGCGTTGCGCTCCTCGCGAAGCCTCTTGAGTAGCGCGCTCTCTTGTGGCGTTTGGCCGTTCGCCCGTAGCGGCTTCTGCGTCCCCTCGGGCACGAGCCATGCGCGTCCCGCCTGAATTGCCCCCGGAACGCGGCCAAGCGCACAGTAATTACGAACGCTTCGCTCTGAGATGCCCCATAGCTCGGCGGCTTCGGATGTGGTGAGGTAGTCCAAACTTCCCCTATCGGCAAGAACGACGCGAAGAATCGCGCGTTTAGGCTTATATTTCTGCCGCTATCGGCAAAAATATAAGCCTAAACGCGCGGACCCGCCTGCCGCGCGCCCGGTGCGCGGCAAGCGGGCTCGTTCAGTCAAACGGACTAGGCGTTAGCCGAGGTCGGCGCCGTTCGTGGCGATGACCTCCTTGTACCAGTCGAAGGAGTCCTTCTTGTAGCGCTTGAGCTCCTTCACGTCGTCCTCGGTGCGGTCGACGTACACGAAGCCGTAGCGCTTGTTGAAGCCCTCGTGCGTGGAGACGAGGTCGATGTAGCTCCACGGGCAGAAGCCGATGAGCTTCACGCCGTCGTTGATGGCGAGGCGCGCCTGCTCATAGTGCTTGCGCAGGAAGTCGATACGGTAGTCATCGTGCACCTTGCCGTCTTCCGTGAGGGTGTCGTGCTGGCCGAGGCCGTTCTCGGTGATGAGGATCGGGAGGTCGTAGCGGCTCGCCGTCTCGCAGAGGGTGTTGCGCAGGCCGACCGGGTCGATGGTCCAGCCGTACTGCGTCTTGCCGAGGTTCGGGTTCGGCACGGATTGGTACATCCCGGGGATGCCCTGGGTGTGCTGCTGGTCGCCGCCGCTCGTCACCTCCATGTCGGCCGGAGGCGCCTGCACGGTCTCGGTGGCGTAGTAGTTCATGCCGAGGTAGTCGGGGTGGCCGGCTGCCATGGCCTCGAGGTCGCCCGGCTCGATCACGGGGCAGAGGTCGTGCTCCTCGAAGTACGCCCAGACGATGGGGTTGTAGCGGCCGTAGACGTAGGCGTCGTAGTAGAGCCAGTTGCGCAGGCAGCTCCACTCGTTGGCGGCGGCGATGTCCTCGGGCTTCGAGCTCGCGGGATAGACGGAGATGATGTTGGGCGCGGGGCCGATCTTGCACTCGGGGTGCGTGTCGTGAAGGAGCTTCATGGCCTTGGAGCTCGCCACGAACATGTGGTGGCACTGCTGGTAGGCGCTCTTCTCGGAGACGTCCTCGCCGGTGCCGAGCACGGCGGAGTGCAGCACCATCATGTTCTGCTCGTTGATGGTGAGCCAGTACTTCACGCGGTCCGCGAAGGCGTCGAAGATCACGCGCGAGTAGTCCACGAAGGCGTCGATCGTGGCGCGGTTCGACCAGCCGCCCTGCTTCTGCAGCGCAAGCGGGAGGTCGAAGTGGTACATCGTCACGACGGGCTCGATGCCGGCGGCGATGAGGCGGTCGATGAGGTCGCCGTAGAACTCGAGGCCCTTGCGGTTGATGTCGCCCACGCCCTCGGGGATGATGCGCGTCCACGCGATGGAGAAGCGGTACGCCTTGAGGCCGAGCTCGGCCATGAGCTCCACGTCCTCGGCCATGTGGTGGTAGTGGTCGCTCGTCACCTTGAAGTCGGTGATGCCGTCATGGGGCTCCGTGAGGTCTTGGACGCTCATCCCCTTGCCGTCTTCGTCCCAAGCGCCTTCCACCTGGTACGCCGAGGTGGAGGCGCCCCAGAGGAAGCCCTCGGGGAACGGCTTGACGTGATCGTGATGCATGGAGACCCCTTCCTCGTGCAATGCCGACGTGCCAACGATCGCCGGCGCGAAACCTATGCAAATTCTATCTAATAGCCTTTTGCCCCGGATGGCAAGGTCTCGGATGCGCACGGTATCCGGACTCGCGCAGATATGTTGAACCGGATGGCAAGGTCTCGGATGCGCGCGGTC
>CANQNP010000080.1 GCA_947625235.1 uncultured Atopobiaceae bacterium | reverse complement strand
CCTGAACGGCCCCCACATCCTCGACTACGCCCAGTCCATCGGCGTCGGCACCAAGGCCTACGAGCTCGTCGACCTCGACGCCTGATCGACCCCGGCATCGGCATGTCCATAAAGCGGAATGGCATCACTTAACCGGAGGGGGATTGACGTGGAATACACGAAGCTTGGTAGGTCCGACGTCACCGTCAGTCGCATCTGCATGGGAGCCATGGGGTTCGGCGAGCCCATCGGCATCCACAAGTGGGTGATCGGCGCCGAGGAGACGCAGGCCGTGGTGAAGGCCGGGCTCGAGGCCGGCATCACCTTCTTCGACACCGCGCATGGCTATAACGGCGGCACCTCCGAGCGCTATCTGGGCCAGGCGCTCCGCGCGCTCACCGACCGAGCCAACGTGCAGGTGGCGACGAAGTTCGGCACCCGCACGCAGGAGGAGAAGGAGGCCGGCGTCGACGAGCGCGGCCACGTGCGCGCCTGCTTCGAGGAATCCCTCGAGCGCCTCGGCATGGACTACGTCGACCTCTACATCTGCCACATGTGGGACTACGGATGCGACATGGAGGCGATCCTTCGCGCCATGAGCGAGCTCGTCGACGAGGGACGCGTGCGCGCCATCGGCATCTCCAACTGCTTCGCCTGGCAGCTCGCGCACCTGAACGACGTGGCCGCCTACGAGGGACTCCATCGCCTCGATTCGATCCAGGGCCACTACAACCTCCTCTTCCGCGAGGAGGAGCGCGAGATGGCGCCCTACTGCCATGCCTTTGACGTCTCGATGACGCCCTACTCCGCCCTCGCCTCCGGGCGCCTCACGCGCCTTCCCGGCGCCGAGCAGTCCAAGCGCATGGCCACCGACACCTTCGCGAAGGGCAAGTACGACGCCACGGCCGAGGAGGACGCCGTCATCATCAACCGCGTCCACGACGTGGCGGAGGAGCTCGGCGTGACCATGGCCGACGTGTCGCTCGCATGGCTCCTCACGAAGGTGGCGGCGCCGGTGGTGGGCATGACGCGTCCCGACCGCGTGGCCTCGACGGTGGCGGCGCTCGACGTCCATCTCACCGACGAGCAGATCGCCTACCTCGAGGAACCCTACGTGCCCCACGCGCTCGTGGGCGTCATGGCGCAGAACCACTGACGCTCGAGACCGCCAACCCCAAGGGAGCCATGCCGAAGGTCACGAAAGCGTTCGTCGAAGCGCGTCGGGAGGAGATCCTGAACGCGTGCGAGGAGCTCTATCGGACGGTGGACTTCAAGGACATCACCGTGAAGGACATCGCCGACTTGACGAGCCTCTCCCGCGCGTCGGTCTACAACTACTTCCAGACGAAGGAGGAGATCTTCCTCGGGCTGCTCAAGCGCGAGTACGACCTCTGGTCCGCGTCCCTCTTCGAGCTGCGCGACGAAATCGAGGCGCTCTCCGTCGGCGAGTTCGCACGGATGGTGGGAGAAGGCCTCGCGAAGCGCTGGCAGCTCCTCAAGATCATGTCGATGAACCACTACGACATGGAGAGCAACAGCCGCCTCGAGGAGCTCACGAGCTTCAAGGCCTCCTACGGCCGGTCCATGGACGCGATGGACGCCTGCCTGACCAAGTTCTTCCCGCAGATGGACGGCGAGGACCGGGAGGACTTCATCTACGGCTTCTTCCCGTTCATGTTCGGCATCTACCCCTACACCTTCGTCAAGGAAAAGCAGCGGGAGGCGATGGAGGGCGCCGGCGTGGACTACGTGTTCATGTCCATCTCCGAGCTCTCCTCCCGTTTCATCCGGAACCTCCTGGCGCCCTTGGCCGTCTAGGCGTCTCGGCCGCCTTTCTCACCGCGTAGGGCTCTCGGCCGCCCGGCGGACTGGCCGTGGAGGCCCCTTCGCCGCCCAAATGGGCCTCGTGCGGGCGGCTGAGGGGCCTTCGTGCCACGAAACGGGCGGCGGAAAAGGCTACGTGGCGAGAATTCCCCAGAAGAGCGGGCGGCGGAGGGCTCTACGGTGCTTCGAAGGCGGCGGATAGCCCTACGCAGCGGGCACACCACGAAAAAGGGGCGCCGGCTTGTGTGTTGGCACCCTGTACGCCGCACTGCTCTAGTCCACCAAGCCACTCAAGGCCGCAAGTTGGTCTCTTCGGCCATAGAGCACGGCGATGACCCATACCGTGCCTTCGCCATCGTCAATGAGGTAGTAGACGAGGAAGCCCTTCACTATCTTCCTTCGAATGCCTTTCGTGTGCCATGGCTCCTCTTCGACGAGAGGGTGTTTGGCCGGCATGCTCTCGAGGGTTGAGATCTCTACCTGCAGGAAGTCGACCCATTTGCGGGCAGTTGCCGGCTCCCGCAAGACATTGGCAATGTAGCTGGCGGTCTCGCTGATTTGCTCGATGGCCTGCGAGGTCAGGTTCACCTCATAGCGCATGGCTAAACGCTTTCGCGGATCGCGGCGAATGCCTCGTCAATCGGGCGTCCATCGCCGGCCAGCGCCTGCTCGTAGCCTTGCCGCATCATTGCGTCGAATTGCTCGTCGGTGAGGGCGTCACGCACGGGAATCCTCGGCACGGTGAGCGAATAGGGCACGCCGCCCGTCATGATGATCTGCCGGTAGAGGGTGTCGATGAGGACCGAGACCGGAAGTCCGATCTGATCGAGCACCGCTTCCGCCTGCTGCTTGATCTCCGGTTCGATGCGCACCGTCACGCTTGCGGTCTTCATCTCGGTCTATCCTCTCAATGAGAAGCTCTGTAAATGTAATGCAATCTGCGATACATTTTACCCGCAGAATACCTCTACACGTCTCGCCCTAAAAGCACACCGTGAAAAAGGGGCTCCGGCTTGTGCACCGGCGCCCCTTCGGGTTCCACTATGTCACCTCCGGCCTTGCCATCTGGGCGAATCCCTCTAGCCCGCTTTGGCGCGGCCGTCTCCTTCGACAGAAAACGCGAGGCGGTTTTCGCATTCATCCTAAGAAGGAGATTGCCCCCAAGGAGCGCACGCCCCACGCTTAGGGTTGACCCCAAGGAGCGCACTGTCCGGGCTGAAGCTTCGGCGTGAAGATGCCGTTTCCGGTGCTCGGGCAATCGCACTCCTCGATGCCGAATCCATAATCGTGGACCCAGCCTCCCCCCACGACGGCGAGCTCGTCTTCCGAGAGCTCGCCCTCGGACGCCGGCTCGACGAGGAGGTCGTCGGCCGTGAGGTCGAAGCCGTGGGAGGTGGCGAAGTCGGCGATGGCCTTAGCCAGATCGGCCCGTCCCTCGACCTCCACGTGCAGCTCGATGCCGTCGGTTACAGCTTGGAGCTCGTCCTTGAGCGCGCTATCCGCAGAGATCGCCTCGTAGAACTTGGTCACTCTCTCGTTCATTAGAAATCTCCCGTTCCCCTCATGAGTTCCGCACGCTTCATTGCGAGCGGGAAGAGACGATCGAGATGCGATGAGCCGCCGCCCGCCATCTCTCGTGATGTCCGATTGCGCGCACCCTAGCCGATGACGCCGCAGGTCCACTTCCCGCTTTCCCTCTTCGCGCCGCCGACGACCACGCAGCCGCAGCCCTTCACGGCGCCGATGATGACGCACGCGCAGCGGCCGCCGCCCGAAACGCCCTCGAGCTCCGCCTCGGAGAGTTCGCCCTCGGGGGCCTTCGCATCGGCCGCGAGGATGTCCTCGGCGTTGAGGTCGAGCTCGTGCGCGGCGGCGAAGGCGGCGACGGCCTCGGCCATGGCTTCGCGCGCCTCCTCCTCGGAGAGACTGTCGAGGTTCACGCCTTCGGTGACGGCGACGAGCTCGGCCTGGAGCGCGTCGTCTGCGGAGACGACCTCGTAGAACCTGGTCACTTTCTCGTTCATCTTCGTTCCTTTCAGGGAGAGTCTTGCCACCGGGAGGTGCCTAGCCCTCGCCGCCGCCGAGGAAGCAGCCTTGGGCGCCGCTTCCGCTCATCCTCATTCCGCCTTTCTTGCCACCACCGCCGATGACGCAGCCGCAGCCCTTCACGGCGCCGATGATCACGCACAGGCAACCGCCGCCCGCGACGGCCTCGAGCTCCTCTTCGGAGAGCTCGCCCTCGGATGCGACGTCTGCCGCGAGGAGATCCTCGACGGTGAGGTCGAGGTCATGGGCCGCCGCGAAGCTGGCGACGGCCTCGGCAATGGCGGTGCGCGCCTCCTCCTCGGAGGCACCCTCGATATCCACGCCCTCGGTGACGGCGGTGAGTTCTGCCTGGAGCGCGTCATCTGCCGACACAGCCTCGTAGAACCTGGACACTTTCTCGGTCATCGGTCGTCCTTTCGCTTGACCGCGGGTATTGATGCCGATTATCCCCAGCTAGATGCCCTTGTTCGGCGTAAACCCCGAATGGCGTGCGTGGAGGTCGATTCGTGTGCGCGCCCGCGTCTTTCGCGCGTGGAATGCGCCGCTTGCCGGTGTGGTGGCACACAGAATGTCCACAGGTGCGACCTCTTCGCCCCCTGTCAAACGCAAAAAAGGCCCCACTTGGCCTCCTCATGCGGAGGCCAAGTGGGGCCTTCTGGCGTGCGCTAAAAAGCGCGGCCTACGCTAATCCGTCGCCGGCCACGATACAACCAGGGAGAAACTGCATGTCCAAGCCCATGTCCTTGCCGCCGCCGCCGATGAAGCAGCCGCAGCCCTTCACGGCGCCGATGACGACGCACGCGCAGCCGGTCTTCGTCCTGCCACCGGCCACGACGTCAAGCTCTGTCTCGGAGAGCTCGCCCTCGGGCGCCTCGTCGGCCGCGAGGATGTCGGCGACGGTGAGGTCAAGCTCGTGCGCGGCGGCGAAGGCGGCGACGGCCTCGGCCATGGCGGCGCGGGCTTCCTCCTCGGAGGCATCCTCGAGGTTCACGCCCTCGGTAACGGCCATGAGCTCGGCCTGGAGCGCGTCGTCTGCGGAGACGACCTCGTAGAATTTCGTGACTTTCTCGTTCATGGATCTTCCTTTCGCTTGTACGCCGATCCCGAGGGTGATTATCCCCCACGTGCTTCCCCATCCTTCGCACGGCACCGCTCGTGAACCCCAGACGCACTTTCGTGCGCCCCCACATCCCATTCGTGCGCAAGACGAAAGGGGCGGTTCTTTTGTCTTGCACGCAGCGCCTCTAGCAGCGCAAACGTCGCAAGACAGTGGGGACGGACCTTTTGTCTTGGAAAAGATGCTGGTAGACGGCTTGCCGCAAGACGAAAGCTCCGTCCCTACTGTCTCGAGTTCGCACCAAATA
>CANQNP010000079.1 GCA_947625235.1 uncultured Atopobiaceae bacterium | reverse complement strand
GCCAACCAAACCGCCTTCATCAACGACGACGCGCTCGTGATGGTGGCGACGAACGCCTTCGGCATGGGGATCGACAAATCCAACGTGCGCTTCGTGATCCACCACAACCTCCCCGGATCCATGGAGGCCTACTACCAGGAGGCGGGGCGCGCCGGGCGCGACGGCGAGCCGGCGGAGTGCCTCCTACTCTGGAGCGATGCCGACATCTCCACCTGCCGCTACTTCATCGAGGCGGAGACGGAAAACGAGGAGCTCTCGCCCGAGGAGGAAGAGGTCTTCCGCGCGAGCCGCAGGCGCATGCTCGAGGCGATGGTGGGCTACTGCTACACCGCCGAGTGCCTGCGCGGCTACATCCTGCGCTACTTCGGGGAGGCCGCAGGCGCTCGCTGCGGGAATTGCGGCAACTGCGAGAGCGGGGCCTCGGCCATCGATGTCACGAACGAGGCGCGCGCCGTCATGCGCTGCGTGCAGCAGCTCCGCGGGCGCTTCGGCAAGGGCGTCGTGGTCGACGTGCTCCGCGGCGCGCGCACGGCGCGCATCGAGCAGCTCGGGCTCGCCACGTGCCGCTGCTTCGGCGACCTCGCGGAGGGCGCGGCGGTGCGCGGGAGCGACGCGCCACTTGCCTCCACCGTGCCCGCGGGGCGCATCCGCGAGGTGGTAGAGCTCCTCGCCGCAGGGGGCTACCTCGTGGTTTCCGAGGGGAAGTACCCCACGGTGGGATTCGGACCGCGCTTTCGCGAGGCCGCCGAGCCCGACTTCTCCCTTTCCATGAAGGCGATTGCGGGGAAGGGCGGGAAGAGGGCGACGCGTCGGGACGGCACGGCGGGGGATTCCGGCCTCACGGGCGCACTCCCCGCGCACGCGGATGACGAGGAGCTCTTCGAGCGCCTCCGCGCGCTTCGCCGCTCCATCGCCGAGGAGGGCGAGATCCCGCCCTACATCGTCTTCTCCGATGCCACGCTGCGCGACATGTGCGCGAGGCGCCCCACGACCGACGAGGCGTTCCTCGAGGTATCCGGCGTAGGCGCCGTCAAGCTCGAGCGCTACGGCAAGGCGTTCCTGAAGGAGATCCGCGCGTTTGGCGAGGAGGCGTAAGCATCTCTGAAAACTTACGTCGTGTAGACAGTTTTTCGGTGCGAAACCGCACCGAAAAACTGTCTACACGACGAAAAAGAGCTCGTTCTACTCGGCGGCCTCGGCCACCGTCGCGCTACGACGGCCCTCGAACCAGTTGAAGATCGCGGGCCAGGCGGCGATGAGCACGAAGAGCTCCCACCAGTAGGCGAAGAAGTAGGTCCAGAGCTCGCCGCTCTCCGTGAACCACGGCATGAGCACCTGCTCGGTGAGCACGAGCAAGAGGAGCCCCCAGCAACAGCGCGTCACGCGCCAGATGATGGGCACGCCCTTGGTCTCGAACTTCACGCTGCGGCTCTCGCAGGCGATGCCGCACGCCACGCCGAAGAAGCGCCCCGCGTCCATCCATCCGTCGATCTGCATCGTGAGCGGGTCCACGAGGAGCTTGCCCTCGGAGTCGTAGTCGAGCGGATAGGGACGCAGGCTGATGTAGACGAGGAAGAGCACCGTGAGCACGGCCGCGCCGCCGAGGAGCCACCAGACGCGCCTCGGCTCGGCGTCGATCCAGTCCCAGAGCCTCGGTGCGAAGATGACGACGAGCACCGCCACGCTAAAGCCCACGAGCACGTCCTCGGGCGTATGGGCGCCGATGTAGAGCCGCGAGAAGAGCGTGAGCGCGATCATCACGCAGAGGAAGACCACGAGCGGCACGTAGCGACGATAGCGGTAGATGAGGGTGCCGTAGTTCGTCGTGGCGGTGACCGAGTGGCCGCTCGGGAACGAATAGCCCGACGCCAACTGCACCGGCTTGATCGCCGGCTCGCGGATCCACGGCCGATAGACCGTGAACGTGAGCTTCAGCGATTGCATGACGAAGCGCGCGAGCCCGAGGTTGAGGAACAGGTAGCGGCCGGTCTTCTTGTTCACCGCCCAGAAGAACACGCAGGCCAGCACCCACACGAAGATGCCGTTCGAGAAATCGCTCATCTGGACGAAGAAGTCGTTGAAAAGGCCACCGATCGACTCGCGCCAGCCTTGGAGCGCTAACAAGAATTGAAGGTCCATGGCCCCTCCCCTTACGCCGTGCCATGCCACGTGGACACTACACCGATCGCGCGCGAAGGGGCACGCTTATCGCGAAATGGAGTGCGATTGTTACGCACGCGGGGATTGACGAGCAAAAACGCAGCTACAGCCAGCCCCAACGGACGGGGACGTTCGCGCCGTAGTGCTGGATCCACCAGTCGAGCGGCGTCACGCGGATGTGCCCCACGTTATCCATCACGCGCCCCTCGCCGAGGTAGATGCCGATATGGCCATACTGCTTGCCGGCCTCGGTGTGTGGGTGCGTGGAGACCGCGATGGCCATGCCGGGCTCGAGCTCAGCGCGATCGGTGCTCGTGAGCTGCTCGTACATGTCGTTCGCGTTGCCCGTGGGATAGCGATCGAGCGCCTTCGCGTAAACCTGCGAGACCCATGCCGCGCAAAGGTCCTCTCCCGGAGACGGCACCTCATAGCATGCCTGGACGATCGCCCTCCCCTCTGGGCTCATGGTCTCATCGCCATAGCGATCCTGCTGAAGCGAGGCGAAGCCCACGAGCACGCACATGAAGGCGGCGAAGATCGCCACGAGCACGATCACGAGGCGCGTAAGCCAACGATGCGCGCGACGCGGGCGCAGGGATGCGGGATCCGCCTGCGCGCGGGGAGATGTGGGCGCGACAGGTGCGTGCCGTGGCGCGACATGTGCGTGCCGTGGCGCGGCGTGGCGCTTCGCGAAGGCAACGGGCTCCATCGGGATCCTCCTCGGATTGACCTGGGTGCGTTGCCCATCATCTGCGGTGAGCGCCTTTGCTTTCGCGCACCAGCACCTGAGGATTCCTTTGCCATTCCCTAAGTTTTCCTTAAGGCGCTCGCGTGGGCCGCGCGTGCGCTGCGAGCGCGCCCTACCATGGGCCCATGGACATCTCCGGCCGCATACTCGTCGTCGACGACGATCCCGACATCCGCGAGCTCCTCGCCTCGACGCTCGAAGCCGAGGGGTTCCAGGTGTGCGCGGCGGAAGATGGCGAAACCGCGCTTGTGGCACTCGCGCACGGTGCCTTTGACCTCGTGCTCCTCGACGTGATGATGCCGGGGCTCTCCGGCTTGGAGCTCCTCGGCCGCATCCGCGAGGATTCCGACGTGACCGTGCTCGTGCTCTCCGCGCGCTCGGAGGAGCTCGACCAGCTCCTCGGATTCGCGCTCGGCGCAGACGACTACCTGCCCAAGCCCTTTCGCCCGCGCGAGCTCGCGGCGCGGGTGCGGGCGCGCATGCGGCGCATCCGAGCCGAGGATCAGCCGAAGCGCGAGCACGGGGTACTGACGGCGGGCGATCTGGCGATCGACGCCGAGGCGCATCTCGCGACGCTCCATGGCGAGGCGCTCGCCCTCACCCCCAAGGAGTTCGCGATCCTCGAGATCCTCGCGCGCAACCTCGGAAAGCCGCAGGCCGCGCGCACGCTCTTCGAAAGGGTGTGGGAGATGCCCTACGACGCCTCCGCCGCGAACTCCGTAATGGTGCACATCCGCCACCTCCGTCAGAAGATGGCCGCGGTGCGCGAGGCGGAGGCCCGCATCGACACCGTCTGGGGCGTCGGCTACAAGTTGGTGGCGGGCGAATGACGCGCCGCGTGAAGGGCCAGCCGCGGCTCAGCCCGCAGGCGCGCCTCCTCCGAAAGACGGTGGTCGGGCGCCTCGTGAAGCAGCTGCTCGCCTGCGTCGTCGCCTTCATCGCTGCCGCCGTGCTGCTCGACCTCCTCGCCTCCGGGCCGATCTCGAGCTATTTGGCCGATACGGCTGACACGTGGATCTACCCTGCGGAGACCGTCGAGGAGAAGGTGGCGGCCGATACGGCGCTACAGGAGCTCTTCGACATGCGCCCGATCGCCGTCTGGGACATCCAGACCAATCCCGTCGACCACTCGCTCTACGTGCGCGATCTCACGCTCTACCACTTCGTGAAGGTGGCGTGGCTCCCCACGCTCGGCTGCGTGGCGCTCGTCTTCGTGGTGGGCTTCGTGCTCGCCGCGTTTCGGCGCATGTACAGGCTCGTGGACGACCTCGCGGCGGGCGTGGGCGCGCTTCTGGACGACGGGGAAACGCCCATATCGCTCCCACCCGAGCTCTCCCCCACCCAGACGAGGCTCGAGCGCATCCGCCTCGAGGCGCGTGAGCGCGAGAGGTCCGCCGAGCGGGATCGCGCCCGCACGCAGGAGCTCATGGCCTACCTCGCCCACGACGTGCGCACCCCGCTCACCGCGGTGATCGGCAATCTCTCGCTCATCGAGGCGGACGAGGAGCTGGATGCCGAGGGCAGGCATCGCGCCGACGTGGCGTTCAGGCGCGCGACGGAGATCGAGGAGCTCGCGGGCGACCTCTTCGACATCACGCGCATCTCGCTCGATCCCGAGGCGGTGAATCTCGAGCCAGTTGACCTGCGGCTCCTCACGCTGCAGGTGGTGGACGAGCTCGCAGGCGAGGGGGCGCTCGACTTTGCCGAGGAAACGGTGGCGAGCGATTCCGACCGCCTCCGCCTGGATGCCTTGGGCCCCATGGCCTGCACTGACGCCGACCTCCTCGTGAAGGCGCTTCGCCACCTCCTCCAGACGGCGGTCGCGCTCTCCGAGCCCGGCGCGCGCATCGAGATTGGCGGAGGCGGCGCACACGGCGTGGCAACGGTCGTCGTCGAGGCGCCCGTTCCGCGCATGGATCCCGCTGACGCCGCGCGCCTCGAAGCGCAAGCCTTCGAGCCCTTCTACCTCAAGGGCAGCGCCCGCGGCGTCTCCCTCGAGTTCGCCCGCGAGATCGCCCGCGCTCTCGGCGGCGACGTCACGCTCCGCCTCGAGCCGAGGCGAGCCACGCTCGAGCTCGCCCTTCCGCTCGCCTAACGCGGAAGGGCGGAAAGCACCTTGGCCCCGCGTGCGCGAGGCCAGATGGCAATTCTATCGACCTCCCTTTTATGCGCGTCCCATCGAGCGCGAGCGACCTAATCCTCGATTCCTCCATCGCCGTGGAGATTTCGTAGGGCACCTCGCCTGTTCGATGCTCGCGAGGTTCGCAGGACCCCGCGGCTCGAAATAAGCCCACGGTGAGGTCCGCACGCGGGCGGCGCACTCTCGAGAGAGAGGAGGCGAGCCCATGGTCGTAGAACTCTTCGCGGCGATCGTCTCGGTCGTCGCCGATCTGATCAGCATCCACGACTGGT
>CANQNP010000078.1 GCA_947625235.1 uncultured Atopobiaceae bacterium | reverse complement strand
CCGCCTGCGCCCGCGACCGCGCCCGCGCCACGGGCTTCCGCGCCCACGTCGCGTCCCGCCTCGGCCGCCCCTTCGCCGCGTCCCCCGGCGCCGGCCCTTGCCGTCGCGCCTTCGGCGTCGGGCGCTTCCGCGGAAGGCGAGTTCGCCTCGCTCCTCTCCGAGCTCGAGAACACCTTCGGCAGCGTCGAGGTGCTCTCCATGGGCACGGAGCCGGCCGCGGGCGCGGCGCCCGATGGCGGCATCGACCGCGCGCCCTTCGACGACGCGCCCTTCGGCAACTGACGATCTTCGCTTCGCCCGGCCCGAAGGGGCCTCGCGGAGCATGAGGAAAGGTGGGCCCCATGGCCAGGAACAACATCCCCTATGGCAACAGGAGCCAGCGTCGCGCGGCCGCGCAAGGCGCCGGCGGCATGGACATGGCCGCCATCATGCAGCAGGCCAAGCAGATGCAGGCCAACCTCGAGAGCGCCCAGGAGAAGGCCAAGCTCATCGAGGCTTCCGCCTCCGCGGGCGGCGGCATGGTGAAGGCCACCGTCTCGGGCGATCTCCAGCTGAAGGAGCTCACGATCGACCCCGAGGCGCTCGACCCCGAGGACGTGGAGCTTTTGCAGGACATGATCATCGCCTGCGTGAACGACGCGCTGAACTCCGCCTCCGAGGCCGCGAACCAGGAGGTGTCCTCCGCCACGGGCCTTGGCGGCCTCGGCGGCGCCGACCCCCTCTCCGCGCTCGGCCTCGGCGGGCTCTTCTAGGGCGCGCCGGTGAGCGAGTTCTCCAGCCTCCGCATCGCGAGCGCGGCGGGCCACGTGGGAGACGACCTCGGCGTGAGCGCCGAGGATCGCCGTGCGCTCGAGCGCCTGCTCGACGAGCTCGGCCGCCTTCCGGGCATCGGCCCGAAGTCCGCGCAGCGCATCGCCTACCACCTGCTCTCCGCGCCGGACGAGGAGGCGCTTCGGCTCTCGAAGGCCATCGCCGACGTGAAGCGCCTCGTGCACTTCTGCCCCATCTGCAACTCCTACGCCACGGGCGAGGTGTGCGAGATCTGCGCCTCAACCTCGCGCGATCGCACGACCATCTGCGTGGTGGGGGAGCCCAAGGACGTCTCCGCCATCGAGCGCACGCACGCCTACCACGGCCTCTACCACGTGCTCGGCGGGGTCATCAGCCCGCGCGACGGCGTGGGGCCGGACGACCTCCACATCGTGGGACTCCTCTCGAGGCTCGCCTCGGGCGAGGTGGGCGAGGTCATCCTCGCCACGAACCCCGACGTGGAGGGCGAGGTCACGGCCACCTACCTCGCGCGCCAGCTGAAGCCCCTCGGCGTTTCCGTCACACGACTCGCGAGCGGGCTTCCCGTGGGCGGGGACCTCGAGTACGCCGACGAGGTGACGCTCGGACGCGCGATCGAGGCGAGGCGCACGCTCTAGCGCGCAGTCGAAATCCAGCCGCAAAGCGGGGAATCGCTACCATGAGGCCCGGCAGGTGGCGCAAGGACGAAGGGGATCGAATGGCCGCACGGTTTCGCCAGGGCCCAGAGACGAGCTCGAGCCACGCCGCGCCGCGCCATGCCGCCCCCGCGCACGTCGCCCGCGCAGGGCAGCCCCACGCCTTCGAGCCCCAGGCGAGCGCGCCCGTGGTCCCCGAGTTCTCGGTGGAGGCTCCCTCGGAGGTGGGCGCGATCTCCTCGCACGCGCCGCGTCCGATCGGCGTCGATCCCGTGGCCACGGGAAACTTCCAGAGGATCTCCGCGGCGGACGGCGCCGTCATGGGCCGCACGAGCGCCCACGACGGCTTCGAGGCGCGGAGCACGCAGGCCGCGTCCATGGGCGCGCCGCGCATGGACGACGCGCATCGCCCGAGCGTGCAGTCGCACCAAAGGCAGGTGCGCGTGAGCCGCGCCTCCGCGCTCGTCATCGGCATCGTGGCGGCGATCGTGCTCGCTCTCGTCGTGATGCTCGCGATCAACGTGATCGGCGACATCGGCTCGAGCCCCGCCGTCCAGGACGCCGATCGCATCGAGCAAACCCAGGTCGCGCCCGATGGGATCATCCAATACGACGGCTACCACTACGTGGTCACGCAGTCCGCCGAGGGCCCGTGGACCCTCGTGCGCTCGTCCTCCACGAACTCCGACCCGCTCGTGCTCTTCGACTTCCCGGGCACGCCCACCGGCCTCATCCTCTACAACGGCGCCTTCATCATCCCCGAGAACCTCGAGGGCGCCTGGGACGTGGTGGCGTGGACGATGGGGGATGGCTCGGTGCCGGCGCTCCTCGCGAACGAGGACGGCTCCACCGTGAGCGGCACGGGCACGATCGCGAGCGCCACGCTCGACGGCTCCACGCTCACGATCACGCTCGACGACGGCTCCACGCAGGATGTGGCGTTGTCCTGATTCGCTTCGGCCGAGCAGCCCTGATTGCGGTATCGCGCGGGGCGCGGTACCGCAATAACCCCTCCTCGGCGAAATGGAACTAGACAGGTTTCGCCTGCGACGGGTACAATACCCACGCTCGAAGCGATGGGGTATTAGCTCAGATGGTTAGAGCGCCGGCCTGTCACGTCGGAGGTCGCGGGTTCAAGTCCCGCATATCCCGCCACTTGACCCTCATGAGCCCTCGCTTCCGAGGGCTCTTTTCATAGGGAGACCGGGTGGATGCGGCGCGTGCCGCCGCGTCCGTTGCACCGAGGGAGATCCATGGGTTCGGCTGCCAACGCGCAAGGTACCCCGTCGAGCAGCGCTCCCCCCGCTCCCGTGCGCATCGCGGTCTTCGACTTCGACAACACCATGATCGACAACCAGACGGGCGTGATCTTCACGCGCTACCTGCTGGACAAGGGCTACGTGTCGCACTTCACCGTGGCCAAGGTCATCGGCTGGGGCGCGAAGTACTTCGTGCGCCTGCCGGTGGAGCAGAAGAGGGTGCGCGAGTACATCTTCTCCGAGCTCACGAACCTCACGCCGGCTGAGCTCGTGGTCCTCTCGAAGGACTTCCACGACACGGTGCTCATGCGCCACTACCGCCAAGACGCGCTGAGGGAGCTCGCGAAGCTCAAGCGCCTGGGCCTCACGACGCTCGTGGCCTCGGCCACCTTCCAGGAGATCGTGGACGACGTGGCCGAGCACCTCGGCATGGACGGCGCCGTGGGCACGGTGATGGCGGTTGATTCCACCGGGCACTACACGGGCAAGGTGGCGGGCGAGGTCGTGCAGGGCGCGGACAAGCTGAACGCCATCACCCTCTGGGCGGACGAGCACCTCGGCGCGGGGCGCTGGGAGCTCGCCTACGCCTTCGGCGACCACCACTCCGACATCGAGACCCTCGATGCCGCGAAGCATCCCGCCGCCGTGAACCCGTGCTTCTCGCTCTGGCGCCACGCGAAGGCCGAGAGCTGGCCCATCCTCCACTGGCACTAGCCGCCACGCTCGCCCATGTGCGCGAACCACACCCCCTCCACGCTGCGTGAACTTCCCCCTCCTCGCGCGCTCGAGGGCTTTCGCCGGCGCGTCTTCAAAGAGGGCGAGCGCCTCTACCGCGACCTTCCCTGGCGCCGCGTGCGCGACCCGTACGCCGTGCTCGTCTCCGAGGTGATGCTCCAGCAAACGCAGGTCTCGCGCGTGGACGGGCGCTGGCAGCGTTGGATGGAGCGCTTCCCAGAGCCCGCCGTGCTCGCCGACGCCACGAGCGCCGAGGTGCTCTCGGAGTGGCAAGGCCTCGGCTACAACCGTCGCGCCCTCGCGCTCCACGCGGCGGCGAGGGAGCTCGCGCGGCTCGAGCGCTTCCCGAGGGAGGAGGCCGAGCTCCTCGCGCTGCCGGGCGTGGGCAAGGCCACGGCTGCGGGCGTGCGCGCCTTCGCGTTCGACCTCCCCGGCGTCTACCTCGAAACCAACGTCCGCACGGTCTTCCTCCACGAGTTCTTCCCCGAGGCGGAGCGCGTGGGCGATCGCGCGCTCGTGCCGCTCGTGGAGGCCACGTGCCCTCCCGAAGGCGCGCCCGAGGGTCGCGGGCCGAGGAGCTGGTACTTCGCGCTCCTCGACCTCGGGGCCGAGCTGAAGCGCGTGCTCCCGAACCCCTCGCGCCGCTCGGCCACCGCAAGGCGCCAGAGCCCCTTCGAGGGTTCGCGCCGCCAGAAGCGCGCGGAGCTCGTGCGACGCCTCCTCGAGGCGCGTGAGGCGGGCCTTGGCGGCCTCACGCTCGAGGACGCCGCACTCGCCCTCGCGCGCTTCGAGGAGGCGCATGGCCGCTCTGCGCCGCCGCCGGGCCTTGCCGAGGAGCTCCTCGCGGAGCTCGCGCGCGAGGGCTTCTGCCGGGAGCGCGACGGCCTCTACCGCGCGTAGCGATCCCGTGCGCGCTGGGCCGGTTGCGCCCTCGCCGCGCGCGCCTGCGCTACTATTCGTGAGGAATGAAGCGCCGCGCGGCGCCCACTTTGCCCAACCGTGAGAGGAGCCCCATGCCCACCGTCGACTTCAACGAATCCCAAACCAAGAAGAACCTCGAGACCGCCTTCGTGGGCGAGTCCCAGGCCGCCATGAAGTACGGCTACTACTCCAAGCAGGCCAAGAAGGACGGCTATACGCAGATCAGCGACATCTTCGCCGAGACCGCCGGCAACGAGACCATGCACGCGAAGGTGTGGTTCAAGTACCTCCACGGCGGCTCCGTGCCCGACACCCTCACCAACCTCCACGACGCCGCCGCCGGCGAGAACTACGAGTGGACCGAGATGTACGCGGGCTTCGCGAAGACCGCGCGCGAGGAGGGCTTCACCGAGATCGCGAACAAGTTCGAGCTCGTCGGCGCCGTCGAGAAGGGCCACGAGGAGCGCTACAACACCCTCTCCGACCGCATCACCAACGGCGAGGTCTTCGAGCGCCCGAACGTGAAGGTCTGGAAGTGCCTCAAGTGCGGCCACCTGCACGTGGGCCCCTCCGCCCCGAAGATCTGCCCGGTCTGCAGCCACCCGCAGGCCTACTTCGAGGAGCTCGCTAAAAATTACTAGTCGTTAAAGACGAGCATCAAGCGAGGGAGCCCGGTCTTCGGACCGGGCTTTCTCGTGTGCGCTCGCCGAAGGCCCGATGAAATTTACGTTGGACGCCACCTGCGGAAATGCGGGTATCGGGCACCGTCCACGGATAAAACCACGCATAGGCGGCACTCGGGCTAATTGTTGTTGAGTCGCTGAGCTAGACTGAGTTCGCTTTGCGCGTTCCCCTCGACGTCCCGCGTCCCTTCCGTGCGGCCCTTTCCTTCGCGTTGGGCACCTTGAAGGCGGACGGGCAGAGGTCGTTCAGGGGGCACTCGGAGCAGCGCGGCTTCTTTGCGTCGCAGATCTCGCGGCCAAAGTGCACCATCTCGTGATTCACCGCTCCCCAGTCGTCTTGGGGGATGAGCGAGAGGAGGTCTTGCTCGGCAGCCAGAGACGTGGGCGCCTTGGTGAGGCCCAGGCGTGTGGCAACGCGGAACACATGGGTGTCGACGGCGATCCCCTCGACGATCCCGAACCCGTTGTTGAGCACGATGTT
>CANQNP010000077.1 GCA_947625235.1 uncultured Atopobiaceae bacterium | reverse complement strand
TTGAAGATCGTGTGGCGCTCGAAGGTCCCGCCGCTCTCGCCATGGCCGTAGAGCTCGGTCCTGAGGGTCGCCATGCCGCACTCGCGGATCGCCTCGGCGACGGCGACGATGTTGGGCCTGTCCATGTTCCCGGTGAGCCCGTGCTGGACGATCACGAGCGGGCACCTCTCAGGCTCGCCCTCCGGCATCTCGAGCTTCGCGTGGATGGCTACGCCATCGCTCTCGATGAAGAACTCCCTCATGGCCACCTCTTCCCTCGGATCTCGTGTGCGCCGCGGTCAATCTATAGTACGAGCACTCACCTCTCTTCGGGGGCCCAGATGCAAACAGGCCACCGGGCGCGCCCGATGGCCTGCGTTGCGTTCGTGGTGGGCGATGCTGGATTCGAACCAGCGACCCCATCCGTGTGAAGGATGTGCTCTACCCCTGAGCCAATCGCCCGTGCAGTGGAGCATGGTAGCAGAACCGCGCCTCCAAGGCGGTGCGGGAGGCGCAAGGCGCACACTCTCTATACTTGGGAGTTCGGCAAGCGCGGCCCGCGAGGCGCCCGATGAGGCGAAATCGACGGCTCCGCGCGGCCTCGCGAAAGGAAGGGTAACGACCATGGACACAGGCGACGCGGTGCGCGATCTCGGGCTTTACCTCGCGCACGTGGGCATCAACGCCGAGAACGCGGAGGATGCGCGCGCGATCGCGGCCACCTTCGAGGCGATCTTCGGCCTCCCTGTGGCGCACACGCCCGTCTCCGTGCTCTCAGGCACCTTCGTGGAGACGATGGCCGGAAACGGCCGCGGCGAGCACGGCCATCTCGGCTTCCACGTGGACAGCATTCCCGAGGCCGAGGCGTGGCTTGCCGCGCGCGGGGTCGAGGTCGACGAGGCGAGCCGACGCCTGCGCGGCGATGGCACCACCCATCTCGTCTACCTCAAGCCCGAGGTCGCAGGCTTCGCGATCCACCTCACCGAAGACGAGTAGGACCGCCTGACCGTGATCCTCGCCGTCGACAAAGTCTCGAAGTCCTTCGGGCCGCAGGTGCTCTATCGCGGTGCGACCTTCCAGGTGAACGCCGGTGAATCATGGGCACTCGTGGGGCCCAACGGCGCGGGAAAGACGACGCTCTTGCGCATCATCCTCGGGCTCGAGGGCGCGGACGAGGGCACCGTCACGCTCGCGAAGAACTCGACGATCGGCTACCTCGAGCAGGAGGCCGAGCTCTCCGAGGAGGCGAGCGCACTCGAGGAGGTGCTCGCCTCGGCCAAGGAGGTGCGCGCGCTCGAGGCGCGCCTCGCGGAGCTCGAGGCCACGATGGCTGAGGCCACGGGCGAGGCGCTCGATGCCGCAATGGCCTCCTACGGCCCCGCGCGCGATCGCTTCGAAGTGCTCGGAGGCTACGAGCTCGAGAGCCGCGCGCGGGCGATCCTCGCGGGCCTCGGCTTTCCCGTGGCCGACTTCGATAAGCGGGCTCGCGACTTCTCGGGCGGCTGGCAGATGCGCATCGCCCTCGCGAAGCTCCTGCTCTCGCACCCCGACGTCCTCCTCCTCGACGAGCCCACGAACCACCTCGACCTCGAGAGCGTGCAGTGGTTCGAGGGCTACCTCGCCTCCTACGAGGGCGCCGTCCTCATCGTCTCGCACGATCGCTCGTTCATGGACGCCTGCGTGGACCACGTGGCCGCGCTCGAGAACCGGCGCCTTCAGACCTATACCGGCAACTACTCCTCCTACCTCGCCCAACGCGAATCGAACCTCGAGCAACTCCGCGCCAAGCGCGCGGCGCAGGAGCGCGACATCGCCCACATGCAGGTCTTCGTCGATCGCTTCCGCTACAAGCCCACGAAGGCGAAGCAGGTGCAGGAGCGCGTCCGCAGGATCGAGGCCATCAAGGAGGAGCTCGTCGTCCTGCCGGAGAAGCACGCGCGCCCGCACTTCGATTTCCCGAAGCCGCCACGCACGGGCGACATGGTGGTGGAGCTCGACGGCGTGCGCGCGGCCTACGGCGAGCATGTGGTCTACGACGACCTCTCGCTCACGCTCTATCGCGGGGATCGCGTGGCGCTCGTGGGGCCCAACGGCGCGGGGAAGTCGACGCTCCTCAAGCTCGCCGCGAAGAAGCTCGCGCCCGCCGCGGGGAGCGTCACCTGGGGAAAGTCCGTCACGGGCTCCTACTACGCCCAGCACCAGCTGGAGGAGCTCGGCCGGCAGAACACGGTGCTCGCCGAGATCGACGCGGTGGCGCCCGGGTGGAGCACGCCAGATGAAAGACGGCTTCTCGGCGCGTTCCTCTTCAGCGGCGACGACATCGAGAAGAGCGTATCGGTGCTCTCCGGTGGCGAGCGCGCCCGCCTCGCGCTCGCGAAAATGCTCGTGGCGGCGCATCCGCTCCTGCTCCTCGACGAGCCCACGAACCACCTCGACATCGATTCCGTGGACGTGCTCGAGCATGCGCTCGTGAACTTCCCGGGGACGATCCTGCTCATCTCCCACGACGAGCACCTCGTGCGCGCCATGGCGAACAAGATCGTGGACGTGCGCGACGGCGAGGCGCGCGTCTACGAGGGCGACTACGATTACTACCTCTGGAAACGCGCGCAGCTGCTCGCCGCGGAAGCGGGTGTGGACGAGGCCTCGCACGCCACTGCCGCGAAGGGGAAGGCCGTCCCCGCGGCTTCACGCGAGAAGGTGCCGCGCCGCACGCACGACGTGGCGCAGGCGCCTTCGGACGAGGAGCGCGATCGCAAGCGCGCCGAGCACCGCGCGCGCCAAGCGCAGAAGAAGCGCCTCGCCGCCGCGCGCAAGCGCCTCGCGGAGGTGGAGCGCACCCTCGAGCCCGCGCACGCGCGCGAACGCGAGCTCACCGACCTCCTCGCCGATCCCGACCTCTACCAAGACCAGGAGCGCTTCGCCAAGGTCCTCGAGGACTACGAGCACCTGAAGGCCGAGCTCCCGGCGCTGGAGGAGGAGTGGCTCACCCTCACCGAGCTCCTCGAGGAGCAGCAGCGGTGAGCGTGCTTCGCGCCATCCTCGGCGTCGCGTGCCGCATCCTCGCATGGGCGTGTCGCATCCTCGCGATCCTCTTCGCGGTGGTGTGCGTCGCCCTTTGCTTCGGGCCGGTCGCCTCGCTCACGCCGGTCGCCAACCTCACCTACTGGCTGCAGGACATCGTCTACGACGGCTTCTCGGGCCTCTTCGTGTGGATCTCGCCCCTCGGCGGGAGCTTTCGCGGCGATTTCGCCCTCTCCTCCGTCATACTCTTCGTCCTTGATTGGGCGCTCATGCGCGCCTCGGTGGCGCTGAGGAGGTAAATGGGCCGCTTGCTCGACATCGACATCCTCTACGAGGCGCTCACGATCCTCGCGGTGCTCATCTCGATCGTGCTCCACGAATGCGCGCACGGCTACGTGGCATACCTTTGCGGCGACAACACGGCCAAGGACGCCGGGCGCCTCACGCTGAACCCCGTGAAGCACCTCGACCTCTTCGGATCGATCATCATGCCGGCCGCGCTCGCGCTGCTCGGCGGCCCGATCTTCGCCTACGCGAAGCCGGTGCCCTATAACCCCTACAACCTGCGCAATCGCCGCAGGGACGAGTTGCTCGTGGCGCTCGCCGGACCGGGAGCGAACCTCGTGCAAGCCGCGATCGGCGCGCTCGCCTTCCGGCTCGTGTGGTTCGCCTGGCCCGAGGCGCTTGCGAGTGGTCCGGGCGTCTACCTCGGCGATTTCCTCACCACGTACGTGTACGTGAACCTCATGCTCATGTTCTTCAACCTGATCCCGCTGCCGCCGCTCGACGGCTCGTCGATCATCGGCTGGTTCATGAAGGGCGAGGCGCTGCGCAAGTACTACGCCATCCAGCGCTACTCCATGCCGATCCTGCTCATCATGCTCTTCCTGCTGCCGATGGTGCTGCCCTTCGACCCGTTGCAGATCTACATCAACGCCACGGCGTGGCCGCTCTACCTCTGGCTCTGCTTCGGGATGTAGGCGCCCGCCTGCTCGCTATTGGAGCGCGTCGAGCGATTCCGCGTAGACGGCGCGCGAGAAGACGACGCCCGCGAGCTCGGCGAGCGCGCCGATGATGGCGAAGATGAGGCTTCCCGTGTCGAGTCCCGCGTCGATGATCCAGAAGTACGCGCTCGCGGCGATGAAGGCGAGGCAGGCGACGAAGCACACGATCATCGAGGTCTTGGCCTTGGAGGGCACGTTGCCACCCTGCACGGCCGCCCAGCCGCTCCAGAAGCCGAACACCGCGAGCGCGGCCTTCACGAAGACGCCGATCATGGGCATCGCCCCTATGGCGCCCGTGCCGACGTTCACGAAGTCATCGGGCACCGCCCCGTTCGAGAGGGCGGCCGTGGTGCCCACCAAGGCGATCGTGCCGATGATGCAGAAGATCCCGAAGCAGAGGCCGAGGATGAGGCAGGCGATTGCCACGACTTTGAGGTTCTTGCGCATTTGAGACATGGAGGATCCGCTCACTCGGGTATAGGACTGGCTGAACCATTGTAGGCCTCGTACGAGGTCCCGGGAAAAGGAGAGCCGATGAAGGAAGTCACCTCACTGACCCTCGCCGAGCTGCGCGAGCTCGCAGACCAGAACGGAAAGGATTACGTGAAGGCGGTCATCGACGTGAAGCGCGGCACCATGGTGGTGGGCATGCGCTTCCATGACGAGGCCGTGCCGCTCCTCGAGGAGGGTGGCTCACTGAAAGACGACCTCTGGGGCATTCGCCTGCGTCCTGATTCCTACGGGCTGCCCACCTTCGTGGAATACAACTCGATGCTCAACATCAAGCCAGAGCAGGACAACACCTCGACGGGCGTGGACGATCAAGGCCTTCGAGACGCCATCGAGGCGGTGGTCGACCAAGTCGTGGCGGGATAGCCGTCTTCGAGCTCCCCATTTGCGCAACCTCGACACTTTGCTATCATGTGCATCACCCACGGGGATATAGCTCAGCTGGGAGAGCGCATGACTGGCAGTCATGAGGTCAGGGGTTCGAGCCCCCTTATCTCCACCATCAAAAATGAAGGCCTCGCTTTGCGAGGCCTTTTTTGATGGTGGAGATAAGGGGGCTCGAACCCGAGAGGGCTTGAGGCGCCCGTGGCGCCTCAAGGGCTGAGCGCGTGATCTTCGCGCGAAGCCAGCAAAATCGCGCAGCGATTTTGCGTCGAGCCCCCGTAGTTGCGACCAGCAACGACTCTCGCCCCCCCAAATCTGGAGATAAGGGGGCTCGAACCCGAGAGGCTTGACAGTCCAGTGGACTGTCAAGAGCGCACAGCTACTGGATGTAGTTTTGAGCGGTGCGCCCCGCGAGAAGCCCTTGTGGCTTCTCGCGGGGCGGAGGGGCGGAGGGCCGAAGGCCCGCAGCCCAGCGGAAATGCGCAGCATTTCCGCGTCGAGCCCCCGTAGCACCAACCAAGAAAGACTCTCGCCTGTATTCGGTCAAGTGAAAATTGCGAACTGGGACTGCGGTGGAAATCCTGGACCGGATAGGGTTCGGGAAGGAGCCATCGCATGTACACCATGGAGCAGAGGCAGAGGGCCATCGACACGTTCATCAGGCTCGGGCACAGCTACGCCGCGACCGTGCGCGAGCTCGGGTACCCGTCCGAGGCGTGCCTCTCCAACTGGTGGAGGGAGTACGAGAGGACGGGCGGGTTCGGCGAACGCAGGCCTCGCCGAAAGTGTTTTTGTCAATGACGAATTCCTCCAATCGTCGAAGAGAAATCCCTGATTCGTCGGACGGGAATTCCCCGATTCCG
>CANQNP010000076.1 GCA_947625235.1 uncultured Atopobiaceae bacterium | reverse complement strand
CGGCGATCGACCATGCCGCGAAACATCGAATCCATCCCCGGGTGGTTCGATTCGTCCCAGCGCTCGCCGTAGGCGAACTCCCAGTGCGTGTCGCCGAGCCAGAAGAAGGGGGTGCCGTCGGCGTAGGCGAGGTGGCGATGGTCGTCGCCGACGCGGATGAAGCCGTGGCGGTAGAGCGCGAGGCCGCCCTCGTAGGCCTGCGCCTCGAGCGTGCCGACGCGGCCATCGAGCGCGGCGTCGTCCTCGCAGGAGGTCTCCCAGCGCCACGCGCCCGGCTCCGTGGGCGCGAAGCTCACGCGGAACGTGCGCCCGCCATCCCAGTACGCCTCGCGGCGGATCACGCGCCCCGACGGAGCCTCGAAGCGCGCCCAGCAGCGCACGTCCTCGAGGGGATTCTCCGGCGCGCGCGAGGCCTCGAAGGGCAAGGTCTCCGGCATCCAGCAGGTGGCCATAGGCGCCAACTCCTCCGATTATCACTCGCAAGCGAAACGTGGGGCGGCTGCTCCTTCGGCAACCGCCCCACGTGGGTCAACTCACTCGCTCACGCTCTTCGCGAGGTTCACTCGCAAACTTTGCGAGGGTTTCTGGAGTGCCCCAGATGCGGGGGATTTTGGGGGCGTGGCGTACTTAGTACGTGAGCCCCCAAAATCGCGCGCAGATGGGGTGCACCAGGAAGCCGAAGCGCTTAGTAGTCCATCGTGCCGGGCACCACCGCGTCGACCTCGGCCTCTTCCTCGGTCGAGCCAAGCTCCTCCTTCGTGAAGCCGAACATCATGGTCACGACGCAGGCCACCACGATGGCGCAGGCGGCGCCGATGAGCATGCAGATGAGGTTCTGCATACCACCCTGCATGTACTGGAGGGCGATGAGGAAGTTGGTCGCGCCGCCGCCGGGATAGACGACCACGCCGAGGAGGCCGGAGAGCACGGCACCCGCGGCACCGCCGGCGAACATGCCGAGCATGGTGCGACGGTAGCGGAGGATGACGCCGAAGAGGCCGGGCTCGGTGACGCCGCCGAGGACGGCAGCCACGAGGTAGCCCCAGCAGAGGCTCTTCTCGTCCTTGTCACGCAGGCGAAGCGCCGCGCCGAGGACGCAGCCCCAGACCGCCCACATGGCGCAGTTGGTGGAGACGAAGATCACGGGGTCCATGCCGGCCTGGGCGAGCTGGACGATGGCGACCATGATGATCGGCATGTGCATGCCGGCCACGACGAAGAGCTGCCAGAAGGCGCCGAGGATGGCCATGACGAGGAACGTGAAGACGCCACCGAAGTCGGCGATGCCGAAGAGCGCGGCGCCGATGCCGTTACCGATGAGGGCGCCGAGCGGCGCGAGGACGATGAGGGAGATCGGGACGACGATCACCATCGTGAGGAACGGGGTGAAGATCGTGGAGAGCGCGTCGGGCATCCAGCTCTTGATCCACTTCTCGATGAAGTAGATGCACGGCACGGAGAGCATGATCGGGAGCACGGACTGGCTGTAGTTCGCCGCGGCGATCTCGATGCCGTAGACGCTGATGACGCCGCTTCCACCCTCGGACGCCGCGGCGATGATGCCAGGCGAGATGAGGATACCGCCCATGAGGGCGCCGAGCACCGGCGTGGCGCCGATCTTGCGGCACGCGCAGAAGCCGAGGTAGATGGGCAGGAAGTAGAACGCCGCGTCGTACATGATGGTGTTGAAGAAGATGTACGCGGCGCTATCCTCGGCGAGGACGTTCAGCATGGTCGGGCCGAGCACGACGGCGAAGGTGCGGAAGAGACCGCCTGCCATCATGAGCGGGATCAGCTGGACCATGGAGCCGGAGAGGAAGTCGAGCGCGTTGTTCCAAACCTTCTTCGGCGTGAGCGGTTCCTTCACCGCGTCGTCGAGGTTCTCGTCCACGGAGCCGCCGCCGGCGACGCCCATGCTCGTGACCTCGGCGTAGACCTTCGGCACGTTCTGGCCGATGATCACCTGGAACTGGGGGCCGGCCCACACGGCGCCAAGGACCCCCTTGACGGCCTTGGTGGCGTCCTCGTCCACGAGGCTCTTGTCCTTCACGGTGAGGCGCAGGCGCGTCATGCAGTGCGTGGCGCTGCCCACGTTCTCGGGACCACCGACTGCGGCAAGGACGCCTTCGGCGATCGCTTTGTTGTCAACGGCCATAGGGTTCCCCTCTCTATCAGGCCGGTCTCTACACGAACTGAACACAAATGGAAGCACATACGAACTCTATAAAGCGGGACTTTCAGGGTTATGCAGTTTCAGGTTTAGTAAACCCTTTAACCACTCTTCCTCCTTACGTAAACGTTTACCTATCGCTGATCCCCAGTCTAGCACACTACGTAAACGTTTGCGCAACTAGTTTCTGTGCATCGTTTGGAAGAGCGCGCTCTCCCACCTCGCGAGGCGCTCCTCGCGCTCGGCCTCGCCCATCTTCGGGTGGTAGGTCTCGCGTTGAATGGCCTCGTAGATGGCGTTTCCGCGGTAGACGCCCGCAGAGGAGCCGGCCACGTAGGCCACGCCGCCCGCGGAGAGCTCGGCCAGGCTCGAGACCACGACCTCCACCTCGGCGAGGTCGGCCTGGAGCTGCATGAGGTAGGCGTTATGCGAGGGGCCGCCGTCCGCGCGGAGCTCGGCCACGGGAAAGCCGCTGTCCGCGCGCATCGCGCGCACGAGCGAGGTGTCTTGGAGGCAGATGGAATCGACGACCGCCTTCACCATCTCGTTTTTGCCGGTCGTGCGCGTGACGCCCGTGAGGAGCCCCGTCGCGTCGCCGTCCCACCACGGCGCCCCGAGGCCGGTGAAGGCCGGCACGAAGACCGCGCGGTCCTTCGGGTTCGCCTTCGCGCACACCTCCTCCGTCTCGTTCGGCTCGTGGATGAGCTTCATGTCGTCGATGAGCCAGGTGATCACGGCGCCGGAGTAGTTGATGTTGCCCTCGAGGATGTAGCTCACCTTGCCGCCGAAGTCCCAGGCGATCGAGCTCACGAGCCCGTGCGTGGAGCGGATGAGGCGCTCGCCCGTCTGGAGGACCACCGAGGAGCCCGTGCCGTAGGTGGCCTTGAGCTCGCCCGCGTCGAGGCAGTTCTGCGCGGCGAGCGCGGCCTGCGAATCACCGAGCACGCCGCACACGGGGATGGGCTCGTCGAAGAGCCCGCCCATGGTCGTGGTGCCGAAGACGCTATCGGAGTGCACGACCTCGGCGAGGGCGCCGATGGGAAGCCCGAAGAAGTCGCAGAGCTCGGCGCTCCACGCCACCTCGCGAAGGTCGAGGAGCTGCGTGCGGCACGCGTTCGACGGCTCCGTCTTGAAGGGGTGCTCGCGGCAGATCTTGAACGCCACCCAGGAATCGATCGTCCCCAAGGCGAGCGTGCCGCGCTCGGCGGCGTCCGCCACGAGCGGGATGTTCTCCATGAGCCACGCCATCTTCGCGGCGGAGAAGTAGGGCGAGAGCTCGAGGCCCGAGAGCGCGCGCACGCGCTCCACCTGCTCGGGCTTCTCGGCGGCGAGGCGCGCGCAGAGCTCCTGCGCGCGGCCGTCTTGCCACACGATCGCGTTCGCGAGCGCCTGGCGCGTCTCGAGGTCCCACGCGAGGCAGGTCTCGCGCTGGTTCGAGAGGCCCACGCAGGCCACCTCGCCCTCGAGCACGCCCGCCTGCGCGCAGGCGTCGCGCGCCACGGCGAGCACGTTCGTGATGATCTCCTCGGGGTCGTGCGAGACCCATCCCTTGTCGTTCACGATCTGGCGGTGCGGCCGCGAGGTCTTCACCACGGCGTTGCCGCGCGAGTCGAAGAGCACCGCCTTCGTGCCCTGCGTGGACTGGTCGATCGCGAGGACGAAGGGCGTGTTTTCCCGCATGGCTCCTCCTTGGGGGCGAGATGGCGTGGGTGGGGCTCCTACTTGGCGCCGTCGAGGAACTCCTTCGCGCGCTTCGCGATGCCGGCGGCGTCGAGGCCGTAGCGCGCGAAGATCTGCACCTTCGTGCCCGTCTTCACCGGGGCGTCGGGAAGCGCGAGCGTCTTCACCGGGCGGGGGCACTTCTCCCCCACCACCTGCGCCACCATGGAGCCGAGCCCGCCGAAGGGCGCCGCCTCCTCGGCCGTAAGCACGACCTTCGCGCCCTTCGCGGCGCGAAGGACCGCATCCTCGTCGAGCGGCTTCACGCAGTACATGTCCACCACGGTGGTGGAGACGCCCTCGGCCTCGAGCGCCTTCGCGGCCTCGAGGCAGGCGTGGACGAGCTCGCCCGTGGCGATGAGCGCGACGTCGGAGCCCTCGCGGAGCACGTTCGCGCGGTTGAGCTCGAAGGGGCAGCCGTCTTCGGCGTAGACGTCCGGCACGACGCTTCGGCCCACGCGCACGTAGGCGCACTTCTCGTCGTCCAAGAGCGCGTTCATGAGCTTGCGGGTTTGGTGCTGGTCGCTCGGCAGGTAGACGCGCATGTTCGGCACGGCCGCGAGCGCGGCGATGTCCTGCGCGGATTGGTGGGTCATGCCGAGCTCGCCGTAGGAGACGCCGCCGGAGATGCCGACGAGGATGACGTTCGTGTCGGAGTAGGCGCAGTCCACGCGCGCCTGCTCGTAGGAGCGGGTGGCGAGGAAGCTCGCCGGCGAGACGGCAACGGCCTTCTTCCCGCAGGCGGCGAGCCCCGCGGACATGCCCACGAGGTCCTGCTCGGCGATGCCCACCTCCACGGCCTGCTTGGGATAGGCCTCGAAGAAGGGGTCGAGCGCAGCCGAGCCGCGGGAGTCGGAGCAGAGGACGACGATCTCGGGATCATCCGCCGCGCGCTTCATGAGCACGTCGGCGATGACGGCGCGGTTTGCGAGGTTAGCCATTGCGCACCTCCTCGGCGCGGGCCTTGAGCTCGGCTTTGATGGTCTCGTACTGCTCGGCGTTCGGCACCTGGTGGTGCCAGCCGGCTTTGTTCTCCATGAGGGGGCTGCCATAGCCCTTCACCGTGTGCGCGATGATCATCGTCGGTTGGCCCTTGGTGCCCTCAGCCTCGGTGAAGGCCGCGTCGAGGGCCTTGAGGTCGTTGCCGTCGCACTCGACGACGTGCCAGCCGAAGGCCTCCCAGCGATCCTTCAGCGAGTCGAGCTTCATCACGTCTTCCGTGTCGCCGGAGATCTGCAGGTGGTTGCGGTCGATGAGGCCGCAGAGGTTGTCGAGCGCGAAGTTCGAGCCGCTCATGGCCCCTTCCCAGACGGAGCCCTCGGCGAGCTCGCCGTCGCCCATGAAGCAGTACGTGCGGTAGCTGAGGCCGTCCATCTTCGCCGCGAGCGCCATGCCGCAGGCGATCGGCAGGCCGTGGCCGAGCGAGCCGGTGTTCATCTCGATGCCCGGGATGCCGCGGTTCGGGTGGCCGATGTAGGGGCTGGCGTCCTTGGCGTAGGTCTTGATCACGTCCTTCACGTCGAGGTAGCCCGCCGCGCCGAGCACCGCGTAGAAGGCCTCCACCGCGTGGCCCTTCGAGAGCAGGAAGCGGTCGCGGTTCGCGTCGTCTTGCATCTCGGGGCTCGTGTTCAGATGGCGGAAGTAGAGCACGAGCAGGGCGTCGATCACGGAGAAGTCGCCGCCGAGGTGGCCGGTCTTGCCGTGGTAGACCATGTCGAGCGCCTGCTGGCGAAGCGGCCAGCGGAGCTTCTCGAGTTCTTCGAGCGAACGCATCATTCTCCCCTCAGGTAGGCCTTGACCTCTTCTTCGATGGGGTCGTAGAGATCGGGCAGGATCCCGAGGTACTTCCCGCATGCCTCGTAGAGAATCGGCACGACGTTGCCGTGGATGGCGGTGCAGTGGTGGATGTAGGGGCCCTCGACGATCTTGGCCTCGAGGCGCTTGATGTTGTCGACCTT
>CANQNP010000075.1 GCA_947625235.1 uncultured Atopobiaceae bacterium | reverse complement strand
AAAGATGGAATAACGCGGTCTTGTTTGACAGCGAACGCCATTGCTATATAGCGGCTATCTGCTATGACAAGGCTACGGGAGAGTGCGCCAACGCCGTTGCAACCGATGATCTCACGTGGGCGAGCATGAGGGCGGATCCTTGCACGCTGGAAGATGCCGTGATCAGGTGGAGTGTCGGCGACTTCAAGGCGCTTGTCGAGGCTGCGCTTAAGGAGACAGGGCTTGATAGGAACGACCTCGACTCCAAGACCAATGACTTCGAGGCGATTGTCGATCACGTCAGGGCAGACGTGGATGACATGCGAGTTTGGCGAGAGGAAGCGGAGTCCGACGGCCTCGTGATGATAAGGCGCGAAGCGAATCGTGAAGTCCGAGCCTACAAGAAGCGCCGAGACGAGGCACTGGGCACGAGCGCCGATAAGAGTTCGCCGGAGTTCAGGGCCAGCATGGCGAAGCATATTGCGGGCGGTTCTGCAAGGCGTGTGCCTCTGAGAATCGTACACAGATGCACTAGGAATTAGGGAGTGATCCGAATGAAGTTCGATCGCGACGAACACGTTCTCGTGAGCGCGAATGCGCTGGAGAACCTGTACGACTATCTGGACGATCTCTACAACGAGGACGGCCCGGATGCGGAGGGAAAGCTGGACGCCATAAAACAGGCCATGGAGATCATGGGCTTCCCGTTCCCCAGCTCGGATGGGATCGACGAGGTTGAGCTGAACAAAGGCCAGCACACGGTCAACGTCGATCCGAAGGGCCGTATCGTCCTCAAGCTGTGGAACGAGGATGGGGAGAGCCTATCCGACGCCGAGGTTGTGCCCACGGCGGTTCTCATGGAGACGGGTTCAAGAGGGCAGGGTAACGAGTTCCTGCTGGTGAGCGACTACGACAGGGGAACCGGGGAATGCAGGAAATTCGCCGAGTCGTACAGTCCCGAATCCGCGCTGGATCTCGCCGACCCCGACGTGACGAGGAGATACAATCCGCGTTTCGACAAGCGGGATGTCCTCGATGCCATCGGCGATGCGCTGCATCGGGTAGGCCCCATCGCCCTTTCGAGCGAGGAATACCGCGAGATCGCGGCTGAGGTGCAGGTCGAATTGCTCCACTCGGGAAAGCTTAGGAGATCGAGACAGGATTTCCGTGACACATGGCACGAGGTCGCTGATCAGCATGTGGTGGAAGCCCTCGGTAAGAGGGGCATCGACGTGCCTCCGCTCAAATACGAGAGGGAGTACGTGCCCGATACGAAGGTGGAGATCGACCCGAGGGGAAACGCCATCCTCGCGTACTGGGAGAGGGAAGGCGGATCCATCGACGCGCTTCTCATGCGCTCGCACGTGGGCGATTACCAGCCCTACGTCGTTGCCAGCGGTTACGACGCGATGACGGGCACGTGGTCGCAGGGTGAGTACTACGACGATCTCGCCATGGCGCTCGACGATGCCGATCCTGACATCATCCAAAGCGCCACGACCCGTTGGAGCGTCGAGGACATCCGGTACCCCCTTTCCGTGGAGCTTGACGCTCGTGGCGTCGATGCCGACAGCCTAGATCCCCGCGACCTTGATCGCCTCGTCTCCGACGTCCTCGACAAGACGTTCCGTGACAAGTACTTCATGGACGCCTTCATCGTCGATCTGAACGACACCATCTACAGCGAAGCCGCCACGGTTGCCGAGGATTACTGCGAGGGCATCGACGCTCCCGCCCAGAGGGCAGATGCCGCCAAGCGGATCGCTGCTTCGCAAGGCGATTCGGCTGGCACCACCCGAAACATCCACCGCTAAACCCCATCGAAGGAGTTGGATATGGATACGATCCTTGAAGGGAAACTCGCCATCGCTGACGATCCGAATACTCCCACCGTCGTTCTTAGGGAGTTGGCGAAGGACGAGCACCGAGACGTGCGTTTGCGCGTCGCCGCGAATCCCAACACGCACTCTTTCACGCTATCGCATTTGGCTCACGATGATGAGATCGACGTGCGTTTGGCGGTGGCTGGCCATCCAAGCACTTCGCAGCGTGCACTCGAAGGGTTGGCCCACGATGCTTATGAAATCGTTCTAGCCCGTGTTGCCGCGAATCCCAACACGCCGCCATATGTATTGGAATCCCTTCTCTCGGATAAGAGCGTTCCGATTAACGCATCCCTTGCCAAGAATCCGAGCACGCCACGTAAAGTTCTTGCTCTCCTTATCAAGGACAAGGATCCCGAAATCCGCCACAATGCGGCCCGCAATCCAAGCACGCCGTCCGAAGCGCTCCACGAGGCGGAGATTAAAAGTAAGGATTGGGATTGGGAGACGCTGCTTGCCGTGGCCCAGAACCCAAGCACACCCACCGAAGCCTTATTTGGCATGATGTACAACGAAGATTGGGTGATTCGAAAGGCACTCGCAGAGAATCCCAACACACCTCCGGATTTGCTGAAGTTTCTGGCGGATGACCCGGAGGTTGACGTTGTGCTCGCCGCCGTGAAGAATCCCCACACTCCAGATGCCGCGCTTCTCAAACTAGCGGATGATGATCATCCTGACTTTCGCAAGCTGCCGGATGATGACGGTGACCTTCACCTCTCAAATGAGGACATTGATGCGCTCATAGGTCTTGAGGATCTTGAGCTGGATGGATATTACGCATACTGCGATGTCCATGACCTCGCCGAGGAGGCCCTACAGGAGCGCGGGGTATCCCTGCAATCTCATGGGCAATTCGTCTCTCATCAAAGCCCCTCCGATCGCGCGGCAGCGGCGAAGTCCGAGGCGTCCAAGTCCGCCTCCATCGATGGAGGCACGGCGAAGTCCGTGTGCATCAGGTAGATCTCTGCCTCTCCAGTCGAGTCCGCTTCCATCGCGTTCACACGATGGGAGCGCCCTTTTCGTCTGCCTTCCCCAGATCGATCCGCTATACTGGTTATCTGTAAGCCTGTATCACCTTATCACCGATTGGACTTCCCGATGATCCCCCTCCGATAGCCGCATTGCGGTTTCCCTTGCGTTTCCGCAAGGCACCTTGCCCTTCGATGCCCAGTCCATCACCTTGGTTCCCAAGTATTAGATTTCCGAGAAGCGGAGAACACGATGCAGAGCGTCAACAGCGGCTATGTGGGCTGGTCTATGTCCAAGCGTGCGGCACAAGCCTACGATGAAGGGCAGAAGCCGAAGAGCAAGTGGACGAAGGGCGCGATGCTCAACGCCATCAGGGCGTTTTGCAAGTCCACGGAGAAGACGGACGATCCGATTCCCTACGATCGTTCCATCGAGAAGCTGGGGAAGCGCGAGATCTTCGAGCGCTTCTTCGAGTACAAGTCATGGCATCACACCTCCAAGCACTTCAACGTCACGGACTTCTACGGCCTCGACGAGGAGGCCGTCAGAAGTGCGTTCCTAGATCCGAAGACCTTTAGGGCGAGGCGGGTGATGGCCGAACTCAGGCGTCTCGATCCGGCTGGCAAGTACGAACGGGAATGCGCTTCCGGCGCGGAGGCCGAGTTGAAGAGGTGGAAGACGCGCAAGGGGAGGATCATATCCCCCATCGAGTTCATCGCACGCTACGGAAGGGCCAACGATGCGGAGCTATCCACGCACGGCGTCGATGGGGGTCGCAATGGCCTCACGGTGCGGTTCGACGGATGCGGGGTCGGCTTCGACTTCTACGGCATCCGTGGCGTGGATACGTTCGGTATGCGCCCCAGCGTGGATCTGGATGGCCTGACGGGTCTTCGCGAGGATCCGGATCTCTCCGACGAGGACATCCCTAACCGCATCGACGCCGTGCGCGGCTATCTCCACGAGGCCTTTGAACTCAACGCGAAGTGCTGCGATGTTGTCTATGGTATGCGTAACGCAGTATTGAAATGGCGTGGGAAATACGACAATCCGACCATCTACCAAGTCGCCCAGAGATACCCGTGGATGGTCGCGGATGTCTGGGAGAGCGCCAAGGGCAACGTCTGCATCCGCGTGGAGATCCCCGGTGAATGCCTATCGGATTGTTTTGATGGTCATTGGGAAGGAACACTCGATGCATCAAAGCACGCCCGCCCCTCGTTTCTGGGCCTAGGTAAGCTCGATCGATGCGCATGTTGGATGATCGGCAAACAGATGGCGCATGTGGAGTCGATTGATCGAAGGGTTCGCTATGCTTTGCCTCGAAGCCCCAAGACACCATCTGATGTTGCCCGAGTTGCGCGGGACAAGGCCATGTGGGCCGAGGCCATGAGCAAGCTTGCGAAGGATTGTTCGAGGGCATCGACCAGACGCCTTTGATGCCTCCTCGCACGACACGACCCGACTTGTTCTCTCCGAGAGGGGATCTTCTCCATGCCCATGGACAGGAAGCGCTATCCGTCGAACTGGAAGGAGATCGCGTTCGCTGTCAAGGAAGCCGCTGGCTGGAAATGCCAGAAATGCGGCAAGCAGTGCCGCAGACCGGGCGAGCCATTCGACACGCACAGGCGGACGCTGACGGTGCATCACATCGACCACGTGCCCGAAAACTGCGATCCGTCGAATCTGATAGCGCTCTGCGCCCCATGCCATCTTCGTGCCGACGCGAGGCACCATGCCGAGACGCGCAAGGGCCATGGAATCTCCATGAAATACTGAATTACAGTTTTACAGTGATACAGTTTTCTGCTACATTGGTAGCAACTTGCAGACGAACATACGTCGAGACGTTCGGAGGCGACGAATGCGCGAGAACGCCGATGGGGAGGCAATCAAGGTGCGCTTGCTCTGCTCTTGCTACGAGAGCATGTGCGCCATCTTCGACATCCCCGCATGGAGGCTCTATGCGCATCTGCGAAAGGGGAAGGGACTGGGCGATGGCGCGTAAGAAGCAAAGCGAACTCACCTACAGCGACGTTCTGTTCGAGTATGGCCCGCTCTATCTCTCAAAGCACCAACGACCCGAGGGCAGGGAGGTCAACAAGCTCTGTCGCAAGTGCGCGAGGGACTGTAAGCAATGGGCTTGGAACACCATCCTCTCATGCGCCTATACGCCGCTTCCCAAGGACATGGTGGCAGCCGAATGAACGCCGTGCGCATCATCAAGGTGGAGTCGAAGCGCCGTCGCGGTTACCCGAAGTCGGCGTTGAGCCACGAGGTCTACCTTTCGGGCGATGGCGTCGTGCGCGGCATCGCAACGACGCCGCATCCATCGTTCGACCCTGACGGCTTCAACATCGACTACGGCAACGCATCCTTCTTCACGGACTGCGTGGAAAGCCGCGAGCTTTCGGATCGAGTCCTCGCGCTCCTCGGCGATGGCTGCGATGTGAAGATCTCGGCCACATGCAAGGGTAAGCTCTTCGCCGTCGTTGACGATTTCGTGAGGGGCACCTTCCCGTCATGGGAAGTGGAGGTCGTGGAATGCCCGGAACTCGGAGCCATGGCGTTCAGCGCGGCGAGCGAGTACGCCGCATACCAGATGGCACGGGCGTACCTCGACGAATGGGGCTTCTATGTTCCGAGCGGAGCGAGGTTCCGCATTCGCAAGTCCGATTGCGCGGAAGCGCATGAGATCTCGGAGGTGTTCAAGTGAGTAGGGATGATTTCGATAGGGCGGCGAAGCTGTCTTGCTCGTCTCTCGTCGGAAGGGAGGTTGACATCACGTACTTCCCGAAGGGCATACGCGGAAGGCCGTCCTCCTCGAAGATCCATTGCAGGATCCTCGGCTGCTTCGACCACGTGTTCCTCGTCGAGACGCTGGCTGGCAAGAAACGCAAGCCCGGTTGGAAGATGGAGTTCTGCTACATGGACTTCAAGTACGGAAACGCATGGAGCGAGCACGGAATCATCGAAGCTGCGATAGGCAAGGCGGCTTGAGCCGCGCAGCAAGAAGAAACGCGATCCCGAGGGATCGGCACCACCCATGAGACAGATTGGAGCATCAGATGACAAGCTCGGTGAACTCCGTGATCCTCTCCGGCTACTTGGAGGGCGACCCTGAGTACCTACAGACGAAGAACGGCAACCCGATGGTGCGCTTCACCATCGATGTCTACGAGAGCTTCCGTTCGCAAGAGCGCGATGTCGAGCGCACCTACCATGTTCCCGTCGCCCACTTCGGCAACCTGCCGAACGAGCTGATGGCGAACCTGCGCATCGGATCCCACGTCACCGTGCAAGGTCGTATCACGTCCAACGA
>CANQNP010000074.1 GCA_947625235.1 uncultured Atopobiaceae bacterium | reverse complement strand
CACGCCGCCGCCGACGAGGCCTAGCGCGGCTTCGAGGCACACCAATGGATGATCTGCATGCCGCCATGGGCGGCGCCGACGCCTTGGGCGAGGCCGAGGCCGGGGCCCGCGAGCTCGAGGTCGAGGAGGCCGACGAGCTTCGCGACGTGGCGGACGTCGAAGAGGAGGAGCTTCCCTCCGATCGCATCGCCGACCTCGTGGAGCTTCTCGTCCTGGGGCTCGTCGACGACGTCGATTCCGTGGCGCTCGACGTGACGGATGGCCCCGAGGGGTCCCTCATCGAGATCACCGTCGCCCCCGACGACGTGGGCAAGGTGATCGGACGCCGAGGCCGCACCATCAAATCCATCCGCACCCTCGCGCGGGCCTTGGGCCAGCGGCTCGAGACCGAGGTCGAGGTCGAGGTCCTCGGCTAGCGCGCGATGGAAGGAGCCTTGCGCCCCATAGCCACCATCGTCCGCGCACGCGGCACGAAGGGCGAGCTCGTCTGCCGTCCATGGCGCGCGGGCTCGCCACCGCTTCGCGAGGGCCTTCGGGTGGTGCTCGTGCCCCCGCGCTTCGAGGTCGATCGCTTCCAAGAGGTGGTCTCCGCCGTTTCAAGCGGCGACGGCCAGCGCGTGCGATTCTCGGGCATCGCCGACCTCGGCGACGCGTCGATCGTGGTGGGGGCGCGGGTGCTCGCATCCGAGCGCGACCTCCCCGAGGACGGCGAGCCTCAAGGCCCCGAGGCGTGGGTGGGCCTCACGGCGGTGGACGAGACGTGGGGCGAGCTCGGGACGGTGCGCGCCGTGGAGGAGGGGCCCTCGCAGGCGTTGCTCGTGATCGATCGCGACGGCCGCGAGGTGCTCGTGCCGGCCGTGGCGCCGATCCTCGTATCGGTGGACGAGGCCGCGGTGCACCTCGCCTGTCCGGCCGGACTTCTCGACCTCTAGGGGAGGGAGCGTCGTGGACATCCACTTTCTCTCCGTCATCCCCGAGGTTTTCCCGTCCTATCTCGACGCCTCGATCATGGGGCGGGCGCAGGCGGGCGGCCATGTGCGGTTCTTCACGCATAACCTCCGCGATTGGACGCACGATCGCCATCGCACGGTGGACGACGCGCCCTTCGGCGGGGGGCAGGGGATGCTCATGAAGCCCGAGCCCCTCTTCGAGGCGGTCTCCGCTATTCGGGAGGGCGCGGAGGCGCCCTTGAAGGTGGTCTTCCTCTCGCCGCATGGCACGCCGTTTTCCCAGGGGAAGGCGCGCGAGCTCTCGCGCGAGGAGGGCCTGCTCTTCGTCTCGGGGCGCTACGAGGGCATGGACGAGCGCGTCTTCACCCTCGCGGACGAGGTCATCTCGCTCGGGGACTTCGTGCTCACCGGAGGCGAGCTCGCGGCGCTTGCGGTGGCCGACGCGACGGTGCGCCTCATCCCCGGCGTGCTCGGAAACGAGCTTTCCGCCGCCGACGAATCCTTCGAGGGCGGCCTCCTCGAGTGCGCGCAGTACACGCGGCCGGCGATCTTTCGGGGGATGGCGGTGCCGGAGGTGCTGCTCTCGGGAGACCACGCGAAGGTGGCGCTCTGGCGCCATGAGAACGCGCTCGAGCGCACGCGGCGCCTAAGGCCCGATCTCCTCGACGTGAGGGAGGTGAGCTCGCATGCCTGAGAACGAAGAGCCCCTACGCCCGCGCCATATGGCGGACGTCCCTGAGGGCCGACACCTCCTCTCCGGGGGAAAGCGCGATGACGAGGACGAGCGCGCCTACGAGAGCCGCCACATGGCGGTGGAGCCGGTGAGCCCCTATACGCGTCCCGTGAACACGCAACCCTGGCAAACCTCCACGGCCGACTGGCCGAAGGACCTCATGGAGGAGGACGAGGCCAAGGGCTCGACGGCGAAGAACCTCCTCGAATGGGCGCTCGTCATCGCGTGCGCCGTGGGCGTGGCGCTCCTCGTCCGCGCGTTCGTGGTGGAGCCCTTCACCATCCCCTCGGAATCGATGCTCGAGACCATCCAGGTGGGGGATCGCGTGCTCGGCGAGAAGTTGAGCTACCTCACGCGCGATCCCGAGCGGGGCGACATCGTGACCTTCGTCGACCCCGAGGATCCCCAGACGACCCTCATCAAGCGCGTGATCGCCACCCCGGGGCAGACGGTGGACCTCCAAAACGGGCTCGTGGTGGTGGACGGCGAGGCGCTCGAGGAGCCCTACACCGTGGGGCAGTCCATGCCGCTCTCCTCGAACTCCGCCACGCTCGACGAGCCCATCACCTACCCCTACACGCTCGGCGAGGACGAGTATTGGGTGATGGGCGACAACCGCGAGAACTCGCTTGATTCGCGCTACTTCGGGCCGATCGCGCGCGAGGACGTGAGCTCGCGGGCATGGCTCAAGTTCTGGCCGTTCGACGAGATCGGCGTCCTATCCTAAGAACCCGTGCGCGCCCTTCGTGAGGCGCGCTCGAAATCGCGAGATGAGGGGAAAGCCATGGGGAAGGCCTCGGCGCCCACGTTCCAAGAGATGATCTTCGCCCTCCAGCGCTACTGGGCTAAGCAGGGCTGCGCCGTCATGCAGCCCGTGGACACCGAGGTGGGCGCGGGCACGTTCCACACGGCCACCACGCTGCGCTCGCTCGGCCCTGCGCCGTGGGCCGCGTGCTACGCGCAGCCGTGCCGACGCCCCACCGACGGCCGCTACGGCGAGAACCCGAACCGCCTCCAGCACTACTACCAGTTCCAAGTGCTCATGAAGCCCTCGCCCGTGAACGCGCAGGAGCTCTACCTCGGCTCGCTCGCGGAGATCGGCCTCGACGCGACGGCGCACGACGTGCGGTTCGTGGAGGACGACTGGGAGAGCCCGACGCTCGGCGCATGGGGCCTCGGCTGGGAGGTGTGGATCGACGGCATGGAGGTGACGCAGTTCACCTACTTCCAGCAGGTGGGAGGCATCGAGTGCGCCCCCGTGCCGGTGGAGATCACCTACGGGCTCGAGCGCCTCGCGATGTATTCGCAGGACGTGGACAGCTGCTTCGACGTGGTGTGGTGCCGCGACCCCGAGGGCCGCGAGCTCACCTACGGCGATGTCTTCCACGAGAATGAGCGCGAGTTCTCCACCTACAACTTTGAGGTGGCGGACGTGGCGGCGCTGCGCCAGCACTTCGACGACTACGAGAACCAGTGCCAGGCCTGCCTCGACCGCGGCCTTCCGCTCGTGGCCTACGACTGCGCGCTCAAGTGCTCTCACGCGTTCAACCTGCTCGACGCGCGCGGAGCGCTCTCCCAGACGGAGCGCATGAACTACATCCTCAGGGTGCGCAGCGTCGCAAAGGCCGCGTGCGTGGCCTGGATGGAAGCGAGCGAGACGAAAGCCGAGGTGGCCAAGTGACGACGAAGGACTTCCTCCTCGAGATCGGTTCCGAGGAGCTGCCGAGCGCCCCGCTCGACGCCGCGCGCGCCGAGCTCCCGAGGCTCCTCGGAAGCGCTCTCGATGACGCGGGCCTCGCCCATGGCGAGATTCGCGTGGTCTCGAGCCCGCGGCGCCTCGCGGCGCTCGTTTCCGACGTGGCGAGCGCCACCGAGGCGAAGACCCAGGTGTTCCGCGGGCCGAAGGTCGCGCAGGCCTACGACGCGGACGGGAACCCCACCAAGGCCGCGATGGGCTTCAGCCGCGGCAAGGGCGTGGACGTGGGCGCGCTCGAGGTGGTCGAGTTCAAGGGCGAGAAGCACGTGGCGGTGACGCTGGGCGAGCCCGCGAGGGAGGCGACGGAGCTCCTCGGCCCCATCGCGGAGGGCGTGATTGCCGCGCTCTCCTGGCCTCGCTCGATGCGCTGGGGCTCCACCACCGAGCGCTATTGCCGCCCGGTGCGCTGGATCGTCTGCCTCTTCGGCGACGAGGTGGTGGACGTCCGCTACGCGAACGTCGTCTCGGGGCGGCGGACGTGGGGCCATCGCGTGCTCGCCCCCGGCGAGCATGAGGTGCCCGACCCCGCCTCATACCTCGACGTGCTCGAGGGGGCCTACGTGCTCGACCACGACGCGCGCGCCGCGCGCATCCGCGAGGGCATCGCCGCCCTCGAGGACGAGCTCGGCCTCGAGGTGGACACGCCCGCGTCCACCTTCGCCGAGGTCGTGAACCTCTGCGAGTGGCCGACGGTGCTCGCGGGACGCTTCGACGAGCGATTCCTCGAGGTGCCGCAGGAGATCATCTGCGAGGCCATGCTCAAGCACCAGCGCTGCTTCCCGGCTTTCAACGCCGACGGCAGCCTCTCTCGCACCTTCATCCTCGTCTCGAACGGCGACCCCGCCCACAACGAGGCGATAGTCGAGGGCAACGAGCGCGTGGTGCGCGCACGCCTCGACGACGCGGCGTTCTTCTTCGAGGAGGACCTCAAGGCCTCGATGGAGGACTGGCTCGAGAGCCTCGCCCAGGTGACCTTCCAGGAGAAGCTCGGCACGCTTCGCCAGAAGGTCGCGCGCATGGAGCGGCTCGCCGGCGAGGTCGCGCGCCTCGCGGGCGAAGACGACGTGACGATTGCGCAGGCGAAGCGCGCGGCGCACCTCGCGAAGGCCGACCTCGTGTCGCAGGCGGTGGTGGAGTTCACGAGCCAACAGGGCGTCATGGGCGGCCACTATGCGCGCGCGGCGGGGGAGGACGAGGTCGTGGCGCAGGCGGTGGCCGAGCACTACCGGCCGCGCTACGCCGGCGACGAGCTCCCCGGCGGCGTGGTGGGCTCCGCGGTGGCCGTGGCCGACAAGCTCGACACCATCTGCGGCATGTTCGCCATCGACGAGCCGCCGACCGGCTCGAAGGACCCCTTCGCCCAGCGTCGCGGCGCTATCGGCGTGATCCGCCTCCTCGAGCGCATGCCGAATGCCTCGCTTCGCGCCCTCATCGACGTGGCCCTCGGCCTCTACCAGGAGCAGGGCCTCGACTTCGATCGCGCCGAGGTGGCGCGCGCCGTGGCGGAGTTCTTCTCCGGACGCCTCCAGACGATGGCGCGCGAGGAGGGCGCCGAGGCCGATGCCGTGGCCGCCATCGCCCACACGGGCGTGGTGGACCCCGCGGAGTTCCTCTCGCGCGTGCGGGCGCTCGAGGCGGCGCGTGCGGAGGCGGGCGAGCTCATGGACGACCTCGCGCAGGCGTTCCTCCGCGCGACGCACCTCGCCGATCCCGCGCTCGGCACGGAGGTGGACCTCGCCGCGCTCGGGGAGGCGGAGCGCGCGCTCTACGAGGCCACCGAGGCCGCGGAGGCGGACGTCGAGGCCGCGCTCGCCGACGATCGCTTCTCGGACGCCCTCGCGGCCCTCGCGGCGCTTCGCGGCCCGATCGATCGCTTCTTCGAGGACGTGCTCGTGATGGATCACGATCCCGCCGTGAGGAGGCGAAGGCTCGTCCTCCTGAACCGCTTCGCGGCGCCCTTCGCGGGCGTTGCGGACTTCGCGGCGCTCGCCAAGGTGTCCTAGGGGAGGGGCTACCCTCCGCCTGCGGGCGCGGCGTCCCCGATGGGAGACCGTCTGCCCAATCCTTGGCGAGGCGGTGGCTTCCATGCACTACCATCGGCCGTAGCGACGAGCGACCTTTTATAGGAGGAGCCTGTGCGTACCTTCGACACCGATGACATCGAATACTGCGATGATTGCGCCCTTATCCACGTGATCTCCGATTCCGAGGGCGACACCGCAGCTGGCGTGGTCGCCGCCGCGGCGTCGCAGTTCGACGTGGGCTGCGTGAGGATCTCCCGCCTTCCGAGGGTGCGGAACCTCGACCAGGTGATCGCCTACCTCGACGAGAACCAGACGAGCGATCATCCCACGGCCGTCTTCCACACCATCGTGGACACCGACCTCAGGAACGACATCCGCCGTGAGCTCGAGGCGCGCCAGATCTTCTCGATCGACATCATCGGTCCCGCGATCAACGTGATCTCCACGCTCACGCAGTCCGATCCCAAGAACATCCCCGGCGGCGTGTAGGCCGCGCGCCGAGCAGCTCCCTCGAAGGCACCCTTTCCGCCCGCCGGAGAGGGTGTTTTTCGTGTGCCGTACCGCGCGCTCCACTCGTCTGTGAAGCATGCGCGATGGCCTCGAAATCGTTTGATGAAGCACCCCCTATGGGCTAGCATTCTTTCGATTGCGTTTGATCCGGACGCGGCGCGTTGGCGTCCAAGAAATCGGCCGTCCTCGTGTGGCGCGCCCAAGGAAGAAGGAGCGGTATGGCAGATCCAAACAAGCATGTCTATCGGTGGGGCATCGACGCCTCCG